>NZ_OPYO01000020.1:0-112475 GCF_900275665.1 Pseudomonas sp. JV241A
CCAAAGGCTTTCAGGGCTTTTTCGAACAGCGCCTGGCAGGCCAGCGCGGTCAGCGGGGTTTTCTCCGACGGCTTCCACACCACGGCGTTGCCACACACCAGTGCCAGGGTGGTGTTCCAGGCCCAGACCGCGACCGGGAAGTTGAAAGCGCTGATCACCCCGACCACCCCCAGCGGATGCCAGGTTTCACGCATGTGGTGGCCCGGGCGCTCGGAGGCGATGGTCAGGCCGTACAACTGACGCGACAGACCGACGGCGAAGTCGCAGATATCGATCATTTCCTGCACTTCGCCCAGGCCTTCCTGGGTGATCTTGCCGGCTTCGATCGACACCAGTTCACCGAGTTCGGCCTTGTGCTTGCGCAGCACTTCGCCAAACAGGCGCACCAGTTCGCCACGGCGCGGCGCCGGCACATCGCGCCAGTGCAAAAAGGCCGCATGGGCGGCGTCGATTCGGCGGGTGACCGCCTCTTTGCTCTCCAGGGTAAGCGCTGCGATCTGGCTGCCGTCGATGGGCGTAAAAACAGCATGAGTGCCGCCGTTATATAAACTTTCGGGCACGCCCAAACGGGTAAGTAGTTCAGCAACCATCTTATTATTCTCCTACAGCGGATACGGGTTGAAATCATTGATGCAGGTCAGTATTAATCTATAGGGCCGCTGCTCACAAACGACCTTTTAGAAGCACATGATTCCGTAACGGAATGACCTTATCTCTTTTTCGCCCGGTTGATCCCGCCCATGTCCAAACGCCTGATGCCCTCCACCACCGCCCTGCAGTGCTTCGAAGCCGCCGCCCGGCACCTGAGCTTTACCCGCGCCGCGCAAGAGCTGCACCTGACCCAGAGCGCGGTGAGCAAGCAGGTCGCGCAGCTTGAAGAGATGCTCTCGCACCCGCTGTTCCAGCGTATCCGCCGGCGCCTGCACCTGACCCCGGCCGGCGCCCTGTACCTGGCCGAGGTGAACAAGATCCTGGTGCAACTGGACATGTCCAGCCGCTACATCCTCAGCTACGGCGGCGAAACCGAGGTGCTGCGCATTGCCACCCAGCCGACCTTCGGCGAGCGCTGGCTGGTGCCCAACCTCAAGGGTTTCGGCGAGCGCCATCCGCGAATCCACCTGGACATTCGTAACGAACTGGAGCCCTTCGACCTGGTCCAGGCCAAGGCCGACATCGCCTTCTTTTTCGGCCAGGGCACCTGGCCCGGGGCAACCTGCATCGAGCTGTTCAAGGAGCAGGTGGTGCCGGTGTGCGCGCCGGAGCTGCTGGCCCGACAGCGTTTCGACAGCGCCGAATCGCTCACCGAACACCGCCTGCTGCAGTGCACCTCGCGGCCCGAGGCCTGGCACGAGTGGTTCCTCGGCCAGGGCCTGCACACGCAGAACAGCTACCACGGCCCGCGCTTCGACACCTTCTACATGTGCATCCGCGCCGCCCAGGCCGGCTGCGGCATCGCCCTGATCCCGCGCTACCTGGTGGCCGAAGAGCTGGCCGAGGGCAAACTGGTGATCCCCTGGAACCACCCCAAAACCAGTGAAGGCTCGCACTTCATCGCCCATGCCGAGCATGCTGCCGAGGTGCCCAAGGTACGTGCCTTTGTCGAGTGGATTGCCGCACGTGTACGTGTGGCCGGGCAAGTTCCCGACTTGAAGGAATGATTGCAATCCTTTATTTCGTTTGCACTCAATTACCGTGCCTCGCTTAGATAATAAGAAACTGCAGCGAGGGCACGGGTAAATGAGTCACGAAACTATCAGCCAGTCTATTTCCGTAGTTCACCCTATTACACTGTCCCACGGTAAAAACGCGGAAGTCTGGGACACCGACGGCAAACGTTATATTGATTTCGTTGGCGGCATTGGCGTGTTGAACCTGGGCCATTGTCACCCGCGGATTGTCGCCGCCATCCAGCAGCAGGCCACGCGTCTGACTCACTACGCTTTCAACGCCGCCGGGCATGAACCCTACCTCGAATTGATGAACCGCCTGGCGCAGTTCGTACCGGTGTCCTACCCGCTCAGCGGCATGCTCACCAACAGCGGTGCGGAAGCGGCAGAAAACGCCCTGAAGATCGCCCGCGGTGCCACCGGCAAGACCGCGATCATCGCCTTCGACGGCGGCTTCCATGGCCGCACCCTGGCGACCCTCAACCTTAACGGCAAGGTTGCGCCCTACAAGCAGCGGGTCGGCGTGTTGCCGGGGCCGGTGTATCACCTGCCCTACCCCAGCCGGGACACCGGCGTCAGCAGCGAGCAGGCGCTTCAGGCTTTGGCGCGGCTGTTCAGCGTCGAGATCGACGTCAACGATGTGGCTGCATTCATCTTCGAACCGGTGCAGGGTGAAGCCGGCTTCCTGGCAATGGAACCAGACTTCGCCAAAGCCTTGCGCAGCTTCTGTGACCAGCACGGCATCCTGATCATCGTCGATGAGATCCAGTCGGGGTTTGGCCGCACCGGCCAGCGCTTCGCCTTCCCGCGCCTGGGCATCGAGCCGGACCTGCTGTTGCTGGCCAAGAGCATCGCCGGCGGCATGCCGCTGGGCGCAGTGGTCGGCCGCAAGGCGCTGGTCGACAACCTGCCCAAAGGCGGCCTTGGCGGCACCTACTCCGGCAACCCGATGGCGTGTGCGGCGGCCCTGGCGACCCTGGATGAAATGAGCGACGCCAACCTTTCGACCTGGGGCGAACGCCAGGAAGCCGCACTGGTCAGCCGCTTCGAGCGCTGGCAGGCCAGCAAGCTCTCGCCTTACCTGGGCCGCCTGACCGGCACCGGGGCCATGCGCGGCATCGAACTGCTCAAGGCCGACGGCACACCGGCCACCGAGCAGCTGGCGCAGCTGTTGGCAGCGGCCAGGAGCGCCGGCCTGCTGCTGATGCCCAGCGGCAGGGCCCGGCACATCATCCGTTTGTTGGCGCCACTGACCATCGAGCCTGAAGTGTTCGAAGAGGGCCTGGACATCCTCGAACGCTGCCTCGCCGAGCTGGGCTAGTCCTGCAGTAGCCCCGGCCACTGTTCGACACCCTGAAGATAGTGCCGCGCCCTGAAGCCCCCGGCTTTCAGGGCCGTCACCGCATCACGGGAAAACACGCACCAGGGCCCGCGGCAATACGCGACCACTTCGTGGCTGGCCGGCAACTCGCCCAGGCGCTGCTGCAGTTCAGTGAAGGGAATGTTGATCGCCCCCGGCAAATGCCCCTGGGCAAACTCCTCGGCCGGGCGCACATCGAGCAGGGTCACGCTGTGATCCTGCAAACGCTCCAGCAGCTCTTCCCTGCTGATCGCCTCCAGGTGCTCGGGCGCGCTCACGCTATCGCTCATCAGCTCACGGATCGCCGCGCGGTTGAACGCCGCCAACTGGCCGAGCGCCGCCAGCACTTGCGGGATCGGCCCGGGACTGAGCCGGTAGAACACACGCTTGCCATCGCGGCGGGTCTGCACGAAGCCGGCGCGACGCAAGTGCTGCAGATGCTGGGAAGCATTGGCCACCGACAGCTCGCACTGCTGGGCCAGTTGCTCGACGGCAAGCTCGCCGGCGGCGATCTGTTCGAGCAGGTTGAGGCGATGGGCGTGGCCAAGGGTCCGCGCCAGTTCGGCGATGTGCTGGTGCTGCTGGGTTTTCATATCGGTCATTGACAGGAAGGTAGCATTGGCCAATCATTCAATCAATCTATTGAATGAAGACAACTGGAGCACGCCATGCTTGAAGGATTAACCCTAGCGGTACTGATTGGCCTGACGGCCACCGCCCTGGCCGACCTCTGGTCGCTGTTCCAGCAGCGCGTGCTGGGCATGGCTGGGCCGAATTGGGGTTTGGTCGGACGCTGGATCGGCCATATGCCACAGGGGCAGTTCACCCATCAGAGCATCGCCAAGGCGCCGGCACTGGCCAATGAACGGCTGATTGGCTGGAGTGCGCATTACACCATCGGGGTGATTTTCGCCGCGTTGCTGCTCGCCCTCTGTGGGCTGGAGTGGGCGCAGCAGCCACGCTTTGTGCCGGCGTTCGTGCTTGGCCTGGCGACCGTAGCGGCGCCCTACCTGATCATGCAGCCCGGCATGGGCGCGGGCTTCTTCGCCTCGAAAACCCCCAAGCCAAATGCGGCGCGGGGCCGCAGCCTGCTGGCTCATGGGGTGTTCGGCGTGGCCTTGTACCTGGCCGGGTTGTTCTGGGCTGCTGTGCTGTAGCCCAACGGATTACAGGCCCAGTTCTTGCGGAGTAAGCATGTCGCATTCAAAGGCGATCCAGCCGCCTTCCAGCTCGGCATGGCCGTTAACGATCGGGCCGTAGTAGCTCAGGCCGTTGTCGAGGGTCACGCAGATGTGCGTCGCCTTGTCCGGAGCGGCCAGGGCACCGACAAAGTGGACCTTCTTCAGCGACTCGGTAACGGCTTCAAGACCCACCCGAATCGCAACGTTTTCCACGGCTTCAACGTCTGCATGCAGGTCGTCGCTGACGGTCACGGTGGCTGTGTAGTTGTACATGGTCGAACTCCAACGACAATTCTATCGGCGTCTGCTGACGCTCACGGGCGCATAGGGTAATGGAGCAGCACGGAAAAAGCCCGCGCCCTTCGACGAGGCGACGCACGAAGGTACCCTCGGCCCGCCCCGGCTGGTATTGTGCCCCCCGGTAAAAACCTGTCAGAGGAATGACATTGAGTGCTGAACAGAACCTGACCTCGGACATGTTCGAGGTCGACAAGCGCCTGGGGCTCAAGCCCGTGGTGGATTTCAACAACTACCTGGGCAAAGCCTTCGGTGATGGTCCGTGCACCTGCATCCGCTGCCGCACCAGCAGCGGTGACGAAACGGGCTACGAGTACCAGCATACCTTCGTCCTCGACGGCCAGACCCTCAACCGCCGCTTTGCCAACACGGCGGGCAGCGATGTGCTCAATGCGTTGAAGAAAGCCTGGCTCTCGTACACCAAGGCCGACCTGCCGGCGCTGGGTGCGCTGGACCTGACGGCAGTGAAAGGCTTCGTCGAACCGCAGCTGCACAATCGCTTGCTGCCGTTGTTCCTGGCCAGCGGCCTGGTGCGTGAGGTTGACGGGCAATGGATGCTGCAGGTGCAGGCCGGCGATTGAGTACCCGGGGCTGCTCTTCGCAGCCCATCGCCGGCAAGTCCGGCTCCCACAGTTCTGTGGCACCTGTGGGAGCTGGCTTGCCAGCGATTAGGCCTGTCCTGCCAAATGCGCCCTCACCCGCCCACCGCCAACGCAAACGGCCCCTCAGCCAGTTGCTCACGCAAGAACGCCACGCAACTGCGCACCTTCGCCGAACTGCTCGAACGCGCCGCCGTCACCGCCCAGACATCCGCAGGCTGGTGATACGCCGGCAGCACCCTCAGCAATGAGCCCTCCTGCAAGCTGCCAGCCACGTCCCAATACGAGGCCATGATGATGCCGTGCCCGTCCATGGCCCACTGGCGCACGATATCGCTGTGGTTGGCGGCCATGGGCCCGGTAACCTTGACCGTTTCCGGCCCGCCCGGGCCAACCAGCCGCCACACGCCGAAACGATCGTCGCGGCTGCGAAACAGCAAGCAATCATGCTGGGCCAGTTCCGCCGGTACCCGCACCGGGCCGCGCCGGGCCAGGTACTCCGGCGATGCCGCCAGCACCCGCTTGTTCTCGGCAATGCGATGGGCGATCAGGTGTTTTTCCTGCACCTCACCGACGCGAATGTCGATATCGAAATTTTCGCCAATCAGGTCAACCCGCCGGTCGAGCAGCTCCAGCCAGATATCCAGGGTCGGATAACGCTTGCGCAACAGCGACAGGATCGGCGCGATGTGCTCACGGCCCAGGCGCAGGCTGGTGCTGATGCGCAAGGTGCCGCGCGGCTCGCTGTGGGTCCCGGACAACGCCTCGAGCATCGACTCGACGTTCTCGAGAATCTTCTGCGCCCAGATGAACGCCGCCTCGCCATCGCTGGTGATGTTCACCCGCCGCGTGGTGCGGTTGAACAGCTTGACCCCGAGCAACGTCTCGAGGGTGGCGATGCGCTTGCTGACGTGGGCCGGCGACAGGCCGATCTCGGTAGCCGCGGCGATGAAGCTGGAACGCCGCGCCACTTCGCAGAACAACTGCAGGTCGCGCAACAGCGGTTCATTATTCGCTAGTAGCGCATTCTGAATCTTCATCTGGCCCGATTATCTCCTGGGATTTTTTTATTAGCCTCTCACAAAACCGCTGTCGCGGTCCGCATAACAATAATGAGAGCGCCATGCACAAGATCCGTATTGCCGTCGCCGGTGCCGGCCTGATCGGCCGCCGGCATATCGAACTGATCCAGGCCAGCGCCGAGTGCGATCTGGCCGCCCTGGTCGACCCGGCCCCGGCCGCCGCCGAATTGGCTGCCGCCCACGGCGTTGCCCTCTACCCTTGCCTTGAGCAGTTGTTCGCCGAGCAACGCCCGGACGGCGTGATCCTGGCCACGCCCAATCACCTGCATGTCGAAGGCGCCTTGGCCTGCGTTGAACACGGTGTCGCCGCGCTGATCGAAAAACCCGTGGCCCACACCCTGGAGGAAGGCAAGCGCCTGCTGGCCATCGCCGAGCAAACCGGGGCGCGGCTGCTGGTCGGCCATCATCGCGCCCACAGTGCGATCCTCGCCAAGGCCCGCGAAGTGATCGACGAGGGCCTGCTCGGCAAGCTGGTGGCGGTCATGGGCAGCGCGCTGTTCTACAAACCCGACGACTATTTCGACGCTGCGCCCTGGCGCCGCCAGATCGGTGGCGGGCCAGTGTTGATCAACATGATCCACGAAATCGGCAACCTGCGTTCGCTGTGCGGCGAGATCGTCGCCGTGCAGGCCCAGGCTTCCAGCACCACCCGCGGCTTTGCCGTCGAGGACAGCGTCGCCATCAGCCTGCGCTTTGCCAGCGGCGCCCTGGGCACTTTCATGCTGTCCGACACCGCCGCCTGCGCCCGCAGCTGGGAACAGACCGCACGGGAGAACCCCGATTACCCCAGCTACGCCGACGAAGACTGCTACGTGATCAGCGGCACCCAGGGCACGCTGTCAATCCCGACCATGCGCCTGAAGTTCTACGAGCAGCGGGCCGAGCGCTCGTGGTGGAAGCCCTTCAGCACTGCCGTGGCGCCGCGGCAAAACGCCGACCCGCTGGCCCGCCAGCTGGCGCACTTCTGCCAGGTGATTCGCGGCGAGCAACAACCGCTGGTAACCGTGCGTGACGGTCTGCGCAATTTGCAGATCGTCGAAGCCATCAGCAGCGCCGCGCGCAGCGGCCAGATCGTCCACACCGCCAGCCTCTGAGCCCTTTGTACCCGCCTACGACGCCCTGTGCGCCAACCCCCTGACTGGAAACCTGCACCATGAAAACCCTGCTCGTGCTCAACGGCCCCAACCTGAACATGCTCGGCCTGCGCCAACCGGAGGTCTACGGCCGCGAGACCCTGGCCGATGTCGAAAGCCTCTGCCAGCAGGCGGCCAGCCGGCTGGAACTGAAGCTGGAATTCCAGCAGACCAACCACGAAGGCCAGCTGATCGACTGGATTCACCAGGCCCGGGGCCGGGTCGCCGGGATTGTCATCAACCCCGGGGCCTGGACCCATACTTCGGTGGCGATTCATGACGCCTTGATTGCCGCCGAGGTGCCGGTGATCGAGGTGCACATCTCCAACGTCCACCGCCGTGAAGCCTTCCGCCACCACTCCTATGTGTCGCTGGTGGCCAAGGCAGTGCTGGCCGGCTTCGGCAGCCACGGCTATGTGCTGGCGATCGAACATTTTGCCCGCGAGCTCACGCCATTGGCACGCCTGTGCACGACGGCCGAGGTCAGCTGAGCACACACCCCTGCAACCACTCAATCATCACCCGCAAGCGCAGCGGCAAAGGATCGTGCGGCGGATGCACCAGGTAATAGCCCTGCCCCGGCGTCTGGCTGAAGCCGACCAGGGGCAGGATCAGCGCGCCTTGATCAAGCAACGGCTGCACCAGGCGCTGGCGCCCCATGGCCACACCGGCATGATGGCTGGCGGCGGCGCTGCACAGGTCGGAGCGGTCGAAGGTCAGGTGGCTGGCGGGCAGGTGCTGCTGCACGCCCTGCTCGCGGGCCCAGCGTTGCCACTCGGCATCAAAGGCGGCGTGTTCCCAGGCCAGGGCATCGTGCAGCAAGGTGCACTGGGCCAGACGCTCGGGGTGGCCGATCAGGCCGTGGCGTTCGGCGTACTTCGGGCTGCACACCGGGGCGACCCGCTCGTCCATCAACAATTGGCTGACCAGCCCCGGAAACTCGCCGTCGCCATACAGCAAGGCCAGGTCCACCGGCCGGGTGCGAAAATCCACCGGGTCGTTGCCGGTGCGTATGTCCAGGCTGACCTGCGGATAGCGCTGCTGAAAATCCGCCAGGCGCGGCACCAGCCAGTGCTGGGCCACCGAAGGCCGCACATAGAGGCTCAGGGATCCGCTGACTTCCTGCGTCGAAGGCTGCAGGGCTTCCTGCAGTTGCGCTTCGAAGCCTTGCAGCACCTGATAGAGCCGCTCGCCTTCGACGGTCAGGCGGATGCGCCGGGTCAGGCGTTCGAACAGGCGTAGCGCCAGGGCCTGCTCCAGGCGGGCGATACGATGGCTGACGGCGCTGGCGGTCAGGCACAGCTCCTGCGCCGCCAGGCTGAAGCTCAGGTGCCGGGCGACCGCGAGGAAGGTGTGCAGGTTGGCGAACTGGGCGCCGCTCAAGCGGGTGCCGAGCCGATCGGGCAGGTTGAGCATGCTCAATTGCCGGCCAGCACGGCGCGGCCCTTGGCCAGGTAGCGGTCCATCTCGTCGCGCGGCACCATGCTGCCGCCGGTGCCCCAGACCAGGTGGGTGGCGCGGGCCATGCGCTCATCGCTCAGACCCAGACGCTGACGGTAGCCTTGCTGCTCTTGCAACACGCTGAACATGCCCGCCAGCCCGGCCAGTGCCGACGGTTCCAGCTCGATGCCTTCACACGCCTGCATTTGTGCGAGCTGGCGGTACAGGGTGGCATCGCTGACGGTGTAGTAGCCGTCGATCAGGCGCTGTAGCGAGCGCCCGACAAAGCCCGAGGGCCGCCCCACCGCCAGGCCGTCGGCGGCAGTCTGGTTGTCGATGCCGAAGTCATACACCGACACACCGTCGTGCAAGCCGGTGTACACGCCAAGGAACATGCACGGTGAATGGGTCGGCTCGGCGAACAGGCAATGCACCGCATCGCCGAAGATATGCTTGAGACCGAAGGCCACGCCGCCAGGGCCACCGCCGACGCCACAGGGCAGGTAGACGAACAGCGGATGCTCGGCGTCGACCTGTATGCCCTGCGCTGCCAGCTGGCGCTGCAGGCGCTCGGCCGCCACGGCGTAACCGAGGAACAGGTTCAGCGAGTTTTCATCATCGACAAAATGGCAGTGCGGGTCGGCCTCGGCCTCCTGGCGCCCCTGCTCCACCGCCACGCTGTAGTCGGCGCTGTACTCACGCACCTCGACACCGCAGGCGCGCAGGCGATCCTTCTTCCACTGGCGGGCATCGGCGGACATGTGCACCGTGGCCTTGAAGCCCAGGCGCGCACTGATGATGCCGATCGACAGGCCCAGGTTGCCGGTGGAGCCGACCGCCACACTGTACCGGCTAAAAAAGGCCCGGGCCTGATCGCTGTCGAGCTTGGCGTAGCTGTCGCCCGGCTGCAGCAGGCCACCGGCCAGGGCCAGGTCTTCGGCGTGCTTGAGCACTTCATAGATGCCGCCGCGGGCCTTGATCGAGCCGGAAATCGGCAGCAGGTTGTCGGCCTTGAGCCACAGGGCGCCGGTTGGCGGCAGTTGCTGTTCGGCACAGAGCACCGCCTGCAGGGCATGCAGCGGCAACAACGGCGATTCGATGATGCCGGCAACGGCTGCGGTCTCGGGGAAGGCCGAGGCGATGAACGGGGCAAAGCGTTCGAGCCTGGCGCTGGCCTCGTGAATATCTTCAGCGCTCAGCGCCACATCACCCAGGGCTTCGGCGCTCGGCGCCAGGGCCGGGTTGAACCAGCTGGTCGGGCGCAACGCCACCAGTTCGGCGATCAGCGGATGGCTCTGGCACCAGGCGTTCACGGATTTTTCCAGCGGCATTGTCGTACTCCAGCAGGCATCGAATAGAACGATTAAGCGTCAGCACCACTGGCTTTACAACCGATGGTTACTCAGGCCATGGATGAAGCCTGTTCAGCCATGCCGCGCCGTGCAAGCCGGCGCACTTCTGCTACCTTGGGAGTACCCTCTTCATCCGCATCACACACAGGTGACCCCTCATGGCGCGCACCACCCCCATCGAGCTGTACCGCAACATCGGCATCGTCGCCCATGTTGACGCCGGCAAGACCACGACCACCGAACGCATCCTGTTTTACACCGGGGTCAACCACAAGATGGGCGAGGTGCACGACGGCGCCGCGACCATGGACTGGATGGCCCAGGAGCAGGAGCGCGGCATCACCATCACCTCGGCGGCGACCACGGCGTTCTGGCAGGGCTCAAGCAAACAGTTCGCCGACAAGTACCGCTTCAATATCATCGACACCCCCGGCCACGTCGATTTCACCATCGAGGTGGAGCGCTCGCTGCGCGTGCTCGACGGCGCGGTGGTGGTGTTCAGCGGCGCCGACGGCGTCGAGCCGCAATCGGAGACGGTCTGGCGCCAGGCCAACAAGTACCATGTGCCGCGCCTGGCCTACGTCAACAAGATGGACCGCCAGGGCGCGGATTTTCTGCGCGTGGTCAAGCAGATCGACCAGCGCCTGGGTCACCACCCGGTGCCGATCCAGCTGTCGATCGGCGCCGAGGAGCACTTCGCCGGGCAGATCGACCTGGTGAAGATGAAGGCCATCTACTGGAACGAAGACGACCAGGGCACCAGCTACCGCGAAGAAGAGATTCCGGCCGACATGTTCGAGCTTGCCAACGAGTGGCGCGCGCACATGATCGAAGCTGCTGCCGAGGCCAATGACGAGTTCATGGAGCTGTACCTCAACGGCCAGGAGCTGAGCAACGAACAGATCAAGGCCGGCCTGCGCCAACGTACCCTGGCCAACCAGATCGTGCCGGCGATCTGCGGCTCGTCATTCAAGAACAAGGGCGTGCCGCTGATGCTCGACGCGGTCATCGACTACCTGCCGGCGCCGTCGGAAATCCCGGCGATCAACGGCACCGACCCGGACCACGAAGACAAGCACCTGGAGCGCCACGCTGACGACAACGAACCGTTCTCGGCGCTGGCGTTCAAGATCGCCACCGACCCCTTCGTCGGTACCCTGACCTTCGCCCGGGTCTACTCCGGCGTGCTCAGCTCCGGCAACGCCGTGCTCAACTCGGTCAAGGGCAAGAAGGAACGCATCGGCCGCATGGTGCAGATGCACGCCAACCAGCGCGCCGAGATCAAGGACGTATGCGCCGGCGACATCGCCGCGCTGATCGGCATGAAGGACGTCACTACCGGCGACACCCTGTGCGACATCAACCAGCCGATCATCCTCGAACGCATGGACTTCCCGGACCCGGTGATCTCGGTGGCGGTCGAGCCGAAGACCAAGGCCGACCAGGAGAAAATGGGCATCGCCCTGAGCAAGCTGGCCCAGGAAGACCCGTCGTTCCGGGTGCGCACCGATGAAGAGACCGCGCAGACCATCATCTCCGGCATGGGCGAATTGCACCTGGACATCATCGTCGACCGCATGCGCCGCGAGTTCGGCGTCGAGGCCAATATCGGCAAGCCCCAGGTGGCCTACCGCGAGAAGATCCGCAACACCTGCGAGATCGAAGGCAAGTTCGTTCGCCAGTCTGGCGGGCGCGGCCAGTACGGCCACTGCTGGATCCGCTTCGCCCCGGGCGAGGAAGGCAAAGAGGGCCTGGAATTCGTCAACGAAGTGGTCGGCGGCGTAGTGCCGCGCGAGTACATCCCGGCGATCCAGAAAGGTATCGAAGAGCAGATGCAGAACGGCGTGCTGGCCGGCTATCCGCTGATTGGCCTCAAGGCCACGGTGTTCGATGGCTCGTACCACGACGTCGACTCCAACGAAATGGCCTTCAAGGTCGCGGCGTCAATGGCCACCAAGCAACTGGCGCAAAAAGGCGGCGCGGTGCTGCTGGAGCCGGTGATGAAAGTCGAAGTGGTGACTCCCGAGGAGTACCAGGGCGACATCATGGGTGACCTGAGTCGCCGGCGCGGGATGATCCAGGAAGGCGGCGAGACCCCGGCGGGCAAAGTGGTACGCGCCGAGGTGCCATTGGGCGAGATGTTCGGTTACTCCACCCAGATGCGCTCCATGACCCAGGGCCGCGCCAGCTACACCATGGAGTTCACCAAGTACGCCGAAGCGCCGGCGAGCATCAGTGAGGCGATTATCAAGAAACAGGGCTGATACGGCGACCGCTTCGCGGTCGATCGCCGGCAAGGCCGGCTCCCACAGGATAGCGGCGCACTCGAATTCTGTGGGAGCCGGCCTTGCCGGCGATGGGGTGCGCAGCAGCCCCACCTCGAACAAAAGCCGATTGAACTCCCAGCCCTGCCGCCCAATCCCAATGCTTAGGACCCGTCCAAAAGCCGCAGGACACCGCCATGGCCAAGCCGTTGCAGGAGTACGCGCGCAAGCGCAATTTCGACGCCACACCGGAGCCGGCTGGAAACCCTGTCCGAGGCAAAGAAACCGCCCATGCCCTGCAATACTGCATCCAGAAACACGACGCCAGCCACCTGCACTACGACTTTCGCCTGGAGCTGGACGGTACCCTGAAAAGCTGGGCCATCCCCAAGGGCCCGTCGCTGGACCCAAAGGTCCGGCGCCTGGCCGTGCACGTCGAAGACCACCCTCTGGACTACGCCAACTTCGAAGGGCAAATCCCCGAAGGCCATTATGGCGCCGGTGACGTGATTGTCTGGGACCGTGGTGTGTGGATCCCCGAAGAAGATCCGCACACGGCCTATGCCAAGGGCAAGCTGCGCTTTCGCCTGCAGGGCGAGAAACTCTCGGGGATCTGGAACCTGTTTCGCACCCACCTGGCCGGCAAGCAGGAGCAGTGGCTGCTGATCAAGTCCGACGATGCCCAGGCGCGCCCGCAGGCGGACTACGACATCCTCGAGGCCGAACCGGACAGCGTGCTCAGCGAACGTACGCTGATCGCGCGCAAACCCAAGGCCGCGACGAGCAAAGCCACAAGCAAGACCAGGCCCGCGAGCAAAACCGAACTCAGCGGCGCCAGGAAAGCCGCCCTGCCCGATTCGCTCAAGCCGGAGCTGGCGACCCTGGTGGAAACTCCGCCCGAGGGCGACTGGCGCTACGAAGTGAAATTCGACGGTTACCGCATCCTCGCCCGCATCGACGGCGACGCGGTGCGCCTGTTCACCCGCAACGGCCATGACTGGACCGCCAAGCTGCCCAAACAGGCCAAGGCCCTGGCCAAGCTCGGCGTGCAATCGGCCTGGCTCGATGGCGAGATGGTGGTGGCCAACGAACATGGCGTGGCGGATTTCCAGGCCCTGCAAAATGCCTTCGACCAGGCCCGCGACGAGCAGATCCTCTACTACCTGTTCGACCTGCCGTACCTCAACGGCATGGACCTTCGCCAGTGCCCGCTGGAGCAGCGCCGCGCGGCGCTGGCGAAGGTGCTGGAGAAAGCCGATGAAAAACGCCTGCGCTTTTCTGCCGACTTTGACCAGACCGTCGAGTCGCTGCTCGACAGCGCCTGCAAGATGGCGCTGGAGGGCCTGATCGGCAAGCGCCTGGGCAGCAGTTATCTGAACCGGCGCAGCAGCGACTGGATCAAGCTCAAGTGCAAGCAGCGCCAGGAGTTCGTGATCGTCGGCTTTACCGACCCCAAGGGTTCGCGCGAGGCCTTCGGCGCACTGCTGCTGGCCCTGCACGATGAGCGTGGCGAGCTGCGCTATGCCGGCAAGGTCGGCACCGGTTTCAACAGCGCGACCCTGGCGCAGATTCACCAGCGCCTGGCGCCGCTTGAAGTCGCCAAGCCGCAGTTCCGCAGGCCGCCAACCGGCGCCGAGGCCAAAGGTGTGCACTGGCTCAAGCCAACGCTGCTGGCCGAGGTCGCCTATGCGCAGATGACCCGCGACGGCGTGGTGCGCCATTCGGTGTTCCATGGCCTGCGCGACGACAAACCGGCCAAGGCCATCGGCCTGGAGCAGCCCGTGAAAACCCCGGCAAGCCACCCCTCCAACCTGCACCTGACCCACCCGGAACGCGTCATCGATGCCAGCACCGGCATTACCAAGCGCCAGGTGGCCGAGTACTACGCCCAGGTCGCCGAGTGGATCCTGCCCCATCTCAAGCGCCGCCCCGTGGCCCTGGTACGGGCACCCGATGGCCTGGCCGGCGAGCTGTTCTTCCAGAAGAACGCCGCGCAACTGAACATCCCCGGCCTTGAAAGCCACGACAAGGCCGAAGCCGGCCAGGCGCTGATGATCATCGACCAGGCTGAAACCCTGCTGGGCGCAGTGCAGATGAACACCCTCGAACTGCACACCTGGAACGCCACCGCCAAGGACTTCGACAAGCCCGACCGGCTGATCCTCGACCTCGACCCGGACCCGGCGTTGCCGTGGAAGGCCATGCTCGAAGCCACCCAACTGACCCTGGCGCTGCTCGACGAACTGGGGCTGCAGTCGTTCCTCAAGACCAGCGGCGGCAAGGGCATGCACATTGTCGTGCCGCTGACCCGCCGCGCCGGCTGGGACGAGGTCAAGGGCTTCAGCCAGGCCATGGTCCAGCACCTGGCCGGGCTCTTCCCCGAGCGCCTGTCGGCGGTGTCCGGGCCGAAGAACCGGGTCGGACGAATCTTCATCGATTACCTGCGCAACGGCAAAGGCGCGACCACGGTCTGCGCCTATTCAATCCGCGCCCGCGAAGGCCTGGCGGTGTCGGTGCCGATTCGCCGGGAAGAGCTGACCGCGCTCAAGGGCGCCAACCAATGGCACCTGCTCAACCTCGGCGAACGCCTGGCCGAGGGCGATGACCCCTGGGCCGACTACGGTCAGGTACGCCAGTCGATCAGCAAGGACCTGCGCCGCCGCCTGGGGCTTGAATAATGGACGGCCTGGACTGGATCGACCTGCTGCAATGGCCGGCCATGCTCGCAACGATCCTGGCCGCCTGGTGGATCGGCTCGCGTCAGCCGCGGCGGCGGCGGATCGGTTTTGTCTGCTTCATCGCCAGCAACCTGCTGTGGGCAGTCTGGGGCTGGCACGCTCAGGCCTGGGCGCTGATCGTGCTGCAGGTATGCCTGTGCGCGATGAACCTGCGCGGCCTGAAAAAGAACACCAACGGCACCCCCCCTTCGCCCCGGGAGTCGACTTCATGAACGATGCTCACCTGGGCCGGCAATTGAGTGCAGCACCCGACGGAGGCTGGCAGCTATGACCCTGCAGCAATCGCAAAATCCGATGCGCGCACCCGGTACGCCGCTGGTGCACTGGCAATCCTCGGCGACGCTGCAGGCGGTGCCGGCCATCACCCATGCTCAACTGGTACCGGTTGGCCGCCGCCTGGTGGTGGTCGCCCCACACCCGGATGACGAGGTGCTCGGCTGCGGCGGCGTGCTGGCCGGCATGCGTGGCCGCGAGCAGGATCTGCTGCTGATCTCAGTCAGCGATGGCGAAGCCAGCCACCCTGATTCGCGCCACTGGACCAGTGAACGCCTGCGCCAGCAACGCCCGCGGGAAAGTGCCGACGCCCTGCGTCGCCTGGGCCTGGATCTGACCCGCTTGAACTGGCTGCGCCTGGGCCTGGCTGATAGCGCCGTGGCCAACCATGAACGCTGGCTGGCTGAACGCCTGGTGCAGCTGTTAAGCGCCAGCGATCAGGTACTGACCACCTGGCGCCTGGACGGCCATTGCGATCATGAGGCTGTGGGCCGCGCCTGTGCCCGGGCCTGTGAAACCGTCGGCGCGCGCTTGATCGAGGTGCCGGTCCGGGCCTGGCACTGGGCCCGTCCGAGCGATCCGCGGCTGCCCTGGCAGCGCGCCCACAAGCTGTTTCTCGACCGCGCGGTGCTGGCCCTCAAGCAGCAGGCCATCGCTGCCCATACCAGCCAGCTGCAGGCCGACGAGCAGACACCGCCGGTACTCGACCGCGAGGCGCTGGCACGGCTGCAGCAACCTTTCGAGCTGGTATTCACATGAGCGTATCGGCGAGCTATTTCGAGCAACTGGGTGATCCGACCCAGGCGTCGTGAACAGCACAGCGTAGAAGCCATAACCGCGCGGTGCACTTCTTCACAAAATCCCTCAGGTTAAAAACCATCATAACCATTATGATTTTTTCGCTTGCCTGACGCCTGTCCGACGGTTGCGCAGCATTGAACCGACACGACAGGCAGCAGGTTGAAGTTTCTCAGGTTGTTAACCAACGACCTGCAATTCTGATCGTTGCACCTGTAAAAAATCGTAAGGGAGAACACCATGGATGTCAGTTGGCTGTTTCTGAGTACGCCGGCAGCCGAACATTTTAGCCAGGTGGTTCAGACCACACCTGCGCAAGTCAAAAACGACATGGGCCGAATTTTCAAGGAGCTCTCCAGAAAAGCTGGCCCAGGTTGTGTGTTCAGTGCCGAGAAAGAGAATGCCTTTGTCATACAAGGCGCGACAGGGTTTGCTGACATCGAGAAGAAAAAGCCGCTGACTGCAGATTCGGTATTCAACCTCGCGTCCGTGTCCAAGCAATTCACCGCGTTTGCCATTCACCTCTTGGCCACTGAGAAAAAACTGTCGCTGGATGACTCTGTTCGCCAGTACGTTCCTGAACTGGGCAGCTACGCCGATCCGGTGACCCTGCGCCATTTACTCCATCACACCGGTGGCCTGCCAAGCTACGAGGACGCGGCCGAGGCGCAAGGCATACCTGATACCAAGCCACTGAGCCAGGCCACGGCGTTGCAATTGCTGGCAGCGGAGAAACAACCGTTATTCGCTCCCGGCACCCGGTTTTCGTACAGCAATACCGGCTACTTCATGTTGTCGCTGGTGGTCGAGAGGGTCAGCGGAAAAAGCATTCGCCAGTTCTCCGAACAGGCCATCTTCAAGCCGCTGGAGATGAACCACACCCAGATCGTCGACACCTACCCTTTGACCTTCGAGGTCGCCCGCGGCTACAAGCGCTCGTTCTGGGGGGGCGCTCGATTGTATGAAAGCCCGTGGGAGGTGACCGGCGACGGACAAGTGCACTCCACCGTCGGTGACTTGATGAAATGGGGCGCCAATCTGCAAAACGGTACTGTCGGTGGCCCCAACCTGTTGGCCGTCATGTCCAGAGCCGGCCCACGGGTCGCCATCGATCATGAGGATTATGCGATGGGCTTGTCGCCCAAACTGTACAAAGGGACGCGGCTGCTCGAACACTCAGGCGGCTGGGCCGGTTACTCGACTCAGTTCCTGGATTTCCCCGACGCCCATATCACCGTCGCAGTCCTGTGCAACGCAGAAGACCTCGATGCCGCAACCTACAGCGAGAAAATCGCCGATGTACTGGCCGTGGAAAAGTGGGCCAGCGCGCGTTAAGCAGGCGCCCTGAATCTGTTGCTCAGCCATGAACCGCCGGCCTGCCACGCCTTGTGGCAGCTCGGCGGCTGATTACCTGCCCCGCCCCCAGGCCGTCAGGGCCGCTGCCAGCCTTGCCGTTTGACCATGGCCCTTGCCGGCCGGCTTGAGATGTTTGGCCTGCTGCTTGCGAAAAACATAATAACCGTTATGATCTTTTTTGTTGAGCCGTGTTGTCCATCCACAGCGGAGAACGCCATTGACCCCTCACCCGAGATTTGCCCGCATCGGCCGCATCACCCTCGCCTACGAGACCCTCGGGCCCGAACATGCGCCACCGGTGCTGTTGGTCCATGGCCTTGCCCAGCAGCTGACCGCATGGCCCGACGCGCTGGTACACAGCCTTGTCAAAGCGGGCTTTCGGGTGATCCGTTTCGACAACCGCGACATCGGCAAGTCCAGCCGCATGTGCGGTACACCGCACCTGGCCTGGCACTACCTGAACGCACAGGTTGGCCGCCGCAGCCGCGCGCCCTACTCGCTGGATGACATGGCCCATGACACGCTGGGCTTGATCGACAGTCTCAAGCTGGGCCCGGTGCACCTGGTCGGCGCATCGATGGGCGGCATGATTGCCCAGATCGTCGCCGCGCGTTTTCCCTATGCGGTGCGTTCACTGACCTCGATCATGTCCAGCTCCGGTGATCGACGCCTGCCCAACGCCCGTGCCGACGTGCGCAAGCTGTTGCTCAACCCGGTGCGCCAAACCTCCTTGCAGCGCGAGATCGACCATAACCTGCAGCTTTGGGAGCTGATCGCCAGCCCAGGCTACCCGACACCACGCGAACAATTGCGAGCGCGGCTTGAAGACGATCTCAGGCGCAACGCACCTGCGGCCGGAGGCATCGAACGACAGTTCGCCGCGATCCTGGCCTCGGGGTCGCGCGTGCCGTTGCTGTCGCAGATCGACACCCCCACCCTGGTGCTGCATGGCCTGGAAGACCCGCTCATACCTTTCGAGGCCGGACGCAGCACCGCCGAGCACATCCCCGATGCGGTGTTCGAAAGCATCGCCGGAATGGGTCACGACCTTCCAGCGGCACTCCTGCCGACACTGGCTGAGCGCCTGCTCAAGCATTTTCGCCAAGCCGTTCGCGCACAGCTGCCCCCTCTGCAGTCGCGGCAGTGCGCCAAGCCCCTGACCTACAACAAAACCAACTGACAGGAACACGACCATGAAGGTGATTGCATTAGGCGGCTGTGGCCATATGGGCCGGCATTTTGTCGAGACGGCGATCCAGCTCCAGGCCTTTTCCTGGCTGACGGTAGCCGACCGCAACGCCGAGGAGGCGCTACGCTACGTGGCCAGCCTGGGCCGATCGAACATTGATGCGCTGCAGGTCGATGCGCGCAATCCCGAGGCCCTCACCCGGGTCTTGCGCAACTACGATGTGGTGGTCTCGACCATCGGGCCTTACTACCTGTTTGGTACGACGGTGCTGCAATGCGCCATCGACGCGGGCTGTCACTACATCGATATCTGTGATGACCCCGAACCCACCCTGGCAATGCTCGACCTCGATGCGCGTGCACAAGCCGCGAACATCACCGCCATCGTCGGCATGGGCGCCAGCCCAGGCGTGGCCAACCTGCTGGCCAGCAAAGCCATCCGCCAGGTCGGTGCCCCGCACCGCGTGGTCACCACCTGGGGCAGCGCCTCGCGTGCCAAGGAAGCAGCCAGTCACGATACCGACATGGGCGCGGCACTCGATCACTGGGTCGAACAACTGACCGGCAACATCCCGGTGTTTCGCGGTGGTCGCATCGCCAGCGGCCTGCCATTGACCGAAATAGACCTGCTGGTGCCCGGCATCGGTGCGGTGCGCGCCCATACGGTGGGGCATCCGGAACCTGTGACCTTGCCGACGACTTTCGCCTCGATCCGCGAATGCGCCAACGCGATGGTGTTTTCCAACAGCCTGATCAGTCTGCTGAAGTTGATCCAGGCCCGCGTCGACCAGCGCGGCCACAGTGTCAGCCAAGCGGCGTCCGAATTGCGCAAAGTCGCGCTGAACAACGACCTTTCGGGCCTGAGCCTGGGTGAGTCCCTGTCCCTGCTAGTGGGTTCGGCAAAAGAAAGTCTGTTTGGCCGGCGTTACATTCCAGCGGAAATGTCCGCTATCGCCGAAGGCCTGAGCCAGGGCCGGCGACATGTGTGCAGCGCCTGGATCAATGGCGAAATCCCCGGCGGCATGGGGCCCAACACCTGCATTCCGACGGCAGTAGCCCTGCTCATGCTGGTGCAGGGCAAAATCAGCCGCAAAGGTGCGTTCGCCCCCGAGGCCGGCATCGATGCCGACCAGTTTTTCACCTTGCTGCAGCCCTTCATCAAGGCCGAGGATACCCAGCAACCGGTGATCACGCTGCGTGAGGTCGTACTGTGAAAGGCGCGCCGCCGGGGCTGGTGTTGACCCGCGAACGCCAAGCCATGCTGACGGAGCTTGAACAACTGCTGGAACAGCCGGTGCACGCCTATGTCTGGGCCTTTCGCCAGATCCACCCCGGCTGGCTACTGTTCTTCAGCTTCATGACTTCACAGGTCATCAACGAACTCATCATCTACGAGCTTTTCGAGGCGCGTGGCCGCTACGGCATCGAGCGCACCCTGTTTGAAATCATCTCGCCGCTGCTGCTGTGGTTTCTGCTCGACACGGCCATCCAGCTCGCCTTGACGCTGGCCGGCCGTGGCCATCGCCTGCTGGTACAGACGTTGAATGGCGAACTGCTGGTGTTTCATCGCCGGCTCTTCAGCGCCAGGCCCGAACGCCTGGAGCGGCGCATCAAGGGTTCATTGGCGCTGAATGCGCAACTGATGGGCTTTGCGATAGACCGCCTGGACACCGACATCGGGCGCTTTTACGTGTGGGGCCGTTGGCGCGACGTGCGGGTGCTGATGCGGCCTGCCAGGGAGGCTTGCGATGCGCACCACTGAAGCGTACGCCTCAGGCCTGTGGGGTGAGAAACGCCGCGATGTGGCGCGTGACCAGCATGCGCTGCTGCTCAGGATCAAAGCGCTCGGGATCGATGACTCGCCCAACGCCCAGGCCGTCGGCCAGGGCAACCATGGCATCGGCTTCGAGCTTCAGGTCGAGGCCGGCCCGGATCGCCTTTTGCGCCTGCAGGCGGGTCAGTTCGTCGACCAGCGCACTGCGCATGAAGGCATACCGCCGTTGGTGTTCGGCACCCAGTTTTTCATTGCCCACGCACGTACGCAGGAACGCCAGCCAGATACGCCAGGCAGTTTCACCGGCCTCATCGAGCGGCAACGAGGCGTGCAGGATGCACTCCAGGCGAGCGATACCCTCGACACCTTCAAGGCACTGGGTCACCTCCTCGACCATGCCGGTAATGAGGTGGTCCAGCGCATACAGAAGCACTTCGTCCTTGGTCCTGAAATAGTGCACGACCGCCCCGGTGGTGGCCTGCAGTTCACCCGCTATCTCGCGGATCGTGACGTTCTCGACCCCCACACGAAGAATCGCTCGCCACGTGGCCTCCAGCACCTCCTGGCGCTTGCGTTCATTGTTGGAAACCGCAGCGCCCGCCTTGCGTCGGGTGCGGGCCGGGGCTTCTCGGGATATCGCCATGGGCATTGATCTCGCTGTTGGCAGGTTCGACTCGTCGCACATCATAACAATGATGATCAAACAATAAGATGCTCGATAACGGAGAACGCTGTGATCAATCAACCAAGAGCCAAGCTTTCGACGGAACTGGACGCCGACGTGATCATCGTCGGCAGCGGCTTCTCCGGGCAGTGCATGGCGATCAAGCTTCGCGAGGCCGGTTTCCACTCCGTATTGCTTCTGGAGCGCGGCGCCACGGTGGGCGGCACCTGGCGTGACAATCACTACCCCGGCGCAGCCTGCGACATCCCTTCGCACCTGTATTCCTTCTCGTTCATGCTCAACCCGAATTGGTCACGCACCTATCCGGGCCAGGCCGAAATCCTCGGTTATCTGCATGCCACTGCCGAACGGCACGGGTTGCTCGAACACATGCGTTTCAACACCCTCGTCAGCGGCGCAAGCTTTGATGCGGGCCGCCTGACCTGGCAGGTAGAAACCGACGGTGGGCCACTACGCTGCCGCTTCCTGATCCTGGGTACCGGCGGTTTGAGCGAGCCTGTGGTACCCCGCCTGGCGGGGCTGGACACCTTTGCGGGACGCACCTTCCACTCGGCGCGCTGGGACCACGACTATGCCCTGCAAGGCAAGCGCGTGGCGGTGATCGGCAGCGGAGCCAGCGCCATCCAGTTCGTGCCGCAGATTGCGCCGCGCGTCGAGCGGCTCAGTGTGTTCCAACGCACCCCGGCGTGGATCGTACCGCGCCAGGACCGCCCGTTCAGCGCCTTGCAAAAAGCGCTTTACCGCTACCTGCCGGGGGTGATGCGGCTCAAGCGCTGGGGCATTCACTGGCTGAACGAAGTGCAGGCCCTTGGCACGGTGGTCGACCCCAAGTACATGGCCCTGGGTGAGAAAATCGCGCTTCAACACCTGCACCGGCAAGTCGCCGACCCCCAGCTGCGGGCCCGCCTCACGCCCGACTATGTGATGGGTTGCAAGCGCATCCTGATCTCTGATGACTGGTACCCCGCCCTGCAACGGGCCAATACCTCGCTGGTGAGCGATGCCATCGAACGCATCACCCCCACCGGCGTCTTGACCTGCGATGGCCGCTTGCACGAAGTCGACGCGATCATCTTCGGTACCGGCTTCCAGGCCACCGAAGCGCTCGGCAAGCTGCGTATTCGCGGGCGCCTGGGACGTGAACTGAACGAGGTCTGGGCCCAGGGTGCCGAAGCCTATGTCGGCGCCAGCGTCAACGGCTTTCCCAACCTGTTCCTGATCACCGGGCCGAACACCGGATTGGGGCATAACTCGATGGTGTTCATGATCGAGGCAAACGTGGCACACATCGTCGGTGCGCTGAAAGCTGCCCGGCAAGCCGATGCCCAGGTAGTAGAGGTCAAGCGTGAGGTCCAGGCGCGCTACAACCAGAATCTGCAGCGGCGCCTGGAAAAATCGGTCTGGGTGACCGGCTGCAAGAGCTGGTACCAGGACAAGGCCAGCGGCAAGGTCACCACGCTCTGGCCTGGTTTCAGTACTCAGTATTGGGCAATCGCCCATCGCTTCAAGGCTGACGACTACCTGCTGCTGGCAGCAGGTTCGCCTCAGGCCCCCGCGCCCGTTTCGGCGAGGTAAGCCTTGATGAAATCGATCCAGGCACGGACCTTGCGCGGTACATGGCGGCTTGCCGGATACAACGCGTAGACACTTTGTCGGGCGAAGCGGTAAGCGGGCAACGCATCGAGCAACTGTCCACTCGCCAGGTCATCGGCCACCAGCCATTCCGGCAGCAAGGCGACACCCGCACCCTGCACGGCGAAAGCACGCAGGATTGACGCGTTATCGGACACCAGCAAGGGCGTGCCGTGCGTCTCAAACACCGCACTGCGGCCAGCGTCCCCCTGCAGTTCCCAGCGGCTGTTCTGCTCGAAGCGGCTGTGCACCAGCTGCGCCACGGCGGCCAGGTGCGAAGGTGAGTCGATGATCTGCCGGCCATGGGCGGCCAGCAGGCTGGGCGCCAGCACCAGGCGCACGTCGTAAGTGGCCAGGCACACGCCACGGTAGCTGGAGTCCTGGGCCTGGCCCAGGCGGATGGCGACATCGAAACGCTCGCGCACCAGGTCGACCTGGGACGTGTGGGTTTCCAGGCGCACGCTCAGGTCAGGGTGCAACCGGCAGAACGCCTGCAACGCCGGGGCGAGGACTTTCAGCCCGTACTCGACGGTGGAGGTAATGCGCAGGCTGCCCTGCAAGCCAGCATGCTCGGCGCGCGCCTCGTCGATGGCGACGCGCGCATCTTCGACCACCTGCAGGCAGCGCTGGTAAAAGCGCTCGCCGGCATCAGTGAGGGCAATTCGGCGGGTGGTGCGGGTCAGCAAGGTCACGCCCAGTTCAGCTTCCAGCTGCTTGATGCTGAAGCTGACGGCGGCGCGGGTTTGCTGCAGGCGCTCGGCGGCGCCGGTGAAGGAGCCGGCCTGGACCACCGCGCAGAACAGTTCGAATCGGTCGAGACTGACCATGCAATGCCTTCGCCATTGTCAAAATAATTTGACCAATCTGCCGGTTTTTTGCGTCTTATTCAAGCACCTGCAAGCCTCTAGACTGCGCCTTTCTCCGGCCCGTCGAACTGCTCATGCCCTATCGCTCGAAAGTCACCCTGATCTATTTGCTGGGTTTCACCCTCGACCTGCTCAACATGTTCGCCCTCAACGCCGCCTACCCGGCGCTGGGCCAGGAACTGCACGCCTCGGTGGCGCAACTGAGCTGGACCAGCAACCTGTACATGCTCGGCCTGACCCTGGTGATACCGCTGGGCACCTGGATGGCCGCACGGCTGGGCGAACGCCAGACACTGCTGCTGTCGCTGGCGCTGTTCGGCCTGGGCTCGGCACTCGCCGGCAGCGCCGGCACCATCGACAGCCTGCTTGGCTGGCGGTTGTTGCAAGGGCTCGGTGGTGGCTTGTTGATTCCGGTAGGCCAGGCCATGGCTTATCGCTTGTATGCGCCTGAGCAACGCCACCACCTGACCTCGCTGGTAATGATGGTAGCCCTGCTGGTACCGGCCTTGTCGCCGGCACTGGGTGGCGTGGTGGTCGATCAGGGCTCGTGGCGGTGGATCTTCTTTGCCATGCTGCCGCTGACGTTAATGGCTGGCGTACTGGTGCTGGCCTGGCTGCCTGCAAACCAGCCGTTACCGGCCCCTCAGCCAATCCTTGACCTGCACCTGCTCGGCCAGCCGCTGCTGCGTACGGCGATGCTGGTCTACCTGTGCGTGCCGGGCGTGTTCATCGGCGCCAACCTGGTCGCAGCCCTGTACCTGCAACAACGCCTTGGGCTTAGCGCCACGGCCACCGGAGCGCTGATGTTGCCCTGGTCGCTGGGCGCCCTGGGCGCCATTGCTTTTGTGCGCTGGCGTTTCAACCTGACCGGGCCCAAGTGGCTGCTGAGCGCCGGCATACTGATCCAGTGCGCCGCACTCCTGTGGCTGGCCTTGCCCTGGGTAGCCGCGCATCACGCCTGGCTGGCGCTGATCTTCGCCCTGCTTGGGCTGGGCAGCAGCCTGTGCAGCAGCAGTGCGCAAAGCCTGGCGTTCCTGGCCATAGCGCCGGAGCAGATGGGCCAGGCCAGCGCCCTGTGGAACCTCAACCGGCAACTGAGTTTCTGTCTCGGTGTGGCCGTGCTCGGCGCTGTGCTCAATCAGCTGCTGCCGGCGCCGCAAGCGTTTGCGCACACGTTCATCCTGGCCGCGCTGCTAACCCTGCTACCGCTGCCAATGGTTTTCAAACTGCCCGGGACTCGCGCCCTGGGGCTTATCACCCGCACTCACTGAGACCTGCCCATGAGCCAACGCAACCCCGCCTTCAAGGAAGTCCTCGATGCCCACGTCGCCATCCAGCAATGGTTGTCCGGCACTGCCCCGGCCGATCGGTTCGATGCGCTGATGGCGCGTTTCAGCCCGCTGTATTCGATGATCACCCTGCCCGGCCAGGTGCTCGATTACCAAGGCCTGCGCGCGCTGTTTCAGCAAGCCCACGGCAAGCGTGCAGGTCTGGAAATAAGCATCGATGAACTGCACCTGATCGCCGAAGGCCCGAGCCTGGCGGTGGTCGGTTATCGCGAGTGGCAGGCCGATGCCGCAGGCAACCGCTCAGTACGCCGTTCGACCGTGGTGTTTGAACGCGCCAATGGCGCCTTGCGCTGGCGCCATCTGCACGAAACGCAGGCATCCGGCTGATCAGGCCTTTTTGCGCGGCTTGCTGGTGCCCGCGGGCTTTTTCGCCGCTGGCGCCGCTTTCTTCGCCGCCGGCTTGCGCCCACCCAGGCTGCGTTTGAGCAGTTCGGTGAGGTCGATGATGTCGGCGCTTTTCTGTTCGCCTTCGCCTTCCAGCGGCTCGACCGTGGCGATCTTGCCCTGGCTGGCTTTTTCTTCGACCAGGCTCATGATGGTGTCCTTGAAGTCATTGCGGTAATCCTCCGGCGTCCAGTGCCCGCTCATGTCCTCGACCAAGCGCTTGGCCATCTGCAGCTCGCGCTTGTCGATACTCGCGTCGCGCACGCTGGCATCCAGTTCCAGGCTGTCCAGACCACGCACTTCCTCAGGCCAGCGCAGGATGATCATCACCATGGCATCCTCCAGCGGGCGCAGCAGCGCGAGGTGCTGCTGGGTGTGCAGCACCACCTTGGCCAGGGCGACCTTACCGGTGCTCTCGAGGGTTTCGCGCAGCAACGCGTACACCTTGCCGCCGCGACGGTCGGGGCTCAGGTAGTACGGGGTAGCAAACTGCTGCAGGGGGACTTCGCCGCTGTCGACGAAAGAAAAGATATCGATGGTCTGGGTCGCCTCCGGCCGGGCCTGGCGGATCTCCTCTTCGCTGATCACCACGTACTGGCCCTTCCGGTACTGCACGCCCTTGACGATATGCTCACGGGCGATCTCCTTGCCAGTGACCTTGTTCACCCGCTTGTAGCCCACCGGCTCCATGCTGCGCTCGTCGAGCCAGTCGAAGTCGACCCGGTCGCTGCTGATCGCGGTACTCAACGACACCGGGATGTGCACCAGGCCGAAGCTGATTGCACCTTTCCAGATGGCTCTGGCCATGACGTTCTCCCACAGGCAATTGAAAGGCCCTTTGTCAGTCTGACTGCGCCGGGCCGTGAAGGTTTGCCGCAGCCCGCACCAGGGCCACAAGATCCAGACCCGCCAGCTGCCTTTGGAAAAAACCGAATCGGCTGAAGTAAAGGCGTTTGCCCCGCAGATGATCAAGGATCACACTAAAGCCAATCAGCACCTGCTCGATCTTGCCAAACAGCACGATTTCAGCGTCCCGGATGACGCCCATGAACAGGCGGTGCGCCTGTTCGATGAAGAGAGCCGGTCCACCTCGGACCCTGACGAGCAGAATGCGCACCGCCCGAACTGAAGGAGGCCTCTGGTATGAGAAAGGTCAGCCCGGCCTGCCCGACCTGCCTGCAGATCGATTTTGTCCAGGACACGCTGTTCGGCCCCGTGGCCCACAGCGCCGAATGCGAGGTGCAACTGGCGCCGCTGAACATCAACGGCCTGCCGGGTTTGCGCATGCAGGTGCGGGCGCCCGTGCCCGCCAAGCTCGAGCGCTCGCACAGCGTGGCGTTTGTCTGGGAAGGCCGTACCTATCGCGGGATCGTCCAGTATCACCGGCGCTGTGATGACGGCGGCTTGCAGCTGCAGCTGGAACTGCAGTAACCGCTTCGCTGGCAAGCCAGCCACCACAGGTCCGGCTTACACAAACCGATTGTGGGAGCTGGCCTTGCCAGCGATGGGCCCAGCGTGGTCGTCAGCCCTGCGGCTTGGCCGCACAGCCACAACCACTGCCGTTGCACGGCCTGCCGGACAGATGGTGGTCGTCACTTGTCAGTGACCGGACGCTGCGGTGAGTGGTTCAAAAAAAATGAAACCCCAACGCCGCCCAGGCCTCCATAGAACAGGGAGAGGTGTTTCCTGCCCTGCTTACCCGGAGGTCACCATGAGTACCCATCTGGTTCAACTGTTCACCCACCCCGATGACGCCTGGATGGAAATCCGCCAGGAAGAAGAACTGCACCCGCGTCACTACCTGCCGCACCTGCTGCTGATGGCGCTGATTCCCGCCTTGTGCCTGTTCATCGGTACCACCAGCGTGGGCTGGAGCCTGGCCGGTACCGAGCGGGTACGCCTGAGCGTGGCCAGCGCCGCCGAGCTCGGCGTGTTGCTGTACGCCTGCAGCGTGGTCGGGGTGATGATCATGGGCGGGTTCATTCGCTGGATGTCGCGCACCTTCGATGCGCGGCCAAGCCTGAACCAGTGCATCGGCTTTGCCGCCTATACCGCCACGCCGTATTTCGTTGCCGGTATCGCCGGGCTCTATCCCGGACGCTGGCTGGCGCTGATCGTGCTGGGCGCGGCTTCGGCCTATGCGACCTTCCTGCTCTACGTCGGCCTGCCAACCTTCCTGCGCCTGCGCAAGGAAGACGGCCTGTTGTATTCGACCAGTGTGTGGGCGGTCGGGCTGCTGGTGCTGGTGACCATCCTGGTGTCGATGATTCTGTTCTGGTTCAACGTGCTCAGCCCTGAATACCTGCGCCCGGCCAGCCTTGGCTAACCGGTGGCAGACTGCGTGGTTCAGGCCATCGCCTGGGGTTTGAACGGAATCTGGCTACGCCCCAGGCGCTGTTCTTCGCGCACCTGGGCAACCAGGGTGGCAAGCTCGTGGCAGGTGGTCAGGCTGTGCACATGGATACCTGTGACGGTCAGGCAATCGCCCAGGCTATCGCCCTGCCCCAATTGAATGGTCAGGTGCTCGCCATCGGCGCAGGATACGACACAGCGATCAGGCAGGAACGCCTGTTCGATCAGATGGCACAACTCAAGGGTGGAAACTCCAATCAGTGACATGCTGCGATCCTCGTATCGGAGGGCCCGACTATTGAGTTAGTACCCAGCCAGTCCTCGATGCCAATTGAATTTGCCGATGCCGCGCCGTTGCCCCCATGCAGTGCAGCAATGATCTCTCGGAAGAGCCGTCTGCCCTTGGCCAAGTTCCAGGTATTCGGGCCTGTGGCAGATGAACGGCATGCCTTTACCGTTCGTCTCGCATCGCTGAAATATTTAAAACTTTGCCCACGGCGGTCGCCTCCCAACCTGTGTAAGGCAAACGCCTTGCGAATATTCACAAGAGGAAGAGAATCATGGCTAACAAAGGCACTTCGAATCCCGGGAATTTCGCTAACGACAAGCAAAAAGCGTCTGATGCCGGGAAAAAAGGTGGCCAGGCCTCCGGCGGTACCGCAGGTGGCCAGACCCGCAAGCCTGACATGGACAAAGACCAGGCCCGCAAACCAAGTGGTGGCGGCCGTAGCTAACGGACGAAAGACCGGCGCACTGCACGTGCGTCGGTCCTGAGGCACTGCAATGAGCCAACAGGTGATCCACTTTCATTGCCAGATCGACCAGGACACCACCGAGCGCTTTCGCGACCGGTGCCTGCAGGCCGTCGATGACGGTGCTACCTCGTTGCTGCTGTTTCTCTCGACCACTGGCGGCAGCACCAACTTCGGATTCTCGCTGTACAGCTTTCTCAAGTCCTTGCCGGTGCCGCTTTGCGCAGTCAATGCCGGCAACATCGAGTCCATGGGCATCATCATGTACCTGGCCGCCGCCGAGCGTGTCGCCGCTCCCCATTCTCGCTTTCTCATCCATCCCATGACCTGGCACTTCAGCCAGAGCGCGGTGGACCATTCGCGCCTGCGTGAATACCTGTCGAGCCTGAACAACGACCTGGAGCGCTACGTGCGTATATTCGAACTGGAGACCGCCCAGGCCGAGCGCAAGCTGGACATCTTTCATTGCCTGTCGACCGAAGAAAAAGTCATCCCCGCCTACGACTCGCTGCCCTACGGCATTGCCCATCGCCTGGAGCAGGTGGTGTTTGAAAAGGACGCCCGGCACCTGACCGTCAGCGGCGCCCATTGACCAGGGAAATCCGATGGAATTTTTTCCATCGCCCAGCACTCACTAGAGGCATTGAAGGGATTTTCTTGGTCACTGCTCTGTAAGGATCCTGCCAGCCCCATGAACAACGCAAAACTATTCGTCATCGACTATCAGCTGCACGGCGATCACAAGTCTTTCATCATCCGCGCCGAGACGATGGACAACGCCGAAGCCTGGCACTGGGCAAGCTGCGACGCCGGGCTCGGTCGAATAGGCCGCTACGGCCGCGAGAAGGTCAGGAAAGTCAGCAAGCCCCTGGCCGAGCGCTACGGCATTACCGATGTGAAGTGGCGCCAGTCCAGCTAAGTCAGCTCAATGACGCCCACAGGTGCTGGGCGGCATAGGCGCGCCACGGGCTCCAGGCCTGAGCACGCTGGGCCAGTTTTGCGTCGGCGCCTTCAAGCAGGCGCAAGGCCTTGATCAGGGCCACATCCCCCAGCGGCAAGGCGTCGGCCGCGCCCATCTGGCGCAGGGCCAGATAGTGGGCGCTCCACGGGCCGATGCCGCGCAAGCGGCACAGCCGCTGGACCCAGGCCTCCAGATTGCGCTCAGGGCGTAACAGCTGCGGGTCCTCCAGCAATGCCCGGGCCAGGGTCGACAAGGTCAAGGCCCGCGAGCGCGGCATGCCCAGGCCACTGAGGTCGGCGTCAACAATGGCCTCGGCCCTGGGGAACACATGGGTCAAGCCGGGCCACTGCTGGACATGCGCGGGGAGTCGCTGGCCGTAACCCGCCACCAGGCGCCCGGCCAGGGTGATAGCACCGGCCACACTGATCTGCTGGCCCAGCACGGTGCGCATGGCCTGCTCGAACGCGTCCCAGCCGCGCGGCACACGCAGCCCCGGACGCAGGTTGATCAGTTGCGCCATCAACGGGTCACGACTGAGCTGTGCCTGGATCTTGTGCAGTTCGGCATCCAGATCAAACACCCGTCGGACCCTGGCCAGCAAACCCGGCAGTGCTCGCGCAGAAGCACCGACCACGGTGACCTTCAGCCGGGACCCACGCGCCTGAGACACCTGGACGATGCCCTGGCCCTGGGCGAGATCAAAACTGCGCGTATACACCCCCGCCGCCACCGTCTCGACCCCGGTGATCGCCCGCGCGGCAAGAAACCCCAGCAGCGATGGCCAGTGCAACGGTGGCTGATAGGGCAGCCAGAAGCTGATGACGCTGCCGGGCCGCACGGTGCGACGATGGCCAGCGAAGGTGGGAGGAGGTTTCATGCGCTGATCATCACCTGCGCAAACGTCACCACACCAGCGGTTTCGCAGAATTTCGGCACCGCAAAGGTCTGCCCTTCAGGGCGATGTCGAGACGACGACGGCCGGGCTACGCTAGCGCCCGGCCGCCGATCGGTTAACGGCGTTACTTGCCGTTGGTGAGGGTGTTGTAGCTGGTCATCAGGTTGCGGTAGTCGGGGATGTGGTTGGAGAACAAGGTACCCAGGCCTTCGATGTCGTTGCGCCAGTCGCGGTGCAGCTCACAGGCCAGGCCGAACCAGGTCATCAGTTGGGCGCCGGCTTGCGACATGCGATTCCAGGCCGAGTCGCGGGTCAACTCGTTGAAGGTGCCGGAGGCATCGGTGACCACGAACACGTCAAAGCCTTCTTCCAGGGCCGACAGCGCCGGGAACGCCACGCATACTTCAGTTACCACACCGGCGATGATCAGTTGCTTCTTGCCGGTGGCCTTGACCGCCTTGACGAAGTCTTCGTTGTCCCAGGCGTTGATCTGCCCCGGACGAGCGATGTACGGCGCCTCGGGGAACTGCGCCTTGAGCTCGGGCACCAGCGGGCCGTTGGGGCCGGTTTCGAAGCTGGTGGTGAGGATGGTCGGCAGCTTGAAGTACTTGGCCAGGTCGCCAACGGCCAGCACGTTGTTCTTGAACCGGTCCGGGTCGATGTCTCGAACCAGCGACAGCAGGCCGGTCTGGTGGTCGACCAGCAGGACGGCGGCGTTGTTCTTGTCCAGGCGGACGTAGGGCTTGGTCATGGTCTTACTCCTTGCATTGAGACGCCGGTGCCGGGCACCGGACATGAGGGATCAGCGTTGGGAATCGAGCAGTTCGTTGTCGCGTGCGACCTGTTGCGCCTTGAGATAGCTTTCGATCAGCAACTGGTAATGCGGGAACACAGCGCTGTAGGCTTCGGCCCATTGCTGGGCGTCTTCACGGTTCCAGGTACGCTGGACTTCCGAGCACACCGCGGCGGTGTCCATCGGCACCACGCCGGCCTGCATGATGCGCGCCAGGGTGATTTCCTGAGCCATCTTCGAATAGGTGCCGCTGGCATCGATCACCGCAAATACCTTATAGCCCGCATTGACCGCGCTGATGCTCGGGAAGGCCATGCACACACTGGTGATGGTGCCGGCGATGATCAACGTCTTGCGTCCGGTCTGCTCTACCGCGGCAACGAACTCGGGATTGTCCCAGGCGTTGATTTCACCTTTGCGTGCCACGTACCGGGCGTGGGGGGCGGCTTCATGGATTTCCGGGATCAGCGGGCCGTTGGGACCTTGCGGCACGGAAGCGGTGGTGATGACCGGGATCTTGGCGAGCGATGCGATCTTTGCCAGGGTAATGGCGTTGGCCCGCAGCTCGGTCATGGGCATGTCCTTGACCGTCTGGAACAGGCCGCTCTGATGGTCGATCAACAGCATCGCGGCGTCATCGGGGTCGATGCGCGGCACCTGGCCGTTGAAGTTGGCAACGTTGGCAAAAGTACTCATGGCACGTTCTCCTTCGGGATCAGGCTGGGCGTTTTGCGCGCAGCCCGGGTCGAAGGCCGACCCTGCGGCCGACCTTCGGGTTAATGAGACTAGTTGTGGTGTCGCGGACCGGCCTGCCCGCTCATCTGGCCGAAGCGCCCGGCGCGGAAATCGTCGAAGGCTTCGGCGATTTCGGCATCACTGTTCATCACGAACGGGCCGTAACCGACAATTGGCTCATCCAGCGGCTCGCCGCTGAGCAGCAGCACCGACACATCGCTTTGCGCTTCGAGCAGCAGCTCGTCACCGGCGCGGTCGAACAGCACCAGTTGCGCGGCACCGACCTGACGCTCGCCGTTGACCAGCAACTGACCGCGCAACACCACCAGCGCGGTACTGCGCCCGGCGGCACTGGGCAGGCGCACGGGCGCGCCGGCCTTGAGCTGCAGGTCCCAGACATCCATGGGCGAGAAGGTCTGGGCCGGGCCCTGGTGGCCGCGGAACGCACCGGCAATCACCCGCAGGCTGCCGGCACCGTTGCCCAGCGGCACCACCGGGATGTCGGTGCCGAGCAAGGTCTGGTAGCCGGCGGGCGCCGATTTGTCCTTGGCCGGCAGGTTGACCCACAACTGGACCATCTCCAGGGTGCCGCCTTGGGCGGCGAAGGCTGGCGAGTGGAACTCCTCATGGAGAATCCCGCCGGCGGCGGTCATCCACTGCACATCGCCCGGGCCGATCAGGCCGCCGGCGCCGGTGGAGTCGCGGTGCTCCAGTTCGCCCTGGTAGACGATGGTCACGGTTTCGAAACCGCGATGGGGGTGCTGGCCGACCCCGCGACGTGCCGTGGTCGGGGTGAAGTCGTGGGGGCCGGCATAGTCCAGCAGCAGGAACGGGCTGATGTGCTGGGCCAGGTTGTCGTAGGTGAACAGGCTACGGACCGGGAAGCCATCACCCACCCAATGTGGGTGCGGGCTGCTGTAGACGCCTTGGATCTTTTTCATCAGATGCCTCCTCTCGTGCATGGCTATAACCATACGAGCGCAACGACATCGGCGGTAGATCAGTTAAACTGCCTTCAGCGTTCCATATGGAGAACACTGATGGAAGACCTCAACGACCTTTACTACTTTGCCCAGGTGGTCGATCACGGCGGCTTCGCCCCGGCCGGTCGCGCCCTGGACATGCCCAAATCCAAGCTCAGCCGGCGCATCGCCGGGCTGGAAGAACGCCTGGGCGTGCGCCTGATCCAGCGCTCGACCCGGCACTTCTCGGTGACCGAAATCGGCCAGGCCTACTACCGCCATTGCGTGGCCATGCTGGTGGAAGCCGAAGGCGCCGCCGAGTTGATCGAGCGCAACCGCGCCGAGCCGCAAGGCATCGTGCGCTTGAGCTGCCCCACTGCCCTGCTGGATTTCTGGGTCGGGGCCATGCTCACCCGCTTCATGGTCCAGTGCCCGCTGGTGCAGCTGCATATCGAAAGTACCAACCGCCAGGTCGACCTGATCCAGGAAGGTATCGACATCGCCCTGCGCGTACGCGTGCCGCCACTGGAAAGCAGCGACCTGGTGATGAAGGTGCTGGCGCGTAGCACCCAATACCTGGTGGCCGCGCCCTCCTTGCTCGAGCGCCTGCCACAGCGCCCGGTGCCGGCTGACCTGAGCGCCCTGCCCAGCCTGCACTGGGGTTACCCGCAGCGCGATTACCACTGGCACCTGCTCGGCCCCGACGGCGCCCGTGCCAGCCTGCGGCACAACCCGCGGCTGGTGACCGATGACCTGATCGTCTTGCGCCAGGCGGCGGTGGCTGGCGTGGGGGTGGTGCATTTGCCGCTGGTGGTCATACGCGAAGAACTCGAAGCCGGGCGGCTGGTGCAAGCCACGCCGAACTGGGCACCGGAGTGCGGCGTGGTGCACGCGGTATTCGCCTCGCGGCGCGGGTTGCTGCCGTCGGTGCGCAGCTTGCTGGATTTTCTCGCGGCGGAGTTCGAGGCCAGTGATATCGCCTGACTGTGGGGGCTGGCGTGCCGGCGATCGAGCGCGCAGCGGTCGCAGCCAACGCCCTTTTTGCTACCATCGCGCTTCCCGCTCAACACGGCCCTTGCTCATGTCGCCTGCCGCCCGCCAGGAAAAGCCCATCCTCACCCTGGCCGAAAACTACCGCCACGGCGAACGCATTGCCGCGCACTGCCACAACCGCGCGCAGTTGATCCATGCCCTGAGCGGGGTGATCACGGTCAATTCGCTGCAGGGCAGCTGGGTGGTGCCGCCCGGGCGTGGGGTGTGGGTGCCGAGCGCAGTCGAACACGACCTGAAGATGGCCGGAGCAGTACGCATGCGCACCCTGTTCATCGACCAGAAAGCCCGCACCGACCTGCCACAGGACTGCCAGGTGATCGACATCTCGCCGCTGCTGCGCCAACTGATCATCAGTGCCATGGACATTCCCGCCGACTACCCGCCCGGCGGTCGCGATGAGCGGGTGATGCAGCTGATCCTCGATGAGATCCGCGTGCTGCCGATCATGGCCCTGCATGTGCCCACCCCCCGCGACCCGCAGTTGGCCGAGCTGTGCCAGGCCCTGCGCAATGCGCCCGGTGAAGACTGGAACCTTGCCCGCGCCGCCCGCCTGATCGGCAGCAGCGCCCGCACCCTGACCCGCGCCTTTCAGCGCGAGACCGGCTTGAGCTTCATCCAGTGGCTGCGGCGCATGCGCCTGCTGGCCAGCCTCGACTCCCTGGCCGCCGGGCATCCGATTCTTGATGTGGCGCTGGACCTGGGCTACGACAGCCCCAGCGCCTTCAGCGCCATGTTCCGCCGCACCCTGGGGGTTTCGCCCTCGGCCTATTTCGGCAAGGCCCAGGCCTATGGCACGGCACAGCCGGACTGATCAACCGTCCTTCTGGCGCAGCAGCAATGCAGCCAGGGCGCAGACGGCCAGGGCCAGGCAGGCCAGGTAGAAGGCATCCGAGTAGGCCATCAGGTAGGCCTGCTGGCGCACACTGTGGTCGATCAGGCTCAGCGTCTGCATCACCGCCGGCGACTGCACATCGACCAGCCCGTCCGGCAGGCGCTGCTGCAAGGCGCCATCGAACATCGTCAAGCCCTCGCCGATACGCTCGGAATGAAAACGCTCACGCTGGGACACCAGTTGCGTAAGCAACGCCGTGCCCACCGCGCCACCGAGGTTGCGCAGCATCGAGATCAGCGCCGAGGCCGAGCCTGCCTGGGCCTTGTCCAGGCCTTTGACCGCCAGCACCGAGAGCGCCACCATGATCAGCGGCTGGCCGATACCGCGCACCATGGTAGAGGGGATGATCACGTTGGCGGCGGCATCGTCCGACAGGTGCGCCCCCAGCCAGCAGCCCAGGGCCATGATCGCGAAGCCACTGGCGACCAGCAGTTTAGCGTTGAGCCAGCGCATCAACCGCGGCAGCAACGGCGCCAACAGCAGCTGGACCATGCCGTAGGCGATCAGGCTGATGCCGATCTCGCGGGCGTTGTAACCCTGCACCAGCGACAAGTAGTTGGGCACCAAAAATACCAGGCCGAACGTCGCCGCGCCGAACACTGCCATGGCCAGGCTGGCGACACCAAAGTTGTAGCTGGCCAGCAGACGCAGGTTGATGAACGGGCGATCCCCCCATAACTGCCGCTGGATGAACAGCGCCAGGGCAAAACCGGCAACCAGGCTGAAGGCGATGATGAACGAAGAATCGAACCAGTCCTTGCGCCCGCCCTCTTCCAGCACGATCTGCAACGCCCCCAGGCCCAGGGCCATGGCGGCGATGCCCAGCCAGTCGGCCTGGCGCAGCTTGCGCCGGTCCCCGGCCTGGGCGCCGATCGACCAGGCCACCGCCGCAATCAGCGCCACCCCCGGGAGCAACTGCAACAGGAAAATCCAGCGCCATGAATAAGCGTCGGTGAGCCAACCGCCAATCGACGGCCCGGCCGCCTGGGCAACGCTGTTGGACAGGCTGAACAAGGCCATGCCCAGGGGGATCTTGCTGGCCGGCAGTTCGGTGATGATCAGTTGCATCGACAGCGGAATCAGCACCGCTCCCGAGGCGCCCTGGATGACCCGGATGGCGATCATCGCCTGCAGGCTTGGCGCCAGGGCGCAACTGACCGAACTGAGCAGAAACACCACCGAGCCCACCAGCATTACCCGGCGCAGGGAGAACACCTGCACCAGCCAGGCGGTGAGCGGGATCATGGTAATTTCGGCGACCAGATAGGCCGTTGAGATCCACGAACCTTCCTCGAAACTGGCACCCAGCGCACCTTCGATCTCCGGCAAGGCGGCGCTGGTGACGTGCACGTTCATCCCGGCCATGAAGCAGCCGAACAAGCCGCCGATTACCGCCACCCAGGCGCGTAACGAGACCTTGTCTTCAACTGCCATGGCGAGCCTCGCGGGTATCGACCGTGGCGATCACCGACATGCCGGGCAGCAGTTGCGCTTCACCGGCGGGCGGCGCATCGAGCTGGATGCGTACCGGGAAGCGCTGGACGATCTTGGTGAAGTTGCCAGTGGCGTTGTCGGGCGGCAGCAGCGCGAACACCGCGCCGGAGCCGGGCGACACGCTGTCGACGGTCCCCTGCCAGTGACGGCCAAACGTGTCGACTTCCAGGGTGACCCGCTGGCCGGGGCGCAAGTGCTCAAGCTGGGTTTCCTTGTAGTTGGCGACCACATAGGCCTGAGCCACCGGCACCACCGCCAGCAACGGCAAACCGGGGGTGACGTACTGCTGCTGGCGAACCTTGCGCTGGCCGACCACGCCATCGAAAGGCGCGCGAATCTCGGTGTCGGCCAGGGCATTCTCGGCCAGACCCAACTCCGCTTCGGCCTGCTCCAGCGCAGCCTGGCGCGAAGCCAGGTCGGCCCGAGCCTGTTGCCGCTGGCTGCTCAGCACCTGTTGCCGCGCCTGCTGGCGCTCAAGCTCGGCAGCGGCCCCGCGTAACAGCGCCTGGGCTTTGACCCGGCTGGCGGTGGCGCTTTCCAGGCGTTGGGCGCTGGCGGCTTGTTGCCCGGCCAGTTGCCGGTAGCGCTGCCAGTCGAGTTGCGCACGCCGGGCCTCGCCTTCACTGGCAGCGCGTTCGGCCTGGGCACGGGCGATGGCCTGGCGCTGCTCATCAAGTTGCGCGCCAAAGGTAACCAGGTGCGCCTGTTGTGCCTGCACTGCCGCTGCGCTGGCGGCCTGTTGCGCGCGGGCCTGGCGCAAGCGCTGCCGGTAGTCGCGATCGTCCAGGCGCACCAGCACGTCGCCGGCCTTGACCCTGGCGTTGTCGGCCACGCGCACCTCGGTGACATAGCCTGCCACCCGCGCGCTGACCGGTGCCCAGTCGGCACGCACATAGGCGTCGTCGGTCTGTTCAAAGAAGCGCGCGCTGCTCCACCAGTAACCGCCATAGGCCAGCACGGCCAACAACCCGGCAGCGCCGAGCACATGGATGGCTTGCCGGCGGCGGGTCAGTTTCACGCTGACAATCTGCGGATCAGGGCTAACGGCCTGGTTCATGGGCGGGCTCCGGTGTGCAAGGCAAGGGATCGAGGGGTGTGGACACGCTGCCAGCCGCCACCGAGGGCACGGAACAGCGCGACCTGGCGCTCCAGCAGGCGCAAGTCGGCTTCGGCCAGTTCGGCCTGCTGGCGGACCAGGGTGCGTTGACTGTCGAGCAGCTCCAGGCCATCCACGGCGCCGGCGTCCAGGCTCAGCCGGGCCAGTTCATAGGCGCGCTGGCTCTGGGCCGTGGCGCGGGCCAATGCCGCGCGCTGCTGGCGTTCTCCGGCATACAGCGCCAAGGCCTGCTCGGTGTCGCGCAAGGCTTCCAGCACCACGCTGTCGAAACGCGCCAGGGCACCCTCGCTGCTCGCTTGCGCTTGCTCGACCCGGGCATGGGCCTGCTCGCGGTTGGGAAAGCGCCAACTGATCAAGGGGCCGATGGCAAAGGTCAGCGCCTTGCTGTCACCCATCGCACCGAAGGATGCCGCTGACGATTCCAGTGCCGCGCCAAAGTGCACCTGCGGATACAGTTCGGCTTTGGCGGTGTCGATCCGTGCCCGAGCGGCGAACAATTGGCGTTCGGCCTGGCGGATATCCGGGCGGCGTTGCAGCAGGCTCCAGGCGTCGCCCACTGGCAATGGCCGGGCAATGCTGGGCAGGCGCTGGCAATGGCTGGCCTGCTCATCCAGATGCTGCGGCGGCTGGCCGCTGAGCACCGCCAGTTCGAACAAGGCTGCCTGACGCTGGCCCTGCAACCAGGGCAACAACGCGCGGGTCTGCTCCAGCAGGCTTTGCTGGCGGCTGACATCCAGCTCGGTGAGGACCCCGGCGGCTTGTTGCCGGCGCGTCAGGTCCAGGCTGCTTTGCAGCAACGCCACTGACTGCTGCTGCACCTCGCGGCGAGCGCCCAGGGCACACACCCGCAAATACGCACGCGTGGTTTGCGCCGCGACGCTGACCCGCAACAGGTCACGGGCGGCCTGCGCCGCTTCAGCATCGGCGCGGGCCGCAACGATGCCAGCGGCAACCCGGCCCCACAGATCAAGCTCGTAATCCAGCCCCCATTGCGCTTCATGCTTGAACTGGCTGTCCGCATGGCTGGCGGTGGCGTCTGCCAGGGTCTGGTCATCCCCATCACGGCCGTAGCGGTAGCCATAACCCAGCCGTGTGGTTGGCCAGCGCCCGGCGGCGGCACCACGCAGGCCGCCAAGCAACACCTGCACATTCGCCTGGGCAGCGGCCAGCTCGCGGTTATGCGCAAGGGCTGCGTTTACCAGGCGATCCAGCTGCGGGTCCTGGTACAGCGACCACCAATCCTGCGGTAACGCATCCGCACGCGTACCCGCGGTGCGGCTCAGCTCGACTGCAGGCCGCTGCGCCGCGGTCAGCACCCGGCCCTCGTCGAAATGACTACACGCACCGCTCAGCACGGCTCCCACGCACAGCAACGGCCAACGCGCCTGTCCCATGCTGCTTCTCCTGTTGTTGTCATTGGAGGAGCAGCTTAGGCAAAGGCGCGCTGTCGTTCGCTCGCGATAAGGCCAGCTATCGTCGCAAAATGGACAACAGCCCGATCAACCCAGCAGGAAGGCCTCGACCCGCTCACTGCACGCCGCCGGATCTTCCTGCATGAAGCAGTGCCCGCCCGGCACCTGGGTCGCGGTCACCTGGCGATTGACCTGGGCCCAGCGTTGTACCGATTGCGGCACGAAGGGATAGGTGGATTCGCCATAGAGCACCAGGCTCGGAGTGGCCACCTGGGTCAACGAAGCCCACATGCGCCGGGGGAAGGAGCTGAAGATTTCCACTTCACGGCTGGGCCGGCACTTGAGCACCACGCCTTCACCGCAATCGCCGATGGCGTGTTCGATATAGGACTGCAACGCCGATTCGCTCCAGCCCTTGAAGATCCCCCGCCCCTCCAGCGACGCCCGTGCCGTGCCGCGATCAGGCCAATGGCTGCGACGGGTGGCGGCCTTGCGTGCCAGGGCGTGACGACGGTGCAGGCCGACCAGCGCGGCGGCCCCCATGATGCCCATCATCGCCCGGGTAAACAGCACCGGGTCGAGCAGCACCGCGCGCTGGAACAGCTGTGGCTGCTGCGCCAGCATCAAGCCGGTGAGCACCCCGCCAAAACTGTGGCCGACGGCAAAACGCGGCACCTCGCCGTACTCGCCACGGCCCGCTTCGAAGGCCTCGATGGCCAGCTGCGCAGTGCGATTCCAGCCGGCGAACGGGCCGCCATGGTCACTGTCGCCATGGCCCTGGACATCGCACAGCCATAGGTCGAACTGTTCGGCCAGGCGCGCCAGCAACGGCTGGTAGGCCAGGCAGCAAAAGCCGTTGCCGTGCAGAAAATGCAGCAACGGTTTGCCACTGGCCGGGGAGCGCCAGCCGCGCAGGGTGAAGCCAGCACTTGTGTCATGGGACCAGGGAATCAACTGCATGTGCCAGCGTACTCACGTCAGGAAAAACTCGATTCTACAAACAGCAAGGGGTACAGGGATATCACCAGCAGCGCCGCCATCAGCAAATTGAACAGCATCAGCCAGCGCGGGTTCTGCAGCACCGTGCGCAAGGCGCTGCCAAACATCACCCAGACGCACACGCTGGGCAGGTTGACCAGGGCGAACACGGTGGCGATGACGATGACGTTGGTGACGTAGCCCTGGGCCGGGGTGTAGGTGGTAATTGCGCCCACGGCCATGACCCAGGCTTTCGGGTTGACCCACTGGAATGCCGCCGCGCCCCAGAAGCCCAGGGGCTTGCGGCTGGCCGAGTCGCTGACCGACAGCGGCCCGGATGTGGCAATCTTCCACGCCAGGTACAGCAGGTAGGCGGCGCCGACATAGCGCAGCACGGTGTAGATCGGCGGGTAGGCCTTGAACACTTCGCCCAGGCCGAAACCCACCGCCAGGACCATGACCATGAAGCCCACGCTGATGCCCAGTGCATGGGGAATCGAACGGCGCACGCCGAAGTTCACTCCGGAGGCCAGCAACATGGTGTTGTTGGGCCCCGGGGTGATCGAGGAAACGAAGGCGAACAGTACGAAGGCAGTGATCAGGTCCAGTGAGCTGAGCATGGCAGGCATCCGGTTTTTTTATTGGGCTGCACTGACACTATCGGAGTCCCGACCCGCCTCGACCATACAGTTAGTGAAAATAATGCCGCTACACTTGACTGTCCTGCTCAGCCCAACGCTTCCACTACGAACTCCAGGCGGTCCTGGCCGAAGAACATCTGCTCGCCGACAAAACACGTGGGGGCACCGAACACGCCTCGGCGCACCGCTTCTTCAGTCGCATCCTTGAGCGCGGCCTTGACCTCGGGCTCGGCCGTCCAGGCCTGGTACTGCTCGGGGTCGAAACCGGCCGCTTGCAGCACACCCGCCAATACCTGCAGGTCGCCAAGATTACGCTGCTGCACCCACAGGGCCTGGAACATCGCACTCAGGTAAGCCTCGAAACGCTGCGGTTGATAGCGCTGCACGGCAACGGTGCCGCGCATCAGGCCCAGGGTATTGATCGGAAAACCCGGTGGCAACGCCAGGGTCACGCCATAGCGCTTGGCGTAGCGCTGAAAGTCGACGAACACATGCCGGGCCTTGGCCGGCACCATCACCGGCGAGGCATTGCCGGTGGCCTGAAACACCCCGCCCAGCAACATCGGCCGGTACACCAGTTGCGCATCGTGCCGGGCGCAGAGGCTTGGCAGTTGGGTCCAGGCCAGGTAGCTGGCCGGGCTGCCCAGATCAAAGAAGAATTCGACAGTCTTGCTCATGTGCAGCAGTTCCTTTCTTGTTGTTATACGGGTTGTTGTGAGAGGGCTTACCAGCGTTCCATCCACGGCCGCAGGTCGAGTTCGAAGGTCCAGGCATCGCGGGGCTGGCTGTGCAGGAACCAGTAGCTGTCGGCGATATGCTGCGGGTCGAGAATGCCGTCCTGGTCCTTGAGTGCATAGCGCTCGGGGAAGCTGTCGCGGATGAACGCGGTATCGATGGCTCCGTCCACCACCACATGGGCGACATGAATATTGCGCGGCCCAAGCTCGCGGGCCATGCTCTGGGCCAGCGCGCGAATGCCATGCTTGGCGCCGGCGAAGGCGGCAAACCCGGCAGCGCCGCGCAAGCCAGCGGTGGCACCGGTAAACAGGATAGTCCCGCGCTCACGGGTGACCATGCGCCGCGCGACGGCCTGAGCGGTCAAGAAGCCGGCGAAACAGGCCATTTCCCAGATTTTGAAGTACTTGCGCGCGGTCTCGTCGAGAATGCTGCAGGGCACATTGGCGCCGATGTTGAAGACAAAGGCTTCGATCGGGCCGAGGGTGCTTTCGATCTCCTCAACCAGCGCGGCCACCTCCTCTTCCTTGCGCGCATCCGAGGCAAAACCATGAGCCTCGCCGCCGGCGGCGCGGATCTCATCCACCAGCGGCTGCAGCTTGTCGGCACTGCGCCGGGTCACACAGGCGACATAACCTTCGCGGGCAAAACGCTTGGCAATCGCGCCGCCGGTTGCATCGCCGGCCCCTACCACCAGTACCACCTTCTTGCCTTGGGTCATCTGTCGCCTCCATTGGTAAACGATCATTTAGTAAACGAACGCTATGCTATGATTCAGGCTTCGTCAAGCCAGCCCTGCGGAGATTGCCGGCGTGCGCTATTCCACCCAGCACAAGGAACAAACCCGGCAAAAGTTGCTGGAGAGCAGCGGCGCCCTGGCCAAACGCGGCGGCTTCGCTGCCACGGGTGTGGCCGGGCTGATGAAGGCCATCGGCCTGACCGGTGGCGCTTTCTACAACCACTTCCCGTCCAAGGACGACCTGTTCAGCGAAGTGGTACGCCGCGAGCTGTCCCAGAGCCCCATCGCCCAGCAGCCGATGAACCGTGCGCGGCTGGAGCGCTGCCTGGATCAATACCTGAGCATGGCTCATCTGCACAATGTCGAAGGCGGTTGCGCGATACCAACCCTGGGCGCGGAAATCGCCCGTGCCGAGCAACCGGTGCGCGCAGAAGCCGAACACTGGCTGTGCAGCCTGCAGCAAGCCTGGGCGCAAACCCTCGAAGACCCGGGCCTGGCCTGGGCGCTGATCAGCCAGTGCGTGGGCGCACTGGTGATTGCGCGCATGCTCGCCAGCGAGCCGATTCAGGAACAGGTGCTCAAGGCCTCCCGCGACTTTATTGCCGGGGCTTTGCATGAAGCCTCTTGAGTCGCTATTGCTGAGCTTTGCCCTGACTGCCCCACTCACCGCCCTCGCCGCCTGCCCGGCCGGCCAGTACGAAATCTGCCTGGGCAGTTGCATCTGCTCGCCCATCGACCCGGGCCAGGCCGGCACCGTGCTCGACGACCTCGGGCGCATGGCCAGCAGTTCCCTGGCCCTGGCCTTGCAGCAGGCGCGCGATACTGCGGCGGCCGGCACGGTGCTGCCGATCCCCCTGCACATCCGCGCCCAGCTCGAGCCGTTCTATGACTTCCAGGTGCTCGACGCGGCGCGCTACAAGGTCGGCGATCAACAGGCCCTGGACAGCGCCAATGCCCTGCTGCAGAACCCCGACGTCAACGCCGTGACCCTGATCGACATCATCGTCTTTCGCAACGAAGCCGACGCCCAGGACAACGTCGCGCTCTGGGCCCACGAACTGCACCATGTGCAGCAGTACCAGCAATGGGGAGTGGCGGAGTTCGCCCGGCGCTATTCACGCGACTTCGACGCGGTCGAAGCGCCGGCCTACAAGATCCAGGCAAAGGTCAGCAAGGCCCTGCGTGAGCGGGCCTCGGGCCAGGCGCGCTGAATCAGGCCTGGGCCGCGCGCAGTGCGCTTAGTGCCGGTTTGATCATCGCCTGCAGGCGCGCCGTGGCAATGCCGTCGCGGGCCTGGATGGCAATGCCGTGCAGCAAGGTGGCGAACAGGTCGCCCAGTGCCTGCGGATCGGCATCGGCCTTGAGCTCGCCACGGCCATGGGCCTGCTGCAGCAAGTCGATGATCGACTGGGTGCGCTGGCGGCGCAGCTCGCTCATCCAGTCGAGCACGCCGCTGATATCCGGCCCGCCGCTGGCGGTCGATGACACCGCCAGGCAACCGCGCGGCCCGTCCGCCGCGGTGTAGGTGGCGATGGCCTCAAGGAGGATTTGCTCCACGGCCTGGCCCACTGCCAGGTCGCGGTGGATGACCCGCTCGGCAAAGCCGCCCTGCTCGGCCAGGTACAGCGCCACCACTTCGCGAAACAGCTGCTCCTTGCTGCCAAAGGCGGCGTAGATGCGCGCCGAGGCAATGCCCAGGGCACTGACCAGCAGGGCCATCGAAGTGCCTTCGTAACCGTATTGCCAGAAGGTCGCCAGGGCCTTGTGCAAGGCCTGGTCGCGATCGAATTCCCGGGGACGTCCGGCCATGGGTTGTGTGTCCATCAAATCAGGTGTGGCGGATTCTACCCTGCAAAACAGTTGACGCAAGCCTGTTGCCGACCTATTGTTTGTCGATCGACAAACAATAGGAAGTCACCATGCGTACCCTCAAAGGACCCAGCCTGCACCTGGCCCAGTTCAGCGCTGAGCAAGCCCCCTTCAACAGCCTCCCCGAGATCGCCCGCTGGGCGGCCGGCCATGGTTTCAAGGCCTTGCAGGTACCGGCCTGGGACCGGCGCCTGATTGACCTGGAACTGGCTGCCGAAAGCCAGGGCTACTGCGATGAGCTGCGTGGCATGCTCGCCGAGCACGGCCTGCAGGTCAGCGAGCTGAGCACCCATCTGCTCGGCCAGCTGGTCGCGGTACACCCGGCGTACGACGCCCTGTGCGACAACTTCGCCCCGCCGGCCCTGCACGGCAAACCCCAGGCGCGCACGGCCTGGGCGCTGGAACAATTGCACCTGGCAATCAAGGCCTCGCAACGCCTGGGCCTGACCGACATGGGCACGTTCTCCGGCTCGCTGGCCTGGCCTTACCTGTTCCCCTTCCCGCAGCGCCCGGCCGGCCTGATCGAGGCGGCCTTCGAAGAGCTGGCGCGGCGCTGGCGGCCGGTCCTCGATGCCTGCGAAGACCATGGCATCAACCTCTGCTACGAGATCCACCCCAGTGAAGACCTGCACGACGGCAGCAGCTTTGAACGCTTCCTCGACCTGGTGGATCAGCACCCGCGCTGCAACCTGCTGTTCGACCCCAGCCATTTCGTCCTGCAGCAACTGAACTACCTGGACTACCTGGACATTTACCACGCGCGCATCCGCATGTTTCACGTCAAGGATGCCGAGTTCAACCCAACTGGCCGCCAGGGCACCTACGGCGGTTACTGCGACTGGACCGAGCGGGCCGGACGCTTCCGTTCCCTGGGCGACGGCCAGGTCGATTTCAAGGCGATCTTCTCCAAGCTGGCGCAATACGACTTCCCCGGCTGGGCCACCCTGGAATGGGAGTGCTGCCTCAAGGATCAGGAAGACGGCGCCCGCGAAGGCGCAGCGTTCATCCGTGAGCACATCATCCAGGTCACCACTCGCACCTTCGACGACTTTGCCGGCGCGCCGGTCGACCCGCAACAGATCCAGACCCTGCTGGGCCTGGTTTGAATGCCCTTTTCACATGGAGTGCAACACATGTCAGCAACCCCCGAAACCGACTTCGAACATCGCTACCTGATCCTCGAGCCTGGCCGCCGCCTGCACTGCGTACAACTGGGCAGTGGCCAGCCGGTGCTGCTGATCCCGGGCTGGCCGCAGACCTGGTACACCTGGCGGCATGTGATGAAAGCCCTGGCCCGCCAGGGTTACCAGGCCATTGCCGTCGACCTGCCGGGCACCGGCCTCTCCGACCCGGCCGCCGAAGGCCATGACACCGGCAACATCGCCGCGCTGCTGCACCGGGCCATGGGCCAACTGGGCCACCAACGCTACCGGCTGGCGGGCCACGACGTGGGCATGTGGGTCGGTTATGCGCTGGCCAGCGATTACCCCGACGCGGTCAGCCAACTGGTGCTCAGCGAGGCGGTGATTCCGGGCCTGGCCGAGGCGCCGCCGATCTTTGTCAGCGCCGAGCAGAACATTTTCATCTGGCACTTCTTGTTCAACCAGTTGCAGGACTTGCCCGAAGCCTTGATCAGTGGCCGTGAGGACCGCTACCTGACCTTCATGTTCGAGCGCTGGGCGCACCATGTCGACCGCGTTGCCGTCGATACCTACATCAAGGCCTACAGCAAGCCCGGCGGCTTGAGTGGCGGGCTGGCCTACTACCGCTCGATCAGCCAGACCATCGCCCAGAACCGCCAGCGCGCCGGCAAACGCCTGAACATGCCAGTGCTGGCCATCGGCGCCGAGCATGCTACCGGCGAGGTGCCGTTGCAGACCTTGCAAGCCCATGCCGACAACCTGCGCGGCAGCGTCATCGCCGACTGCGGGCACTTCGTCATGGAAGAAGCGGACGAAGCGTTCAGCGCACAAGTGCTGGCGTTCTTCGAAGCGAACTAGACTTAAGAGTTGCCCCCGCAACACATTGGCCCGAGGTTGCCGGCCCCGCTGGCAACCCCGTTGACGTTGGACTTCTTGCAGGAGAACACGCAATGGACGAAGCCAGACTCAATGACTTCATGGGCAAGCTGGTCACCGACATGGGTGCCGCGGCCATGCTTGCCAACCTGATCCTCGGCGATGAGCTCGGTTTGTACCGGGCCATGGCCGACAGCCAATTCATCACACCCGAACAACTGGCCGACAAGACCGGCTGCAATCCCCGCCTGCTGCGCGAATGGCTGAGCGCCCAGGCCGCTTCCGGCTACATGGAACACAGCGATGGGCGCTTTCGCCTGCCGGAAGAACAGGCCATGGCCCTGGCCATCGAAGACTCACCGGTGTATGTCGCTGGCGGTGCCTCGGTGATTGCCGCGCTGTTTCACGACAAAGACAAACTGGTTGCCGCCATGCGCGGCGATGGTGCCCTGGCCTGGGGCGATCATCACCCGTGCATGTTCAGCGGCACCGAGCGCTTCTTCCGCCCTGGTTACCGCGCCCATCTGGTGGCCGAGTGGCTGCCGAGCCTGACCGGCGTGATCGACAAACTGCAGGCCGGGGCCAAGGTCGCCGATGTCGGCTGCGGCCATGGCGCCTCGACGGTGATCATGGCCCAGGCCTTCCCGGCCTCGCGCTTCAGCGGCTTTGACTACCATGGCCCATCGATCAGCATCGCTAGCGAACGTGCTGCCGAAGGGGGCGTGACCGAACGCACGGAGTTTGTCCAGGCCAGCGCCAAGAACTTCCCCGGCAACGACTACGACCTGATCTGCTACTTCGACTGCCTGCACGACATGGGCGACCCGGTCGGCGCCGCCCGGCATGCCTATGAGTCGCTGAAAGCCGACGGCACGGTGCTTTTGGTCGAGCCGTATGCCAACGACACCCTGGATGAAAACAGCACGCCGGTCGGGCGGCTGTTCTATGCCGCCTCGACCTTTATCTGTACGCCGAACTCGCTGTCTCAGGAAGTTGGCCTGGGGCTGGGTGCACAAGCGGGTGAAGGCAGGCTGCGAGCGGTGTTCGAGGAAGCCGGGTTCAAGCGCTTTCGCCGGGCGACCGAGACGCCGTTCAATTTGATCCTCGAAGCGCGCAAGTAGTCCCCCTATCGCGGGTCAAGTCGAGTCGTCGCACCGCCGCTCCGACAGGCGTGTAGGAGCGGCGGTGCGACGACTCGACTTGACCCGCGATGCTTTTCTACCTCCCACCCGTCCCCCAGGCAGAGAAATTTGCAGCAAGCCCTTGCGCGCCAAATATTATGGTATACCATCAGACAACAAGACCAACCCACCCTGCACGGGAGCTGCCCATGAGTTTCGAAATCCGCAAGATCGTCACCTACACCGAACAAACCCTGATTGAAGGCGGCAAGGCCACCGACAAGCCGGTGACCATGGTCGGCCTGGCTGTGGTGATCAAGAACCCGTGGCTGGGTCGCGGTTTTGTCGAAGACTTGAAGCCAGAGATTCGCGCCAACTGCTCGGACCTCGGTGCGCAGATGGTCGAGCGCCTGTGCGCGGCCATCGGTGGTGCCGACAAGATCGAGGCCTACGGCAAGGCCGCCGTGGTCGGCGCCGATGGCGAGATCGAACACGCCTCGGCAGTGATCCACACCCTGCGCTTTGGCAACCACTACCGCGAAGCGGTCCAGGCCAAGAGCTACCTGAGCTTCACCAACAAGCGCGGCGGCCCCGGCACCTCGATCCAGATCCCGATGATGCACAAGGACGACGAAGGCCTGCGCTCGCACTACATCACTCTGGAAATGCAGATCGAAGACGCCCCGCGTGCCGACGAGATCGTCGTGGTGCTCGGTTGCGCCGACGGCGGCCGCCTGCACCCGCGCATCGGCAACCGCTACATCGACCTGGAAGAGCTGGCCGCTGAAAAAGCGCAATAACAATAATTACGCCCTAGGAGCGACCGATGATTCAGCCTGCTGCTGAACGCACCCCGGCCGGCACCAGTTACCTGGCGACCGGCCAAGGCCAACCCGTGGTCCTGATCCACGGCGTGGGCCTGAACAAAGAAATGTGGGGCGGGCAGATCGTTGGCCTGGCCAGCGATTACCGGGTCATTGCCTACGACATGCTCGGCCACGGCCAGAGCCCGCGTCCGGCATCCGGCACCGGCCTGCCCGGCTATGCCGCGCAACTGGCCGAGCTGCTCGAGCACCTGCAAGTGCCTCAGGCAACCATCATCGGCTTCTCCATGGGCGGCCTGGTGGCCCGCGCCTTCGCCCTGCATTACCCACAGCGCCTGGCCGCGCTGGTGGTGCTCAACAGCGTGTTCAACCGCAGCGCCGAACAGCGCGCCGGGGTGATCGCACGCACTGCCCAGGCGGCCGAACACGGCCCCGACGCCAATGCCGAAGCAGCCCTGGCACGCTGGTTCAGCCGCGAATACCAGGCGGCCAACCCGGCGCAGATCGCCGCTATTCGCCAGATCCTGGCCAGCAACGATCCGCAGGGTTACCTGACCACCTACGAACTGTTCGCCACCCAGGACATGTACCGCGCCGATGACCTGGCGAGCATCCAGGTGCCAACCCTGATCGCCACCGGCGAATGGGACCTGGGCTCGACCCCGGACATGACCGTGCAACTGGCCCAGCGCATTCCCGGGGCCCAGAGCGTGGTGCTGGCCGAGCAACGGCATATGATGCCGGTAGAGTCGCCGCGCCTGGTCAACCAGATGCTCCTGGACTTTCTCGGGCACGCCCGAACCCTCTCCGATTCAGCCAAGGGGATCGTTGCATGACACTTGTACCCTTCCAGATGTGCATCGACGGCCAGTGGCGCGATGCCGTCAGCGGCAAGACCTTCGACAGCCTCGACCCGTCCACCGCGCAAGCCTGGGCGCAGCTGCCCGATGCCGCTGAAGCCGATGTCGAACTGGCGGTACAGGCCGCGCAAAAAGCCTTCGAAAGCCCCGCCTGGCGTGGCTTCACCGCCACCGCCCGGGGCAAGCTGCTGCGCCGCCTCGGCGACCTGATCAGCGACAACAAAGAGCGCCTGGCCCAGCTGGAAAGCCGCGACAACGGCAAACTGATCCGTGAGACCCGCGGCCAGGTCGGCTACCTGCCGGAGTTTTTCCACTACACCGCGGGCCTGGCCGACAAGCTTGAAGGCGGCACCCTGCCGCTGGACAAGCCCGACCTGTTTGCCTACACGGTGCACGAGCCGATCGGCGTGGTGGCGGCGATCATTCCCTGGAACAGCCCGCTGTACCTGACCGCGATCAAACTGGCACCGGCCCTGGCAGCCGGCAACACCATCGTCATCAAGCCGTCCGAGCATGCCTCGGCGACCATCCTCGAACTGGCGCGCCTGGCCCTTGAGGCCGGCTTCCCGCCGGGGGTGGTCAACGTCGTCACCGGCTACGGCCCGAGCACCGGCGCCGCCCTGACCCGCCACCCGCTGGTGCGCAAGATCGCCTTCACCGGCGGCGCCGCCACCGCCCGCCATGTGGTGCGCAGCAGCGCCGAGAACTTCGCCAGGCTGTCGCTGGAGCTGGGCGGCAAGTCGCCGAACATCATCTTCGCCGACGCCGACCTGGACAGCGCCATCAATGGCGCGGTGGCCGGCATCTACGCCGCCTCCGGGCAGAGCTGTGTAGCCGGCTCGCGCTTGCTGGTGCAGGACGAGATCTTCGATGAGTTCGTCGAGCGCCTGATCGAACGCGCCAAGCGCATCAAGATCGGCAACCCGCAGGATGAAAGCAGCGAAATGGGCCCGATGGCCACCGCCCAGCAACTGGCCGTGGTCGAAGGCCTGGTAGCGGCGGCCAAGGCCGAGGGCGCCAAACTGCGCCTGGGCGGCCAGCGCGCCGAGGTCGAAGGCGCTGGCTGGTACTACCAGCCGACCCTGTTCGAATGCGACAGCCACTCACTGAAGATCATGCAGGAAGAAGTCTTTGGCCCGGTGGCGGCGGTGATCCGCTTCAAGACCGAGGCCGAGGCCCTGGCCATGGCCAACGATTCGCAGTTCGGCCTTGCCGCCGGCATCTGGACCCGCGACCTGGGGCGGGCCCATCGCCTGGCCCGGGACGTGCGTTCGGGGATCATCTGGGTCAACACCTACCGTGCGGTGTCGGCCATGGCACCGATCGGCGGTTTCAAGAACAGCGGCTACGGCCGTGAAAGCGGCATCGATTCGGTGCTGGCGTATACCGAGCTGAAAACGGTGTGGATCAACCTCTCCACCGCGCCCATGCCCGACCCCTTTGTCATGCGTTAGGAGCGCCAGTCCATGATCGAACCCGGCATTTACAAAGACGTGATGGGCTCCTTTCCGTCCGGCGTCACGGTGGTCACCACCCTGGACGCCGACGGCGGCATCGTCGGCATCACCGCCAGTGCCTTCAGTGCACTGTCGATCGACCCGGCGCTGGTGCTGTTCTGCCCCAACTACGCCTCCGATACCTACCCGATCCTGCGCGACAGCAAGCAGTTCGCCATTCACCTGCTGGCCGCCGGGCAAACCGCCGAAGCCTACGCCTTCGCCGGCAAGGGTAAAGACAAGGCCAAGGGCATCGACTGGCACCTGAGCGAGCTGGGCAACCCGCTGCTAGGCAACGCCACGGCGATCATCGAGTGCGAACTGTGGCGCGAGTACGACGGCGGCGACCACGCCATCATCGTCGGCGCGGTCAAGCACCTGATCCTGCCCGAGCAACCGGCAACACCGATGATCTACCACAAAGGCAAGCTCGGCGCCCTGCCGCCGCTGGCCTGATTGATTGGGAGCGCAGCGATGAACAACGAGAAGTACGAAAAAGGCCTGCAGATCCGCACCCAGGTGCTGGGCCAGGACTACGTCAACAAGTCGATCGAGAACGCCGATGACTTCAACCGGCCCTTGCAGGAGCTGGTCACCGAGTACTGCTGGGGGCATGTCTGGGGCCGCGACGGCCTGTCGCTCAAGGAGCGCAGCATGATCAACCTGGCAATGATTTCCGCGCTCAACCGCCCTCACGAACTCAAGCTGCATATACGTGGCGCCTTGCGTAACGGTCTGAGTCGTGAGCAAATACGCGAAATCCTGCTTCAAGTCGGTATCTATTGCGGTGTGCCCGCAGCCGTGGACAGTTTCCGGCTGGCCCGCGAAGCCTTCGCCGAGGCCGACTCGGAGCCCACCCGATAACGACGGGCTGTGCAACCGCAACAGCCCTCTGCAGAGCACCGATGATGAAACGCCAGCCCCTCGACGACAGCTTCAAGGTCAACCGCAACCCCGTCACCCTGCGTGAAATCGTCCTCGACAAACTGCGCGGGGCGATCATGAGCTTCCAGTTGCTGCCGGGCGACCGCCTGGTCGAGCGCGACCTCTGCGACCGCCTCGGCGTCAGCCGCACCTCGGTGCGTGAAGCCCTGCGCCACCTCGAATCCGAAGGCCTGGTGGAGTTCGCCGACGCCAAGGGCCCACGGGTAGCCATCATCACCCTCGAAGACGCCCGCGACATCTATGAGCTGCGCTGCGTGCTCGAAGGCCTGATCGTTCAGCTGTTCACCCTGAACGCCAAGGCCAAGGACATCCGCGCCCTGGAAAAAGCCCTGGAAGTGAACCGCAAATCCCTGGAAGAAGGCGAACTGCAACAGGTGATCGACTCGGTGCAGGGCTTCTACGACGTGCTGCTCGAAGGCTCGGGCAACCACGTCGCCGCCACCCAGCTGCGCCAGTTGCAGGCACGCATCAGCTACCTGCGGGCGACTTCGGTGTCCCAGGAAAACCGCCGCGGCGCCAGCAACCAGGAAATGGAAAAGATCGTCGAGGCAATCAAGAGCGGCGACCCGCTGGCCGCCCACCAGGCCTCGGTCGATCACGTGCGCGCCGCCGCCAAGGTGGCGCTGGACTACCTGCGCCTGAAACAGAACGACAACAGCAAGGTGCGCGACATCGCCGCGCCGATTGCCCTCAAAGAACCCCGCATAGGCCGCTGACCATGCCCGCCGCCGTCCCGCGTTACTGCCCGCATTGCACTGCCGAGCTGCACCAGGGACGGCCCAGCGGCGATACCCACGAGCGCTTGCTGTGCAGCGCCTGTGGCTACATCCACTATGTGAACCCGAAGATCATCGCCGGTTGCATCATCGAGCAGGACGGCAAGTACCTGCTGTGCCAGCGGGCGATCCCGCCGCGGCCGGGCACCTGGACCCTGCCGGCAGGCTTCATGGAAAGCGGCGAGACCACCGAACAGGCGGCGCTGCGCGAGGTCTGGGAAGAAAGCGGCGTGCGCGGCGAGATCATCTCGCCCTACTCGATCTTCAGCGTGCCGACCATCAGCGAGGTGTACATCATCTTTCGCGCCATCGCCCTGGAGATCACCGGTCAGTACGGGCCGGAGACCCTCGACTACCGCTTCTTCGCCCCCGAAGACATCCCCTGGGACGAGATCTACTACCCGGCGATCCGGCAGATTCTCGAGCGCTACATCGAAGAGCGCCAGGCCGGGGTGTACGGGATCTACATGGGCAATGACGACACCGGCAAGGTGCATTTCATCCGTTAGCCTTACCCCAGCGCTGTCCATCGGGCATGTCTGGCGCCGTACCTGGATAGTTTCGTATACCATATCCAGAAATAACTTCGGACGACGCCACCGTGACCGTACCCCGCCTCAACGCCCCGGACCTGGGCAATACGCCTTCGACCTCGGAAATCATCACCCGTCACCTGCGCGATGCCATCATTGCCGGGCACTTCGCCGAAGATGAACCGATCCGCCAGGACGACATCGCCCGCCAGTTCAACGTCAGCAAGATCCCGGTGCGCGAAGCGCTCAAGCGCCTGGAGGCCGAAGGCCTGGTGATGTTCCAGCGCAATCGCGGGGCGATGGTCACGCGCATGTCCGAATCGGAATTGGCGCAGATGTTCGAAGTGCGCATGCTGCTCGAAGACAAGGCCCTGCGCCTGGCCATCCCGAACATGACCGAAGCGACCTTCGCCCGCGCCGAAGGCATCTGCCAGGAGTTCGTCGGCGAGAACGACGTCGGCCGTTGGGCCGAGCTCAACTGGGAGCTGCACGCCTGCCTGTACGAGCCTGCGCAGCGGCCGTTCCTGGTCAACATGATCCGCTCGGTGAACGACAAGCTGGAGCGCTACCTGCGCATGCAGATGAGCCTGTCGGCAGGCAAGGAACGCGCCGACCACGAACACCGCGACATCCTCGACGCCTGCCGGGCCAAGGATGTCGAACTCGCGGTCAGGCTGCTCGACGAACATATCGCCGGTGTCTGCAAGACCCTGTTCGAGCACCTGCCTCCCACCAAATAATGGCAACCTGGTGGACCTGTGGGAGCCGGACTTGCCGGCGATCGAGCGCGCAGCGGTCGTAGTCCAGGCGCCAGCTGTTGTGTTGGATGGACTGGCCTCATCGCGGGGCAAGCCCGCTCCTACAGGTTCTGGCAGGGCTCGGCCGCTGTGCCGATTTCGTCATGGGCGTGGCGTAAAGGCATCAAGCCTGCGCACTGGGGGACAGGCCACTCTGTCGTTCACTTCCCTGAACGGACGCGGCCTCCCATGAAACGCATTACCGTGATCGACTCCCATACCGGCGGCGAACCGACCCGCCTGGTCACCGACGGATTCCCCGACCTTGGCAACGCCAGCATGGCCCAGCGCCGCCAGCGCCTTGCCCAGGAACACGACCAATGGCGCACTGCCTGTATGCTGGAGCCGCGCGGCAGCGATGTGCTGGTCGGCGCACTGCTGTGCGAGCCGGTGGACCCGAGCGCCTGCGCCGGGGTGATTTTCTTCAACAACACCGGTTACCTGGGCATGTGCGGCCACGGCACCATCGGCCTGGTGGTGTCGCTGGCGCACCTGGGCCGGATCGGGCCGGGTGTGCACCGCATCGAAACCCCGGTCGGCACCGTGCAGGCGACCCTGCACGAGGACCACTCGGTCAGCGTGCGCAACGTGCCGGCCTACCGTTACCGCAAGGACCTGTTGCTGGAGGTGCCGGGCCTCGGCCGGGTGGTTGGCGATGTGGCCTGGGGCGGCAACTGGTTCTTCCTGATCGCCGACCACGGCCAGAAGGTCGCCGGCGACAACATCGAAGCACTGACGGCCTACACCTACGCCGTGCAACAGGCGCTGGAGCATCAGGGCATCCGCGGCGAGGACGGTGGCCTGATCGACCATATCGAACTGTTCGCCGACGACCCCGACGCCGACAGCCGCAACTTCGTGCTCTGCCCCGGCAAGGCCTACGACCGATCGCCCTGCGGCACCGGCACCAGCGCCAAGCTCGCCTGCCTGGCCGCCGACGGCAAGCTGCAGCCAGGTCAGAGCTGGCGCCAGGCCAGCGTGATCGGCAGCACCTTCGAGGGCTCGTTCGAGGTCGACGGCGAGCGCATCATCCCGACCATTCGCGGCCGCGCGCACATCAGCGCCGAAGCCACGCTCATCCTCGAGGAAGACGACCCGTTCGCCTGGGGCATTCGCCCGTGAGCGGCGCTGCCGTGGCCGATGTGATCGTGATCGGCGCCGGGATCATCGGCGCGGCCTGCGCGCAGTCGCTGGCCGCCCGGGGCTTGCGCGTGCTGGTGCTGGACGCCGGGCTGCATGGCGCCACGGCAGCCGGCATGGGCCACCTGCTGGTGCTCGACGACAACCCTGCGGAGCTGGCGCTGAGCCAATATTCGCTGCAACGCTGGCGCGAACTGGCCCCACGGCTACCCGCGGACTGCGCCTACCGCAGCAACGGCACCCTGTGGCTGGCGGCCAACGCCGAAGAGATGGCCGTGGCCGAGCACAAGTTCAACGTCCTGCAAGCACAGGGGGTGACCTGCGAGCTGGTCGCCGGGCACGCCCTGCGCCAGCGCGAACCAGCGCTGCGCGAGGGGCTCGAAGGGGGGCTGCTGATCAACGGCGACGGCATCCTCTACGCGCCGGCCACCGCCCGCTGGATGCTGCAATCGCCACGTATCGAACAGCGCCGGGCGCGGGTCACTGCGCTGCAAGGCAAGCGCGTGCGCCTGGATAACGGCCAGTGGCTGAGCGCCGAGGCCGTGGTGCTGGCCAACGGCATCCAGGCCGTTGACCTATGCCCGGAACTGCCGATCGAACCGAAGAAAGGCCACCTGCTGATCACCGACCGCTACCCCGGCACCGTCACCCACACCCTGGTGGAGCTGGGTTACGTGACCAGCGCCCACACTGCCAGCGGCCCGTCCACCGCGTGCAATATCCAGCCGCGCCCGACCGGCCAGCTGTTCATCGGCGCTTCGCGCCAGTTCGGCACCACCGACCCGGCCGTGGAAGGCTGGATGCTCGCGCGTATGCTCAAGCGCGCGACTGAGTACATGCCAGGCCTGGCACACTTGAACGGCATCCGCGCCTGGACCGGCTTTCGCGCCGCCAGCCCCGACGGCCTGCCGCTGGTGGGCCGCCATCCGCACCAGGACGGCCTGTGGCTGGCGGTCGGCCATGAAGGGCTCGGGGTCACCACCGCCCCGGCGACCGCCGACCTGCTGAGCGCGCAACTGTTCGCCGAAACGCCGCCGCTGGCGGCCAGCCCCTACCTGCCAGATCGTTTCCTGGGAGCACTCGCCCATGCCTGACCTGACCCTCGATGGCCGCCCGCTGCACGTGGCCGACGGCACCAGCGTTGCCGCCGCCCTGGCCCTGGGCGGCGATGGCTGCTCGCGCATCTCGGTCAGCGGCCAGCGCCGCGCACCGCTGTGCGGCATGGGCATTTGCCAGGAATGCCGGGTGCGCATCGACGGCCGCCAGCGCCTGGCCTGCCAGACCCTGTGCCGCGACGGCATGCAGGTGGAGACCCGCGCATGAACGAATACACCAACCTGCTGATCATTGGCGCCGGCCCCGCCGGGCTGGCCGCGGCACTGGCCGCCGCGCCCCGCGCCGCGCGCATCGTGCTGCTCGACGACAACCCGCTGCCGGGCGGGCAGATCTGGCGCGACGGGCCGCAGGCCAAGCTGCCTGCCCAGGCCCGACAACTGCGCGAACAGGTACTCGCCTGTGCCAATGTGCAGTACTACAGCGGCACACGGGTGATCGCCCAACCCGGCCCGGACACCCTGCTGGTGGAAGACGCCGAGCGCGGCTGGCAGATCCGCTACGACCGGTTGATCCTCTGCACCGGCGCCCGCGAGCTGCTACTGCCCTTCCCCGGCTGGACGCTCCCTGGCGTGACCGGTGCCGGTGGCTTGCAGGCACTGATCAAGGGCGGGATGCCGGTGCACAACCAGCGCATCGTCATCGCCGGCAGCGGCCCCTTGCTGCTGGCCAGCGCCGCCACCGCCAAGGCTAACGGCGCCCGGGTGCTGCGCATCGCCGAACAGGCCTCGCGCGCTGCCGTCGCCGGCTTCGCCGCGCAACTGCCGCGCTGGCCGCACAAGCTGCTGCAATCGCTCAGCCTGTTCGACCGCCAGTACCGCACCGCCAGCCATGTACTGGCCGCACTGGGCACCGACCGGCTCGAAGGCGTGCGCCTGAAGCACAATGGCAAGGTGGTGGAAATGGCGTGCGACCGACTGGCCTGCGGCTTCGGCCTGATCCCCAACATCCAGCTCGCCCAGGCATTGGGCTGCACCGTGGAGCAGCAGGCGATTGCCGTGGACGCCTGGCAGGCAACCTCGCAGCCCGGTGTCTACGCGGCAGGCGAATGCACCGGTTTCGGCGGCAGCGAGCGCGCTCTGGTTGAAGGTGCGATTGCCGGTTGTGCCGCCACCGGCAATCGTCAGGCGGCGCAGCGGCTGTGGCGCCGCCGCGCGCGCTGGCACGCTTTTGCCAACGCGCTGAACAACACCTTCGCCCTGGACCCTGCGCTCAAATCGCTGGCCACTGCCGACACCCTGGTGTGCCGCTGCGAAGACGTCCCATATGCCGCCCTCGTCAGCCATAGCGACTGGCGCCAGGCCAAGCTTGCCAGCCGGTGCGGCATGGGCGCCTGCCAGGGCCGGGTGTGCGGCGCGGCCACCGCGCACCTGTTCGGCTGGCAACCTTCGGCGCCACGCCCGCCGTTCAGCCCGGCGCGCATCGACACCCTGCTGAGCCTGGACGAAACCGGCGACGCTTGAGATAAACGCCGGGGGCGCTCTATGATCCCGACGGTCGCCCCCGGAACGTCAGCGCCATGCACGCCACGCTCAACCACTTCGCGCCCTGCGACCTGCCGACCCTGCTCAGCAGCCTGCAGCCCATCGCGCCGCTGCTCGACACGCTCAACGATGTGGTGTTCTTCATCAAGGACCGCGAGGCGCGCTACGCCTTCGTCAACCAGACCCTGGCCCGGCGCTGCGGGCGCAAGCACCGCGAAGAGTTGCTCGGACTCACCGCCGAGCACGTATTCCCCGCTCGCTTCGGCCCGCTCTACACCGAGCAGGATCGCCGCGTGCTCAGCAGTGGTCGGGAACTGACCGACCAGCTCGAACTGCACCTTTACTTCGGCAACCAGCCCATCTGGTGCCTGACCCACAAACGGGCGCTCAAGGATGCCGAGGGCAACATTGTCGGGCTCGCCGGTATTTCCCGCGACCTGCAATTGCCCCAGTCGAACCACCCGGCGTTCCACAAGCTTGCCGCCGTCGACGCGCATATCCGCGCCCACTTCACCCGCCCGATCAGCCTCGCCGAACTGACCGCGATCGCCGGGCTGTCGGTGGCGCAACTGGAGCGCCACTGCAAACGCATCTTCCAGCTCACGCCGCGGCAGATGATCCACAAGGCGCGGCTGGAAGAAGCCTCGCGCCTGCTGCAAGACCTCGACCTGCCCATCACCGACATCGCCCTGCGCTGCGGTTACACCGACCACAGTGCCTTCAGCCGCCAGTTTCGCGCCCTCACCGGGCTTTCACCCAGCCAGTACCGCGACAGCCAGCGCTGAGTGTTCCTTTATCGGGCGCTGCGCGCAGGCAGTGCTCCGATATGTAACACCTGCGCGGTGCCCATCTTGCAGCGGTGAAACCGCCTACAACAGCCCTCCTTTGCTTCAGACGCCCTAGCCCATGGGTCGAAGGATTATTCCTACAGCAAGAACAAAACAGGCACGGCCATTGCACTAAAAAATATCGTATACGATATCTAACAGCACTTCTCCGACCACGAGGCACCTATGAAAAACCGCACATTTGCCGTAGCCCTCAGCGCTGTTCTCAGTACCGCCTGCATTGCCAATGCCCAGGCCGACAAACTCGACGACATCATCGGCTCCGGCAAGCTGCGCTGCGCTGTGACCCTGGACTTCCCACCGATGGGCTTTCGCGATGAAGCCAACAAACCCGCCGGGTTCGACGTCGACTACTGCAGCGACCTGGCGAAGGTGCTGGGAGTCGAGCCCGAAGTGGTCGAAACGCCCTTCCCCGACCGCATCCCGGCGCTGGTCTCCGGCCGCGCCGACGTGATCGTGGCGTCCACCTCCGACACCCTCGAGCGGGCCAAGACCGTCGGCCTGACCGTGCCCTACTTCGCGTTCCAGATGGTGGTGCTGACCCGCGACAACACCGGCATCAACAGCTTCGATGACCTCAAGGGCAAGGCGCTGGGCAACACCAGCGGCACCTACGAAGCCATTGCCCTGGAAAAAGATGTGAAGAGCTGGGGCAGCGGCACCTTCCGCGCCTACCAGTCGCAGAACGACACCCTGCTGGCCGTCGCCCAGGGGCACATCGACGCCACCGTGGTCACCAACACCGTCGCCGCGGCCACCCTCAAGTCCGGCAAGTACAAGAACCTCAAGGTCGCCGGTAACGCGCCCTACGTGATCGATTACGTGTCGCTGGGCGCCAAGCGCAACGAGTACGGCCTGCTGCGCTACCTGGACCTGTTCGTCAACCAGCAGGTGCGTACCGGGCGCTACAAGGAGCTGTTCACCAAGTGGGTAGGCACTGAAATCGCCCCGACCGACCTGACCGTGCCACAGGTCTACTACTGAGGTGGGCAGCATGACCAGCACCCCCATCCCCCTGACCGGGCGCAGCCTGGTCGCGGGCGCGGCCCAGGGCCCCTTGCTGTTCGCCGATACCGGGCTGAGCTTCTGGGGCGGGGTCGACGCCTCAAGTGGCGAAGTCATCGACCGTCATCATCCACTGAGCGGCCAGCGCATCGCCGGGCGCGTGCTGGCGATTCCCAGCGGGCGCGGCTCGTGCACCGGCAGCAGCGTGATGATGGAACTGATCAGCAACGGCCACGCACCGGCGGCACTGGTGCTGGCCGAAGCCGACGAGATCCTGACCCTCGGCGTGCTGGTCGCGCAGACGCTGTTCCAGCGCTCCCTGCCGGTGCTGTGCATCGGCAAGGAGGCCTTCGCCGGCTTGCGCGGTGCCGGCTGGGCGCGGGTCGAAGGCGAGCGCCTGAGCCTGTATGCCCAGGCGCCAGGCGATCACTGGCAGGCCCCGCCACCGGCCCAGGGCGACCAGCCTTTCAGCACCCGCCTGAGCCTGGAGCCACAGGACCAGGCGCTGCTCGACGGCAGCCACGGCAAGGCGGCGCAGATGGCGATGCAGATCGTCCTGCGCATGGCCGAACTGCAAGGCGCCGAGCAGTTGCTGGACGTCACCCGGGCACACATCGACGGCTGCATCTACACCGGCCCCGCCAGCCTCGGCTTTGCCGAGCAACTGCTGCGCTGGGGCGCGAAGGTGCGGGTGCCGACCACGCTCAACGCCATCTCGGTCGACCAGCGCCGCTGGCGCGAGCTGGGTATCGACCCGGCGCTGGGCGAGCCGGCCAGCGCCCTGGGCGATGCCTACATGGCCATGGGTGCGCAGATGAGCTTCACCTGCGCGCCCTACCTGCTGGACAACGCGCCGAGCCAGGGCGAACAGATCGTCTGGGCCGAATCCAACGCCGTGGTCTACGCCAACAGCGTGCTGGGTGCGCGCACCCTCAAGTACCCCGACTACCTCGATATCTGCATCGCCCTGACCGGACGCGCGCCGCGCATCGGCTGCCACCTGGACAGCCAGCGCAAGGCCCAGCTGATTGTCGAAGTGCCGGCGCTGGCGGCGCTGGACGACAGCTTCTACCCCCTGCTCGGCTATCACATCGGCGCCCTGGCCGGCTCGCGCATTCCCCTGGTGTACGGGCTGGAACAGGCGCAGCCGAGCCTGGATGACCTCAAGGCCTTTGGCGCCGCCTTTGCCACCACCTCGGCCGCACCGCTGTTTCATATCGCCGGGGTCACCCCCGAAGCGCTGGACCCGGCGCAGGTACTCGAGCCTGGCGCCAGCCTGGCCACCGAGCGTATTGAACTGAAGGGCCTGCTGCACAGCTGGCGCGCGCTCAACAGCGCCCGTGAGCCGCAGGTGGATGTGGTTTCCCTGGGCAACCCGCATTTTTCCTTGAGCGAATTCACGGCGCTCGCGCACCTGTGCCAGGGCCGGCACAAACACCCGGAGGTGGTCGTGGCCATTACCTGCGGCCGCGCGGTGCTCGAACAGGCCCGCGCCGCCGGGCTGATCGCCGGGCTCGAACGCTTCGGCGTGACCCTGGTCACCGACACCTGCTGGTGCATGCTCGGTGAGCCGGTGATCCCGCCAGCGGCGCGCACGCTGATGACCAACTCTGGCAAGTACGCCCACTACGGGCCGGGCCTGGCCGGTCGCCCGGTGCATTTCGCCAGCCTCGCCGAATGCGTCGAGTCGGCCTGCAGCGGCCAGGCCAGCGGCCGCTTGCCGGCCTGGCTGCAACCGGCTGCCTGCAAGGAGGGCCCCGCACATGTTTGACTACACCTTCCAGTGGCGCTCGGCACTGCGCGCCCTGCCAGACATGCTGGCCGGCGCCTGGGTGACCTTCGAGACCGCCGCGCTGTCGATGATCTTCGGGGTGCTGATCGCCCTGGCCCTGACCGTGATGCGCGAAGGCAAGCAGCCGCTGCTGCGCGGCTTTGCCAATGGCTGGGTGTCGATCGCGCGCAACACGCCGTCGCTGTTCCAGATCTACATCCTGTACTTCGGCCTGGGCTCCCTGGGCCTGCATGTCAGTTCCTGGATCGCCCTGCTGGCAGGGATCACCTTCAACAACGCGGGGTACCTGGCGGAGAACTTTCGCGGCGGCCTCAAGGCCGTACCGACCACGCAAATGCGCGCGGCGCGCTCGCTGGGCATGAGCGCCTTCCAGACCTACCGGATGATCGTCATCCCGCAACTGCTGCGGGTGGTGTTCTACCCCTTGACCAACCAGATGGTCTGGGCGGTGTTGATGACGTCGCTGGGGGTGATCGTCGGCCTGAACAACGACCTGACCGGCGTGACCCAGGACTACAACGTCAAGACCTTCCGCACCTTCGAATACTTCGCCCTGGCGGCGGCGCTGTACTACGTGATTGCCAAGGCGATCGTCGCGCTGGCCCGGCTGATGGCCTGGCGGCTGTTCCGTTACTGAGGAGCTCGGCATGTTTTCCACCGGTTTTACCTGGAACGACTTCGTGTTCCTGCTCGACGGGGCGCGCATCACCTTGCAACTGACCTTCTGGGCGATCCTGCTGGGTACCTTCGCCGGGCTGCTGTTCGGCCTGGCCCGGGCCCTGTGGCCACGGCTCAGCCTGCCACTGGCGTGGGTGCTGGATGTGTTTCGCAGCGTGCCGCTGCTGATCCAGTTCGTACTGTTCAACTCGTTCAAGAGCATCGTCGGCCTCGACATCAGCGCCTTCAGCGTCGGCTGCATCGTGCTCGGCGTCTACACCGCCGCGTACTTCACCGAGATCGTCCGCGGTGGCGTCCTGGCGGTGTCGCTGAGCGTGCGCCGGGCCAGCCGTTCGCTGGGCATGAGTTACCTGCAGGACCTGCGCTGGATCGTCCTGCCGATGGCCACCCGGGTGGCGTTTCCCGGCTGGCTGAACCTGGTCCTGGGGGTGATGAAAGACACGGCGCTGGTGATGTGGATCGGCATCGTCGAACTGCTGCGCGCCTCGCAGACCATCGTTACGCGGATTCAGGAACCCCTGCTGGTGCTGTGCATCGCGGGCCTCATCTACTACGTCATGAGCCTGGTGGTTGCCCGCCTGGGCGCCCGTCTGGAAAGAAGGTGGCAGGAAAATGATTGAGATCGAGAACGTACACAAATCCTTCGGCGACCTCGAAGTGGTCAAGGGCGTGAGTCTGACCGTGGACAAGGGCGAGGTGGTGTCGATCATCGGCGGCTCGGGCTCGGGCAAGTCGACCTTGCTGATGTGCATCAACGGCCTGGAGCCGATCCAGAAAGGCAACATCCGCGTCGACGGCGTCGAGGTCCACCACCGCGCCACGGACCTCAACCGCCTGCGCCAGAAGATCGGCATCGTGTTCCAGCAGTGGAACGCCTTCCCGCACCTGACGGTGCTGGAAAACGTCATGCTCGCGCCGCGCAAGGTGCTGGGCAAGAACAAGGAAGACGCCGAGGCGCTGGCAGTGAAACAACTGACCCACGTGGGCCTGGGCGACAAGCTCAAGACCTTCCCCGGCAAACTGTCCGGCGGCCAGCAACAGCGCATGGCGATTGCCCGGGCGCTGGCGATGTCGCCGGACTACATGCTGTTCGACGAGGCCACCTCGGCGCTCGACCCGCAGCTGGTGGGCGAGGTGCTCGACACCATGCGCATGCTGGCCGAGGACGGCATGACCATGGTCCTGGTGACCCACGAGATACGATTTGCCCGGGATGTGTCGGACCGGGTGGCGTTCTTCCGCAACGGCCTGGTGCACGAAATCGGCTCGCCGGACCAGGTGATCGGCAACCCGTTGCAGCCGGAGACGGCGGCGTTCTTGAAGTCGGTGAAATAGAAGCATCGCGGGGCAAGCCCGCTCCTACAGGGATCTCTGTGGGAGCTGGCTTGCCAGCGATGAGGCCTGCCCTAACAACACACGGAGTCCTGTGAATGCGCTCATCCAAGATCATCCACATCGTCAATTGCCACGCCGAAGGCGAAGTCGGTGACGTCATTGTCGGCGGCGTCGCCCCGCCCCCCGGCGCCACCGTCTGGGAGCAGTCGCGCTGGATCGCCAGCGACCAGACCCTGCGCAACTTCGTCCTCAACGAGCCGCGCGGCGGCGTGTTCCGCCACGTCAACCTGCTGGTGCCGCCCAAGGACCCGCGCGCGCAAATGGCCTGGATCATCATGGAGCCGGCCGACACCCCGCCGATGTCCGGCTCCAACTCGCTGTGCGTGTCCACCGTGCTGCTCGACAGCGGCATCCTGCCGATGACCGAGCCCGAAACACGCCTGGTGCTCGAGGCCCCCGGCGGCCTGATCGAGGTCGTCGCCCAATGCCGCGACGGCAAGGTGCAGCGGGTGGAGGTAAAAAACGTACCGTCCTTCGCCGACCGCCTCGACGCCTGGATCGAGGTCGAAGGCCACGGCTCCCTGCAGGTCGACACTGCCTACGGCGGCGACAGCTTCGTCATTGCCGATGCCCGGCAGCTGGGCTTTGCGATCCGCCCCGACGAAGCCAAGGACATTGTCGAGATCGGCCTGAAGATCACCCGCGCCGCCAACGAACAACTGGGTTTCAGCCACCCGCTGAACCCGGACTGGGCGCACATTTCCTTCTGCCAGATCGCCGCGCCCGTCGAGTACCAGGACGGCGTCGCCAGTGGCGCCAACGCGGTGGTCATCCGCCCCGGCAAGATCGACCGCTCGCCCTGCGGCACCGGTTGCTCGGCGCGCATGGCGGTGCTGCAGGCCAAAGGCCTGATGAAGGTTGGCGAGCGTTTCATCGGCCGCTCGATCATCGGCTCGCAGTTCGACTGCCGCATCGAATCACTGACCGAGATCGCCGGGCGCCCGGCCATCTACCCGTGCATTTCCGGCCGTGCCTGGATCACCGGCACCCATCAACTGCTGCTCGATCCAAGCGATCCCTGGCCGCAAGGCTACCGGTTGTCGGACACCTGGCCCGGCGCTTGAAGCCTAACCCGTTGATTTCGAAACACCCTTGAAAACCGATCAGCCACAGCCGTGAAAAAACGCTGGTCCATATTAACCACTTGAAATATCGTATACGAAATACAATAAACAACCGGAGAACACCATGAGCAAGTACGTAAACTGGAGCGGCGTCTTCCCTGCGGTCACCACTCAATTCAACGACGATTTCTCGATCAACCTGGAAAAGACCCACGAGGTGATTTCCAACGTGATCCGCGACGGCGTCTCGGGCCTGGTGGTCTGCGGTTCGGTGGGTGAGAACACCTCGCTGAGCGCCGAAGAGAAAATCGCCGTCACCGAGGTCGCCGTCGATGCCTCCCGCGGCCGGGTTCCGGTGATCTGCGGCGTGGCCGAGTTCACCAGCGTGCAGGCCGCCAAGGTGGCCAACGCGGTGCGCCAGGTTGGCGTCGACGGGGTGATGCTGATGCCGGCGCTGGTCTATGGCTCCAAGCCGTTCGAGACCGCCGAGCACTACCGTTACGTGGCCAAGCACACCGACGTGCCGCTGATGGTCTACAACAACCCGCCGATCTACAAAAACGACGTCACCCCGGACATCCTGATTTCCCTGGCCGACTGCGACAACGTGGTGTGCTTCAAGGACTCCTCCGGCGACACCCGCCGCTTCATCGACGTGCGCAATGAAGTGGGCGATCGCTTCGTGCTGTTCGCGGGCCTGGACGACGTGGTCCTGGAAAGCATCGCCGTCGGCGCCCAGGGCTGGGTCTCGGGCATGTCCAACGTGTTCCCCAAAGAGGGCGAGACGATCTTCCGCCTGGCCAAGGCCGGGCGCTTCGCCGAGGCCATGCCGATCTACGAATGGCTGATGCCGATCCTGCACCTGGACGCCCGCGCCGACCTGGTGCAGTGCATCAAGTTGTGCGAAGCCATCGCCGGTCGCGGCAGCGCGCTGACCCGTCCGCCACGCCTGGCCTTGCCGGAAGCGGATCGCGTCTACGTCGAGCAGATCATGGCCAAGGCCCTGGCCAACCGTCCGCAGCTGCCGGACGTCGGCCTCTGAGTGATTGCCGGGCCGGCTCCGTCCTGGAGACCGGCCTGCCTGTTTTGCGCCCATACAGGAAACGTCAGCATGTCCAGTCACCCTTCCAGCGCAACCAGCCCTTCGGGATTGAAACGTGTCGTGGCCGCGGCCATGGCCGGCACCGTCGCCGAATGGTATGAATTCTTCCTCTACGGCACCGCCTCGGCCCTGGTCTTCGGCCAGCTGTTCTTCCGCCAGACCGACAGCCCCGTCGACGGCATCATCGCCGCCTTCGCCCTCTATGCCGTGGGCTTTCTCGCCCGCCCGCTGGGCGGCCTGGTGTTTGGTCACTACGGTGACAAGTTCGGCCGCAAGCGCCTGCTGCAACTGAGCCTGGTGGTGGTCGGCATCACCACTTTCCTGATGGGCTGCCTGCCGGGCTTCGACAGCATCGGGTATGCCGCGCCGGTGTTGCTGGTGCTGCTGCGGCTGATCCAGGGTTTCGCCTTCGGCGGCGAATGGGGTGGCGCTATCCTGCTGGTGTCCGAGCACTGCCCGGACAACCGCCGCGGCTTCTGGGCCAGCTGGCCGCAGGCCGGGGTGCCGGCCGGCAACCTGGTGGCAACCGTCGCCTTGCTGCTGTTGTCGAGCAACCTGTCGGAAGAGCAGTTCCTGGCCTGGGGCTGGCGTGTCGCCTTCTGGTTCTCGGCGGTGGTGGTGCTGATCGGCTACTGGATCCGCACCAGTGTCGACGACGCGCCGATTTTCAAAGAGGCCCAGGCCCGCCAGGCACAGAAAGCCGAGCAGCAACTGGGCGTGGTCGAAGTGTTGCGCCATCACTGGCGCGCGGTACTGGTGGGGATCGGTGCGCGCTTTGCCGAGAACATTCTCTATTACACCGTGGTGACCTTCTCCATCACCTACCTCAAGCTGGTGGTGCACAAGGACACCTCGCAGATCCTCCTGCTGATGTTCGGCGCGCACCTGCTGCACTTCTTCATGATCCCGCTGATGGGTTACCTGTCCGACCTGGTCGGGCGCAAGCCGGTGTACCTGACCGGCGCGGTGCTCACGGCGTTCTGGGGCTTCGTCGGTTTCCCGCTGATGGACACCGGCAACAACTGGCTGATCATGGCCGCGATCACCCTGGGCCTGGCCATCGAGTCGATGACCTATGCGCCCTACTCCGCGCTGATGGCCGAGCTGTTCCCCACCCATGTGCGCTACACCGCGCTGTCGCTGTGCTACCAGGTGGCACCGATTTTCGCCGGTTCCCTGGCGCCGCTGATCGCCATCAGCCTGCTCAATGAGTTCCACAGCTCGACGCCGATCGCCTGGTACCTGGTCGGCGCCGCGCTGATCTCGATCGTCGCCGTCGGCCTGACCCGCGAGACCCGCGGCAAGTCGCTGCACCAGGTAGACGCCGAGGCCGCCCCGCGCATCGCTGCCGGGCAAGCCGCGCCTGTTCGCCAAGGCCGTTCGCTGGCCTGACCCCCCCATTTTTTCAGGAGTGTTCCATGCCGGATATCATCGGCCACAACTACATCGGCGGCGCGCGCAGCGCCGCTGGCACCCTCACCCTGCAGAGCCACGACGCGGTCAGCGGCGAGGCCTTGCCCTATCAATTCCACCAGGCCACAGCCGACGAAGTGAATGCCGCCGCCAACGCGGCTGCCCACGCTTACCCGGTGCTGCGCAGCCTGTCGCCAGAGCGGCGAGCGCAGTTTCTTGAGGCCATCGCCGCGCAACTGGAGGCCCTGGGGGATGATTTCATTGAGCTGGTGAGCCGCGAAACGGCGCTGCCCGCTGCCCGGATCCGCGGCGAGCGCGGGCGCACTTGCGGGCAGATGCGCCTGTTCGCCCAGGTGCTGCGCCGGGGCGATTTTCTCGCTGCGCGGATCGACCGCGCGCAGCCGGATCGCCAACCGCTGCCACGCGCCGACCTGCGCCAATATCGCCTGGGCGTCGGCCCGGTCGCCGTGTTCGGCGCCAGCAACTTTCCGCTGGCCTTTTCCACCGCTGGCGGCGACACCGCCGCCGCGCTGGCCGCCGGTTGCCCGGTGGTGTTCAAGGCCCATAGCGGCCACATGGCCACCGCCGAGCGGGTCGCCGACGCGATCATCCGCGCAGCCGATCTCACCGATATGCCCAAGGGCGTGTTCAACATGATCTACGGCGCCGGCGTCGGCGAAGCGCTGGTCAAGCATCCGGCCATCCAGGCCGTGGGCTTTACCGGCTCGCTCAAGGGCGGCCGTGCGCTATGCGACATGGCGGCCGCGCGGGCGCAACCGATCCCGGTATTCGCCGAAATGAGCAGCATCAACCCGGTGCTGGTATTGCCCCAGGCACTGGCCCAACGTAGCGCGCAGATTGCCCGCGAGCTGGCCGCCTCGGTGGTACTCGGCTGCGGGCAGTTCTGTACCAATCCGGGGCTGGTCATCGGCCTGCGCTCGCAGGCGTTCAGTGCATTTACCGAACAACTGACCGCACAACTGGCCGAGCAACCGGCACAAACCATGCTCAATGCCGGCACCCTCGCCAGTTACCGCAAGGGCGTCGAGACGCTGCTCGCACATCCGGGTATCCGCCACCTGACGGGGCACCCGCAACAGGGCAACCAGGCGCAGCCGCAGCTGTTCAAGGCGGATGCGCGCCTGCTGATCGAGGGCGATGCGCTGTTGCAGGAAGAGGTTTTCGGGCCGGCCACCATTTTGGTCGAGGTGGCCGACAACGAGCAATTGCAGCAGGCCTTGCACGGCCTGCACGGTCAGCTCACCGCCACCCTGATCGCCGAAGCTGCGGACCTGCACGCCCACGCCGGGCTGGTGCCGCTGCTGGAGCAAAAAGTCGGTCGCGTGCTGTTCAACGGCTACCCGACCGGCGTCGAAGTCTGTGATGCGATGGTGCATGGCGGGCCGTACCCGGCCACCTCGGATGCCCGCGGCACCTCGGTCGGCAGCCTGGCCATCGAACGTTTCCTGCGCCCGGTGTGTTACCAGAACTGCCCGGATGCGCTGCTGCCGCCGGCCCTGCAGAATGCCAACCCGCTGGGCATCGCTCGCCTGGTCGATGGCCAGAGCAGTCGCGCCGCTTTGTAGGAGCGGCGGCGACCCGAACAGGGGCTCAGGCCAGCAGCGCCCTGAGATCGTGGTACAGGGCCTGCGGGATCTCCACGCCCTCCACCAGGCTGCGCGCGCGTGCTGCATAACGGCGCGCAGACGGCAGCCGCGCGCCCTGCCCTTCGATGCTCTCGAATACCGCTTCGGCGCGGGCCAGGTGCTGATCGGCGGCATCGCCCAGAAACCTGCGCGGGTCCAGGGCGATCAGCAATTCGCCGTGGTACGGCGAGGCTTTGCTGCCGTCGGCATGGGCCAGGGATTCGGCACTGGTCAAGTCGCCGATCAAGGGACCGGCGATCAGCTCGACCATTGCCGCCAGCGCCGAGCCCTTGTGCCCGCCGAAGGTCAGCATCGCACCCCGATCCAGCACGACGTTGGGGTCGGTGCTGGGCTGGCCGTGCTCGTCGACGCCCCAGCCTTCGGGAATGGCCTTGCCCGCACGCCGATGCAGTTCGATGTCACCCCGGGCGATGGCACTGGTGGCGAAGTCGAAGACATAAGGATGCTGGCCCGCCCGCGGCCAGCCGAAGGCGATGGGGTTGGTGCCGAACACCGGCCGATGCCCGCCGGCCGGCGCGACCCAGGCATGGCTGGGGGTGAACGCCAGGGCCACCAGGCCGGCCTCGGCCAGTTGCTCGATCTCGACCCATAATGCGGAAAAGTGCACACAGCGGTTGATCGCCAGGGCCGCGATGCCATTGCTGTGGGTCTTGGCTTGCAACAACGGCAAGCCGGCCTGGAACGCCAGCTGGGAGAACCCGCCGCCGGCGTCCACGCGCACGATAGAAGGCGCCTGGTCAACGACCTCGGGGCGGGCATCGGCAACCACCTTGCCGGCCTTGAGCGAGCTGACGCACCCCAGTACCCGGTACAGGCCATGGGATGCGCAGCCATCGCGTTCGCCGGCGACGATGGTGTCGCTCACCGCCTTGGCGTGGTCGGCACAAAAGCCGTTGTGCAAGAGGATCGAACAGGCAAGCGAATGGGCTTCGGACAGGGTCAGTCGGATCATGGTCATCTCCTTGGGCTGACTGTCCAGCCTGCCCTAAGCCCAGCTGCGCCGACTTGATCGCTTTAGCCCCGTGTGATGACGAACTCGGCACAGTGGGCGCGGCGGTGCGACGACTCGACTTGCCCCGCGATGGCCTCACCCGACAATTAACTACCGCAGGCCGCCCCTGTCTCGATGATTCCATGCCACCTCACTCACCACGAGATGCTTGTGATCATGTCCTCCTCCCAAACTTCCTCCTCTGAAAGTACCGTGCGCCATTTTCGCACCCTGCTCTCCCCGCTTGAAACCGCCGAGCAACCACAATGGTTGCTGGCGGCAACCCCGCCCCAGAAGCGTTTGCTCGCCAAACTGCAGCAGCACGGTCGCCAGGCCCGCAAGGCGGCCATGGAACACTTTGCCAGGCTTTCCACCGTGTACGACTACGCCAGGCAATTCGATGACTTCGGCATCAAGGACAGCAAGGACATCACCCCCGCCGACCTGGCCAGGCACAGCAACGCCGACCTTGTGACTTATACCGATTACCTGAAGCCGTATTTTCGCCTGGCATCGCTGCGCGAGGCCAAAATGGATGCCTTCGAGGCGAGCCTGCGTGAAGAAGCGCTGATTGCGCAGATCCAGGGCCATGTACAGGCGAGCGGTTCGAGTTGCCTCAACCAGGTCCTGGCCAATCTGGCGCAAGACAAGCAAGGGGAAACACCCTCCCAGGCGCTCTTGAGCACTCGTCATCCGCTGCTGCACCTGAATGTGCTGGGTAGCATCGCCGTGCCGCAGATCCTGTTGATCTGCCACGACAGCAGCGACGATAGCCACTGCGTTGCCTTCGTGCCGGGCCACCCGCAACACCCGCTGAAGGAATACCCCAACCGCCGGCACTTCCTTGCCAGCCTGCAGCGGGAACTGGAGAACGCCGAGTACCAGGCATTCTTCGAACGTTTCATCCCCGTGCGTCATCATTCGGCCTTCTGGGCCGGCTTGCACGCCACCAGCGATGCCGCCACCGGCCCGGCGCTGGCCACCGCAGCAGTGGCATCCGGGTTGCGCGGCTGGGCGTTCGACAAGATGGTCGAACGTATCACCGACGATGCCTGGACCCTGGTGCGGGCCACCTTGCCGGATGGCCTGGGTAGCAGCGGCGAGATGCGCAATTTTTCCACGCTGATTCAGAGCCACCTGATGTTGGGTGCGGGAGTCGGCGTCAGCGCAGGCGAAGAAGCGGAAGGACGCAGCCCCTCCGACAGCATCGCCCCCCTGCGCTGGGTGCGCTTGCCCGACGGCAGCCTCGAGCGCTGGCCTGTGGACCTGAGCCGCTACCGTCTGCGCGGCGATGTCGAGGCCGGCGAGCCTGATGAGCAAGGCCTCTACCAGATCAACGGCGACACTGCGATCTGCATCAACGGGCGCTTCTACCTGGTCGAGTGGCACAACGCACTGAAAAAATGGCGTATCACCAGCCGGACCGAAGAAAACCGCTACGCGCCGATCCTCGAGCACAACCAGCACGGTGCCTGGCACCATAGCCTGGAGCAGCCGCAGCATTGGAGCAGGCTGGCGCTGCTGCGGCGCCTGGGGCCGATGGTGCAGGGCTTCAGCGATGATCAACTGCTGGATTTCGCCTGCATCAGTGGCGTCAGCAACGCCCAACTGCGCCGGGTCTACAGCCTCGACGAAGCGCCGCCGGCAATGTTGCGCGAAACCCTGCTGCGCGCGCGCATCCACGCCTCGGTGACCGAAACCCTGCAACTGATCAAAGAAGGCAAACCCCTGCCCGACGGCGATGAAGTGCCCGTGCTGTACAGCTTCCGGCAATTAGTGGACATTCGCCTGGACCGCGGCCCGACGTACAGCCGCCCGCGGCGCAGCCCGGGAGATGCCCCGCCGACGGGTACCTGCTCGGCCGATCAGGCCTGCAACAGGCCACCCGAGGACGTCTACCAGGAGTGGGTCAGCCGCCTGAACGCGGCCATTTTCAACCACCGCTACGAACTGGCGCAGGTCAACGTCGACATCGCCGTGGTGGAACTGCAACGCCACTACCCGGACATCCCTCTGACCCTGACCCGCTTTGCCCTCGACCGCGTCAGGGCAGAAGTGCGCAATGCGTTGCGCGCCCCCGGCCAGGGTCTGCTGCGCAGCCTGAGCGAAGACTTCGATCCGTTGCAGGAAGATCTGCGCATGACCCGGGCACTGGAGGGCTTCATCAACCCATCGACCGCCAACTGGGACACCTACCGGCTGGCTGTGGGCTTGCTCGAATATCTGCAGGGCTGGCCACCGGGCACCGGCCTGGTCCTGCGCGAAAGGTACCTGGGGCCCGTCCAGGCTTCGGTGGGGCCGGTACACGTGGATTCCACCAGTGTGTACCGGGACGAGGAAGAAGGCTGGTTCGCCAGCAGTGCGCATCAGGTCCTGCATAGTCAGGACTCCACCGCGCTGGGCTTTTACCGCAGCGTGCTGTACGCCCTGGGTGAATCACTCAGCCAGGGCCTGGGCTTTGGCCTGAACGAGCCTGAACGGCTGTACCAGCAGCTTGGCGAGCTGGCCATGGCCCGCCCGGTGCGCGCGCGGCTGCTGTTGGGAATGCCGGTGCATCGCCCCTGGCTCACTCCCGTAGCCCTGGATCCAGCCCAGCGCAGCGACCCGCAAGGCGGCGGCCCCGGCCTGTTCGAACGGGAACCTGTCGCCGTGCGTCTGCGCGCGCTGCACAGCGGCCAAGGCATGTTCGTGCTGAGCGCCCCCTTCGCCGAAGACTTCATTCGGGAACTGCTCAGGCGTGATGAACCGGTTCTGGAGCGGGTCCAGCAACTGGAACGCGAACATCACGCCCTGCGCAGCTTGCAGGCCTGGGTCGCAGGCGGAGCGGACATTCGGACCCGGGCTGCCCGTGCCAATGCGGCAGACCGGGTGAGGTTTGCCTGGGAATCGCAACTCAACCTGCGCATGGTCCAACTCGATCTGACTGACGCGAATCTGGACGAGTTGCCACCTGTTCCGGTGCCATTGCCGGCTGTCGAAGCGCTGACCATCAGCGAGGTGCCCATCACCACAGTCGGCGATGGCTTCCTGCAACGCCTGCCCAACCTGCGCCATATCGACCTCAATAGCCCCACGCTTGCCAACCTGCCGCAATCCCTTGGCGACCTGGCGCACCTGACGCACCTGGATCTGTCACGCACGCAAGTGCTGCCCGGGACCTTGCACATGCTGAGCCGGGCGCGCCATCTGCAGAATCTTTACCTCAATGACATGAACGTCAATGGCTTCCACTGGACTGCGCAGGATATGGCCGCTGTCAGCACAAGCCCGGTCTTGAGTACCCTGACGATAGAGCGCACCGACACCTCATTCGCCGACGGGGTCTTCGAGGTGCTGAGCCGTGCGCCCAGCCTTGTTGCCCTCAGACTGGGCGAAAGCCACTTGCACCTGGGGGCAAGCGAAGTAGCGGCACTGGCCCGGATGACCCGCTTGCGCATGCTTGATCTGTCTGGCAATACACTGGTTGCCGCACCTGACTTCAGCCAGATGAGCGACCTGGAGGATCTCAACCTGCGCAACACCGGCCTTACCCATTGGCCTGTCGGCCTGGAGCGGCTTGGGCATCTGGCCGAAGTGGATCTGCGCGGGTTGTTCTTCTACAGCGTGCCACTGGGTGCCGGGAGCAATGCCGCCCTGCAGATCCGTGAAGAGTCGATCCCCGAGGAGGATCGCGTGCGTTTTCGCAGTGAACTGGAGGCCGCCGGCGGGGATTTTTTGCTGGCGGATCACTCCAGCGCCTCGAGTGCCGGTTCAGAGAGCAGTGGCTCCGGGAGTGGCGGCCCCCTGCCCCCCGCGGCCCTCGCTGCACAGCTGCTCGTCGGCCTTTCACCGCAGGACCGCCAGCAAGCAGACACCCTGCGCGCCGACCCGGCGGCGGCGAATTTTTTCGCGGTTCTGTGGCGCATGCACGGGCGCAATCGCACGCGGCTGGCTGACATCCAGGCCGTGCTTCGCGCGGCATTCAGCGACGAGGTACGCCGCGCGCTGTTTGAAGTGGTCGACGAAATCACCTGCGTCGACCGGGATGCACTGATGTTCTCGCAAATGCAGAACCTGGCCGAAGCCGCACGGATCATGTCCGGCATCCCGGAAGACAGCACACCCCATGAGATGCTCGGCTTTGCCATCAGCCAATGGCGTTCGGCACGGCTGCAGGAGTATGTGGCCGAAAGTACTGGCGCCTGGCGTCGCCAGGGCTTTGATGTCAGCGACCCAGTGGAGGTTGAGCTGTACTTTCGCCGGCACCTGGCCGAGCGCCTGGGCCTGAGGCACCCGCCCACCGAGCAGGCCTACAGTGTCTACACCCGCTGGGTAACCCCGAACATGCTTGAGCAGGCGGCCCGCAGCGTGATCGCCGAGCAGCAGAACCTGCTTGAGCTCTATCTGGTCAGGCAGGCGTTCTGGCAACGCTACCTGCGATTCGCCCACGCGCGCCAGATGTCGTTGATCGACACCTGGCGCGCGCAGGTGGGGGGTTACCTGGATAGCCTGGCCAGCGAAGCAGAACTGCCTGGCGAACTGCCCGAGTTCGAGCACCTGCAACTGAGCCGGGTGCTGGCCCAAGTACGCGGCGTGCCAGTAGCGGAGGCACTTCCCGTCGGTCTACGGCTGAACTCAGTCCAATACACCCGAGCCTACGAGGTACTGGCCACCTTGGTCGAGCAAGCCATGATCGAGCTGAGCACGCCGTTGCTCAGTGCTTACCAGCAGCAAAGCGGCGAACCGCGTCCGGGGCCGTCCTGGCGTTCTTGAGCCAGTAACCCATCGCAGGGCAAGTCCGCTCCCATGGTTGGAGCGGGCTTGCCCCGCGATGAGTGATTTTCACACCCCCTCGACAATAATCACCTCGGCCCTCGCCACTCCCTGCCTGAACGCGCACGCCTGTTGATACTCATCCGACCGGTAACACGCCAGCGCCCGCTCATAGGATTCGAATTCGATCACCACACTGCGCTGCGGCGTCACCCTGCCCTCCACGGCCTCGCTGCGCCCACCCCGGGCCAGCAGCTTGCCGCCAAACGCGGCAAAGGCTGCCGGTGCCCGCTGGGTGTACTGCTGATACTGCTCGGGGTCGCTGACATCGACATGAGCAATCCAGTAAGCCTTCATTGCACGCTCCCGCCTCAGGTTAATTTGTATTATGGTATACCATAAAATCTAACCCAGACAGCGAGCACGCCGCAATGCCCTTCAACAGCATCGAAGACATTCTCGAGGACTACCGCCAGGGCAAGATGGTCCTGCTGGTGGACGACGAAGACCGCGAAAACGAAGGCGACCTGCTGATCGCCGCCGAACGCTGCGACGCCCAGGCCATCAGCTTCATGGCCCGTGAAGCACGGGGGCTGATCTGCCTGACCCTGACCGAGGAGCACTGCCAGCGCCTGGGCCTTGAGCAGATGGTGCCGGCCAATGGCAGCGCCTTCAGCACCGCCTTTACCGTGTCGATCGAGGCGGCGCGCGGGGTGACCACCGGCATTTCCGCCGCCGACCGCGCCTGCACGGTCGCGGCTGCCGTAGCGCCCGGTGCCCGCGCCGAAGACCTGGTGCAACCCGGGCATATCTTCCCCCTGCGCGCCCGCGAAGGCGGCGTGCTGACTCGCGCCGGGCACACAGAAGCCGGTTGCGACCTGGCACGCCTGGCCGGCTTCAGCCCCGCCTCGGTCATCGTCGAAGTGCTCAATGACGACGGCACCATGGCCCGGCGCCCGGACCTGGAAGTGTTCGCCGCCCGCCACGGGATCAAGATCGGCACCATCGCCGACCTGATTCACTACCGCCTGAGTACCGAGCAGACGGTCAAACGCATCGGTGAGCGCGAGCTGCCTACCGTGCACGGTGTCTTTCGTCTGGTAACCTATGAGGATTGCGTCGAAGGCGGTGTGCACATGGCCATGGTCATGGGCGATATCCGCCGCGAACAGCCAACGCTGGTGCGGGTGCATGTGATCGACCCGCTGCGCGACCTGGTCGGTGCCGAGTACACCGGCCCCGCCAACTGGACCCTGTGGGCGGCGCTGCAGAAGGTGGCTGACGAGGGCTGCGGGGTGGTGGTGATCCTCGCCAACCATGAGTCCTCGCAAGCCCTGCTTGAACGTGTCCCTCACCTGACCCAGCCACCGCGCCCCTACCAGCGCGGGCAATCGCGCACCTATTCGGAGGTGGGTACCGGTGCGCAGATTCTCCAGGACCTGGGCGTGGGCCAACTGCGTCACCTGGGCCCGCCGCTGAAGTATGCAGGACTTACCGGCTATAACCTGGAAGTGGTGCAGAGCATCCCGTTCGGCGCTGCCTTGTAGGGCCTATCGCGGGGCAAGCCCGCTCCCACAGTGTGGATCCCCGGGCTAGTCCTCAGCCTCGGGGAAATTGCGGCAACTCTTGCGCTCGGCCAGCTCCTTGTCGCTCGGACGCTGCGCCACGAACACGGCGCGGCCATCCTTGTAGATCTCCAGATAGCCCCATTCCAGGTCCTGTTCATGCTGACCGGGCTTGGGCGGATTGCGCCACCAGGGTTCGCGACTGATCAATTCCATGGCAATGGCTCTCGCTGAAACACATTACTTCACTATAGACGGTGAGTTCCGAAGGCTCTGGCCCGGGCCTCCCTACCCGTACAAGTGACCCGGGTGATAGCCGGTAGCCTGCAGCCTCTTGTCAAAAGTTTGGAATACCATAATATGATATCCCGTAGACCGAAAAACAATTGATGCTCCCCACTACAAGGCGGGCAACACAAAGCCCGCTCAAAACACAAGAAACGAGGGCGTACCTATGCTGTTCTCCAAACGCGCAAGCGCAGTGCTGGCTGCCAGCCTGCTGACATTGACCTGCCAGGCCGCCCTGGCCGCCGACAGCCTGAACTTCGTCAGCTGGGGCGGTACCACCCAGGATGCGCAGAAGCAGGCGTGGGCCGAGCCCTTCAGTGCCAGCAGCAAGATCCGCGTGGTCCAGGACGGCCCCACCGACTATGGCAAGCTCAAGGCCATGGTCGAAAGCGGCAACGTGCAGTGGGATGTGGTCGATGTCGAAGCGGATTTCGCCCTGCGTGCGGCAAGCGAAGGTCTGCTCGAACCGCTGGACTTCACCACCATCAAGCGTGATCGCCTCGACCCGCGTTTCGTCTCCGATCACGGTGTAGGATCGTTCTTCTTCTCCTTCGTCCTCGGCTACAACGAAGGCAAGCTCGGCGCCAACAAGCCACAAGATTGGACCGCACTGTTCGACACCAAGACCTACCCCGGCAAACGCGCCCTGTACAAGTGGCCGAGCCCCGGCGTGCTCGAACTGGCCCTGCTGGCCGACGGCGTCGCTGCCGACAAGCTCTACCCGCTGGACCTGGACCGCGCCTTCAAAAAGCTCGACACCATCAAGAAAGACATCGTCTGGTGGGGCGGCGGCGCCCAGTCGCAGCAGTTGCTGGCCTCCGGTGAGGCGAGCCTGGGCCAGTTCTGGAACGGCCGGGTCTACGCCCTGCAACAGGATGGCGCGCCAGTCGGCGTGAGCTGGAAGCAGAACCTGGTCATGGCCGACTTCCTGGTCATCCCCAAGGGCGCAAAAAACAAGGATGCGGCAATGAAGTTCCTGGCCAATGCCAGCGGCGCTCAGGGCCAGGCCGACTTTGCCAACCTCACCGCCTATGCCCCGGTCAACCTCGACAGCATCAGCCTGCTCAAGCCCGAGCTCGCGCCCAACCTGCCGACCGCCTACGCTCAGGATCAGGTGACCCTCGATTTCGCCTACTGGGCCAAGAACGGCCCGGCCATCGCCACCCGCTGGAATGAGTGGCTGGTCAAATGAAAGTCGCCATCAATGCCCTGCAAACCCCGTCCGGCGCTGCGGCCGGCGCCAAGGGAGCAGCGATGAAGCACACGCCACCCCTGCGTGAACGCTGGCGCGGCAGCCGCAACCTGCTGCCGGCCCTGTTGTTCCTCGGCCTGTTCTTTTTCGCGCCGCTGATCGGCCTGCTGCTGCGCGGCGTGCTCGAGCCCGTCCCGGGCCTGGGCAACTACGAGCAACTGTTCGCCAACTCGGCCTACGCCCGGGTACTGTTCAACACCTTCTCGGTGGCCGGCCTGGTCACCCTGATCAGCGTGCTGCTGGGCTTTCCCCTGGCCTGGGCGATCACCCTGGTGCCACGCGGCTGGGGCCGCTGGCTGCTGAACATCGTGCTGCTGTCGATGTGGACCAGCCTGCTCGCCCGTACCTACTCCTGGCTGGTGCTGCTGCAGGCCTCGGGGGTGATCAACAAAGCGCTGATGGCCCTCGGCATCGTCGATGCGCCGCTGGAAATGGTGCACAACCTCACCGGCGTGGTGATCGGCATGAGCTACATCATGATCCCGTTCATCGTCCTGCCGCTGCAGGCGACCATGCAGGCCATCGACCCGATGGTGCTGCAGGCCGGCTCCATCTGCGGCGCCAGCCCCTGGAACAACTTCTTCAAGGTGTTCCTGCCGCTGTGCCGTTCCGGGTTGTTCTCCGGGGCCTTGATGGTGTTCGTCATGTCCCTGGGTTACTACGTGACCCCGGCGCTGCTCGGTGGCGCGCAAAACATGATGCTGCCCGAGTTCATCGTCCAGCAGGTGCAGTCGTTCCTCAACTGGGGCCTGGCCAGTGCCGCCGCCGCGTTGCTGATCGCCCTCACCCTGGTGCTGTTCTACTTCTACCTGAAGCTGCAACCGGAATCCCCGGTCGGCAACAGTAACGCGAGGTAAGCCAAGATGCTCCTGACGCCCAATGCCATGAGCCGGCGCCTGCGCTTCGGCCTGTACACCACCACCGGGGTGATTGCGCTGTTTTTGCTGCTGCCGATCGTGTTCATCGTCCTGCTGTCGTTCGGCTCGTCGCAATGGCTGGTGTTCCCGCCACCGGGCTGGACGCTCAAATGGTACGAGCAGTTCTTCTCCAACGCCGAGTGGATGGAAGCGGCCCTGGCCAGCCTCAAGGTCGCGCTGCTGACCACGGTGTTTGCCGTGGCCCTCGGCCTGCCCACCGCCTTCGCCCTGGTGCGCGGGCGTTTCCCTGGCCGGGAGATGCTCTACGGCCTGTTCACCCTGCCGATGATCGTGCCGCTGGTGATCATCGCCGTGGCGGTGTATGCCCTGTTCCTCAAGCTCGGCTACACCGGCACGCTGTTTTCCTTCGTGGTCAGCCACGTGATCGTCGCCCTGCCCTTTACCATCATCTCGATCATCAACTCGCTGAAGCTGTTCGACCAGTCGATCGAAGACGCCGCGGTGATCTGCGGCGCCTCGCGCCTGCAGGCGATCGTCAAGGTGACCTTCCCGGCGATTCGCCCGGGGATGATCGCCGGCGCGCTGTTCGCCTTCCTGGTGTCGTGGGACGAGGTGGTGCTCAGCGTGATGATGGCCAGCCCCAACCTGCAGACCCTGCCGGTAAAAATGTGGACCACCCTGCGCCAGGACCTGACCCCGGTGATCGCCGTCGCTTCGACGCTGCTGATCGGCCTGTCGGTGCTGGTGATGATGATTGCCGCCGCTCTGCGCCGGCGCAACCCGGTCAGCGCCTGAGCGCCTGGAGAATAACAAGATGAGTGCAGTCCTCAACGACGGCCAACAGGCCAAGACCCTGGTCAGCCTGCGCAACCTGAACAAGCACTACGGCGACTTTGCCGCCGTGGACGACATCAGCCTGGACATCCAGGACGGTGAATTCCTCACCTTCCTCGGCTCCAGCGGCTCGGGCAAGAGCACCACCCTGTCGATGCTCGCCGGCTTCGAAACGCCGAGCAGCGGCGAGATCCTGGTCAATGGCGCCTCGCTGGTCAACGTGCCGCCGCACAAGCGCGACATCGGCATGGTGTTCCAGCGTTACTCGCTGTTCCCGCACCTGTCGGTGCGCGACAACATCGCCTTTCCCCTGGCCATCCGCAAACGCAGCGCCGCCGAACGCGACAAGCAGGTCGATGCGATGCTCAAGCTGGTGCAACTGGACAGCTTTGCCCACCGTCGCCCGGCGCAACTGTCCGGCGGCCAGCAACAGCGGGTGGCGATCGCCCGGGCGCTGGTCTATGAGCCACGCATCCTGCTGATGGACGAACCGCTGGGGGCGCTGGACAAGAAGCTGCGCGAAGACCTGCAGGATGAACTGCGCCAGTTGCACCGGCGCCTGGGCATCACCATCGTCTACGTCACCCACGATCAGGAAGAAGCCATGCGCCTGTCCCAGCGCATCGCCATTTTCAGCCACGGCAAGATCGTCGGCCTGGGCACCGGCTACGACCTCTACCAGAACCCGCCGAATGCCTTTGTCGCCTCGTTTCTGGGCAACTCCAACTTCTTGCGGGTCAAGGCCCATGGCAATGGCGCGGCGAGTTTCGAGGGGCAGCCGGTGGCGATGCGCCTTACCCCGGGGCTGGCTGAGGGCCAGGAAGTGCTGCTGATGGTCCGCCCGGAAAAAGCCCTGGCCCTGAGTGTCGAGCAAGCGGCGCGCGAGGCATTGCCAGCGGGCTGGAACGAGGTGACGGCCAGGGTCGGGGAAGTGTTGTTCCTGGGCGAGAGCCAGACCTGCAGCGTGGTGACCACGGGCGGCACGGCGATGACGGTCAAGGCGCTGTCAGCGGCGGGGATGCCGATGCAGCCGGGCGATACGGTGAAGGTACGCTGGGCGGTGGCGGATGCTTGCGTGTATACCCAGTGGGCGGAAAGTGACCTGAACAAGGCCGCTGGGGCGCATTGAAGCCATCGCCGGCAAGGCCGGCTCCCACAGTGGATGTGTGCACGCATGACATGTGGGAGCTGGCCTTGCCAGCGATGGGCCGCAAAGCGGCCCCACAATCGGTCAGGCTGGCGCCGAGGTGCGGATCAAGTGATCAAACGCCGCCAACGAAGCCTTGGCGCCCTCGCCCAGCGCAATCACGATCTGCTTGTACGGCACGGTGGTCACGTCACCGGCAGCGAACACACCCGGCAAGTTGGTCTGGCCGCGGGCATCGACGATGATCTCGCCGCGCGGGGTCAGTTCGACCGTGCCTTTGAGCCAGTCGGTATTGGGCAGCAGGCCGATCTGCACGAAGATCCCTTCCAGCGCGAGGTCATGCAGCTCATCACTGTTGCGGTCCTTGTAGCGCAGGCCGTTGACCTTCTCGCCGTCACCGAGCACTTCGGTGGTCAGCGCACTGGTGATCACTTTCACGTTCGGCAGGCTGTGCAGCTTGCGCTGCAGCACCGCGTCGGCACGCAACTGGCTGTCGAACTCGATCAGGGTCACCTGGGCGACGATACCGGCCAGGTCAATGGCCGCTTCCACCCCCGAGTTACCGCCACCGATCACCGCCACGCGCTTGCCCTTGAACAGCGGGCCATCGCAGTGCGGGCAGTAGGCAACGCCGCGGCTACGGTATTGCTGCTCGCCCGGCACGTTCATTTCGCGCCAGCGCGCACCGGTGGCGAGGATCACGGTCTTGGCCTTGAGCGAGGCACCGCTGGCCAGGCGCACTTCGTGCAGGCCGCCGTCGGTGGCTGGAATCAAGGCGTCACCGCGCTGCAGGTTCATGATGTCGACGTCGTACTGCTTGACGTGCTCCTCAAGGGCCATGGCCAGCTTCGGCCCTTCGGTTTCCTGCACCGAGATGAAGTTCTCGATCGCCATGGTGTCGAGCACCTGACCGCCGAAACGCTCGGCGGCAACACCGGTGCGGATGCCTTTACGGGCGGCATAGATCGCCGCTGCGGCGCCCGCCGGGCCACCACCGACCACGAGAACGTCAAAGGCGTCCTTGGCGTTGATCTTCTCGGCCTGACGCTCACCGGCGCTGGTATCGAGCTTGGCGAGGATTTCTTCCAGGCCCATGCGGCCCTGGCCGAACACTTCGCCGTTGAGGTAGACGCTGGGCACGGCCATGACCTTGCGGCTCTCGACTTCGGCCTGGAACAGCGCACCGTCGATGGCGACGTGGCGAATATTGGGGTTGAGCACCGCCATCAGGTTCAGCGCCTGGACCACGTCCGGGCAGTTCTGGCACGACAGCGAGAAGTAGGTTTCAAAGTTGAACTCACCCTTGAGCGCGCTGATCTGCTCGATCACCTCTGCGCTGGCCTTGGACGGATGACCGCCGACCTGCAGCAGGGCGAGCACCAGCGAGGTGAACTCGTGGCCCATGGGGATGCCGGCAAAGCGCAGGCTAATGTCAGCTCCGGGGCGATTGAGCGAGAACGACGGACGACGGGCGTCGCGGCCATCTTCACGCAGGGTAATCAGATTCGACAGGCCGGCGATTTCCACCAGCAGGTCGCGCAATTCGCGGGACTTCGCGCCGTCATCGAGGGAAGCAACGATCTCGATCGGCTGAGTGACCCGCTCCAGGTAGGCTTTCAACTGAGTTTTAAGCGTGGCGTCCAACATACGGGCGATTCCTTTTTCAAACGGTAGAAATAACAACGCCCGGGCGAAAGCGCCCGGGCGTTTTGCGGGGCGGTGACAACGTCAGGTGCGGTAGACCACCGCCCTCGGCTGGCTCACGGTCTTAGATCTTGCCGACCAGGTCCAGCGATGGCGCCAGGGTCGCTTCGCCTTCTTTCCACTTGGCCGGGCAGACTTCGCCTGGGTGGGCGGCAACGTACTGGGCAGCCTTGACCTTGCGCAGCAGCTCGCTGGCGTCACGGCCTACACCACCGTCGTTGAGTTCGACGATCTTGATCTGGCCTTCAGGGTTGATCACGAAGGTGCCACGGTCAGCGATACCGGCTTCTTCGATCAGCACGTCGAAGTTGCGCGAGATGACGTGGGTCGGGTCACCGATCAGCGGGTACTGGATCTTGCCGATGGTGTCCGAAGTGTCGTGCCAGGCTTTGTGGGTGAAGTGGGTGTCGGTGGACACGCCGTAGATTTCCACGCCCAGGTCTTTGAACTGCGCGTAGTTGTCGGCCAGGTCGCCCAGCTCGGTCGGGCAGACGAAGGTGAAGTCGGCCGGGTAGAAGAACACCACGGACCATTTGCCTTTCAGATCGGCATCCGAGACTTCGACGAACTTGCCCTGGTGGTAAGCGGTAGCTTTGAACGGTTTAACCTGGCTGTTGATGATAGGCATGAGTGACGCTCCTTCAGGGGGTTGAAAAAACTGATGGGAGAATCGTAGCCAATGCATTGGATTAATGCTCATTGGCAAAGCTCATGTTGTTGATTGGTTTTGGCTATAAGGCGGGGATATTAATAGAAGGAAATGATACTGAGGCTGCTGTGCAGCCTATCGCTGGCAAGCCAGCTCCCACAAAGCCAGTTGTACCTGTACCTGTGGGAGCCGGCCTTGCCGGTGATAACTTACGCCGCTTAACGCGAAGGCGTACGCAGGGTGACGAACTCTTCCGCCGCCGTAGGATGCACGCCAATGGTCTCGTCGAACTGCTGCTTGGTCGCCCCGGCCTTGAGGGCGATGCCCAGGCCCTGGATGATCTCGCCGGCGTCCGGACCGACCATATGGCAACCCAGCACGCGGTCGGTGTCGGCATCGACCACCAGCTTCATCAGGGTCTTTTCCTGTACATCGGTGAGGGTCAGCTTCATCGGCCGGAAGCGGCTTTCGAAGATCTGCACCTTGTGCCCCTGCTCCAGCGCCTGCTCTTCGGTCAGGCCAACGGTGCCGATCGGTGGCTGGCTGAACACCGCCGTGGGGATGTTCAGGTAATCCACCGGGCGGTACTGCACAGGCTTGAACAGGCGCCGGGCCACTGCCATCCCTTCGGCCAGGGCCACCGGGGTCAGCTGCACGCGGCCGATCACATCGCCAATGGCCAGGATCGACGGCGCGGTGGTCTGGTACAGGTCATCGACACGGATAAATCCACGAGGGTCGAGCTCGACGCCGGTGTTTTCCAGGCCCAGGTTGTCGAGCATCGGCCGCCGGCCGGTGGCGTAGAACACGCAATCGGCAACCAGCTCGCGACCGTCCTTGAGCGTGGCCTTGAGGCTGCCGTCATCCTGGCGCTCGATGCGCTGGATGTCGCTGTTGAACTGCAGGTCCATGCCGCGTTTTTCCAGCTCCTCCTTGAGGTGATCGCGCACCCCGCCGTCGAAGCCGCGCAGGAACAGGTCGCCGCGGTACAGCAGCGAGGTCTTGGCGCCCAGGCCCTGGAAGATCCCGGCAAACTCCACGGCGATATAACCGCCGCCAACCACCAGCACGCGCTTGGGCAGATCCTTGAGGTAGAACGCCTCGTTGGAGCTGATCGCCAGCTCCTTGCCCGGAATGTTCGGGATCTGCGGCCAGCCGCCAGTGGCAATGAGGATGTGCTCGGCGCTGTAGCGCTGGCCATCGACTTCCACCTCATGGGCCCCCGTCAGTTTGGCGTGCCCTTCGAGCAGGGTCACACCGCTGTTGACCAGCAGGTTGCGGTAGATACCGTTGAGCCGCTCGATCTCGCGGTTCTTGTTGGCGATCAGCTGGCCCCAGTCGAACTGGGCATCTTCCAGCGACCAGCCAAAGCCTGCGGCCTGCTCGAAGTCGTCGGCAAAGTGCGCGCCGTAGACCAGCAGTTTTTTCGGCACGCAGCCAACGTTGACACAGGTACCGCCCAGGTAGCGGCTTTCGGCAACCGCCACTTTTGCACCGAAGCCTGCGGCAAAGCGCGCAGCGCGCACACCGCCAGACCCGGCACCAATCACGAACAGATCAAAATCGTAGGTCATCTCGATGCTCTCAAGCTGCAAGTCTCAAGCTACAAGCTACAAGAAAAAGCCACCCGAAGGTGGCTTTATCAAACCGCTAGCTACCAGGCTCAGTACGCTTTGCCGGTCTTGTAGAAGTTCTCGAAGCAGAAGTTGGTCGCTTCGATGTAACCTTCGGCGCCACCGCAGTCGAAACGCTTGCCTTTGAACTTGTAGGCAATGACACAGCCATCCTGGGCCTGTTTCATCAGGGCGTCGGTGATCTGGATTTCACCGCCCTTGCCTGGCTCGGTTTCTTCGATCAGTTTGAAAATGTCCGGAGTCATGATGTAGCGGCCGATGATCGCCAGGTTCGACGGGGCATCTTCAGGCTTTGGCTTCTCGACCATGTTGCGTACACGGTACAGGTCGTCGCCGATCAGGTCACCGGCGATCACACCGTATTTGCTGGTTTCCTGCGGGTCGACTTCCATGATGGCAACAATGGTGCAGCGGTACTGTTTGTACAGCTTGACCATCTGCTTGAGCACGCCGTCACCTTCGAGGTGGACGCACAGGTCGTCCGCCAGCACCACGGCGAACGGCTCGTCGCCGATCAGCGGGCGACCGGTAAGGATCGCGTGGCCCAGGCCTTTCATTTCGGTCTGACGGGTGTAGGAGAACGAGCACTCGTCGAGCAGACGACGGATGCCGACCAGGTATTTTTCCTTGTCGGTGCCCTTGATCTGGTTTTCCAGCTCGTAGCTGATGTCGAAGTGGTCTTCCAGGGCGCGCTTGCCGCGACCGGTGACGATGGAAATCTCGTTCAATCCAGCTTCCAGCGCTTCTTCAACGCCGTACTGGATCAGTGGCTTGTTCACCACCGGCAGCATTTCCTTGGGCATGGCTTTGGTAGCAGGCAGGAAGCGAGTGCCGTAACCGGCTGCCGGGAACAAGCATTTCTTGATCATATACGTCCTTAACAAGGGCTTTGCGTACGAAATTCGGCGCAGTCTAATCAGGCGGCGGTCACCTTACAATGCCCCACCACCGGGCGGCCAATGCCATCATAGAGAAATCCTGGGGTGGATAGTTCCCCCGGATCATAAATATTGCGCCGGTGGCTGACCACCGGCACGTAAATCCGGGGGCATCGAGGTCCTTACAGGCCCTGCCCGACCAGTACCCCGTCTACCTTCTGGCCATAGAGGTTGACGCCATCATTGGCGTGGAACTTCAGCCGGGTTTTCTCGATCGAGCCGTCTACCAGACGCGGATCCTGCGGCCGCTCGTGGCGGTTGATGTAAGCGGCCACGTCCCAGGCCTGCTGGTCGCTCAGGCTGCCGGGCTTGCCCAGGGGCATATTGTGCTTGATGAAAGATGCGGCCGTATTGATCCGGTGCATGCCGGCGCCCCAGTTGTAGGAGTCCTTGCCCCACAACGGCGGCATCACGTAGTCCTTGGCCACTTTCTGCCCTTCGCCATTGGCGCCGTGGCAAATGGAGCACTGGGCCTGGTACACCTGCTCACCCCGTTTGAAGTCATAGCCTTCGGCCGATTGCGGTACGTCCGGGTAGCCGCGGCCAGCGCTCTCGACACCAATCGGCGCCTTGCTTGCCAGCCAGTAGGCATATACCGACAAGGCAGTCATCTGCGGGCTGTCAGCCGCCGGTGGCTTGCCGTTCATACTGAACTGAAAGCAGCCCTGGATACGCTCGGCGAAGGTGTTGACCTTGTCGTTTTTCTTGCGATAGGCCGGATACATGGGATACGCGCCCCACAGCGGCGCCGAGTTGCCCAGGCGACCCTGATCGAGGTGACAGTTGCTGCAGTTAAGGCCGTTACCGACGTATTCGGGCATCAACCTGCGCGTGTCGACGAATAAGGCATGGCCATCGCGGACCATCTTGCCGTAGGCATTGTCGGGCAGTTCGCTTTCCGCTGGCGGGGTGAAGCCTGGCGCGGCAGCAGGCGCGGACTTGAGCTGCGACTGGTCTTCCATGGCAATGGGTGCAGCATGGACGTTGCCCAGGCTCAGGGCCAGGGCGGCGAGGATCATCGGCTTCATGGCTTGACCTCCGGGCTGACAGGGTTGGCGAAGTAATTGGCCACGGCCTTAATCTCGTCATCGGTCATGGCCTTGGCCACACCGACCATCAGCTGGTTGGGGTCGTTGCTGCGGCTGCCGTCGCGCCAGGCGTTGAGCTGGGCAACCAGATAGCTGGCAGGTTGATGCGCCAATGGCGGGAAATGTTCGCCGACACCTGCACCACCAGGGCCGTGGCACTGCACGCAACCGGGGATTTTGCGGTTCCAGTCGCCATACAACGCCAGCTTCTGTACCGGATCTGCGGCCATTTGCTGGCGATGGCTGGCGCTGGCCGGTTCACTGGGCATGGCGGCCAGGGTGGCGGTGACCGCCTGGATTTCTTCAGCACTCAAGGCCTTGGCCAGCGGCTCCATGATCGGATGCTTGCGGCTGCCGGACTGAAAGTCCTGCAACTGCTTGCTCAGGTAGGCTGCCGGCAGGCCGGCCAAGCGCGGAAAGCCGGCTGCGGCGATGCCCTTGGCATCCGGGCCATGGCAACCCAGGCAGGCCATGGCGGCAGGGTTCTGGCCACCCTGGGTAAATACTTTCTGGCCGTCGGCGGCGTGGACGGCAGGCAGTGAAAACAGCAGCAGGCTGCTGATCAGGATTCGATCCAGTGGGATCATCACGGACTCCATTTTCTTGTTATAAGCTTAGGCTTAATAGATATAAGCCTATGGATAGTAGGCCTATACGCCGTGAGCTACAACGCAGAAAGATGGCGAGATGCCAGCTGAATCGGTTAGTTGCTGAAGAAATTACCCGGAGATGCAGCGCGTCGCCGCGGTCTTCACATCACCCAGGCGCAGCGGGAAATTATTCAACCGCTCATACAGCTTGATGCTGCTGCCGCTGCCACGCTTGTCGATATCCACCAGCGCGGCCGGGCCGGCACCCACCTTTTGCGGCACGACCAGGCGCAAACCGTCGTGGCGTTCCTCCACAGCCAGCTGCCCACGCGACTCACTCAACTGCTGCTGCACGCAGTTGGCATATTCCTGGGGTTTCTTGCCAGAAATCACATTGAGGGTTTCCGGGCTGCGCTCCAGCTCCGACACACTTACACAGCCACCCAGCGTTACTGCCAACGCTGCTACGACCCACTTCATCAAGCACACCTCCACCACGGAAAAAAGATATGACCACGCGCAGACCATTTCGCTCCCTTGATTGGCAGTTTTATCCTGGGCCTGGCACGAAGGCCGACAGTGTAACCGACATCATGGTATCGTTTTGATTTGCTGACAGATCCAATGCGGAGTGCAACATGAAATTCGTACACCAGCGCGAGCACCTCAACGAAGATGACATCGTGGTCATCCATTGCTCCCAGCGCTGCAATATCCGCCTGATGAACGACGCCAACTTCCGCAGCTTCAAGAACGGCGGCCGCCACACCTATCATGGCGGCGCCTTCGTCGACTTCCCGGCCAAGATCACCGTGCCCAGCACCGGCTTCTGGAACATCACTATCGACACCGTGGGCCCGCGTGCATTATCGGCAGTCACCAAGCCAACCTTCACCCACACGGTGAAGATCATCCGTCGTTCGTCGTCGAAACTGAGATAAGCCCATGAGCCAGACCACCAAGTTCGTGATCAAGTACAAGATCGATGGCGAGCAACGTTTCGACTTCGCCCAGTTGACCAGCGATGCTCCCGAGCAAGTGCAGGCAGCGCTGCAACAGCTCCACGGCGAAGACGCCAAGAAGATCACTGATATCAAGGTGAGCAAAGCGCTGTAAAGCCACCTCAGCACAAGGAACCCCAGGCATGAGCCAATGGCCGGACACCCGCCTCCTCGATCTGTTCGGCATCGAACTGCCGATCCTTCAGGCGCCCATGGCCGGCTCCACCGGTTCGGCCATGGCCATTGCCGTGAGCAACGCTGGCGGCCTGGGTTCACTGCCTTGTGCCACCCTGAGCCTGGAACAGATCCGCGCCGAGCTTCAAGCCTTTCGCGAGGCAAGCAACGGCCCGCTCAACGTCAACTTCTTCTGCCATCAGCCGCCCGAGCCAGACCCGGCCCGCGACGCAGCCTGGAAGCTGGCGCTCAAACCGTACTATGAAGAGCTGGGTGCCGATTTCGAGGCACCGACGCCGGTCTCCAATCGTGCGCCCTTCGACGACGCCACCTGCCAGTTGCTCGAGCAATTCAAGCCGGCGGTGGTCAGCTTCCACTTTGGCCTGCCCGAAGCCAGCCTGCTCAAGCGGGTCAAGGCCACTGGCGCCAAGGTGCTGTCCAGCGCCACTACGGTGGATGAAGCCCTGTGGCTGGAAGATCACGGCTGCGACGCAATCATTGCCATGGGCTATGAAGCCGGCGGCCATCGCGGGATGTTCCTCAGCAGCGACCTCAATACCCAGGTCGGTACGCTGGCGCTGGTGCCGCAGATTGTCGATGCGGTGAACGTGCCGGTGATTGCCGCCGGCGGCATTGGCGACCATCGCGGTATCGTCGCCGCCCTGGCCCTGGGCGCTTCGGCGGTGCAACTGGGTACCGCCTACCTGTTCTGCCCGGAAGCCAAGGTCTCGGCGGCCCATCGCCAGGCCCTGCACAGCGCCAAGGAAAGCGACACGGCAGTCACCAACCTGTTTACCGGGCGCCCGGCACGCGGTATCCGCACGCGAATCATGCGCGAACTGGGGCCCATGAGTGACCTTGCGCCCCGCTTCCCCCTGGCTGGTGGTGCGCTGATGCCGCTGCGGGCGATCAGCGAGCCGAAAGGCAACAGCGATTTCAGCAACCTCTGGTCGGGCCAGGCGCTACGCCTGGGCCAGGCCCTGCCGGCCGGTGAACTGACGCGCACACTGGCTGAAAACGCCCTCGCCCAGCTCAAACGCTGAAGCAGTACTTCCCGTTGGCCAGGCATTCGCTATATATTCACCTATATAACGAATACCCCTCAGCCTGTGGAGCTGTTTTTCATGAGTAAGTGCGCACCGCGTTTTGCCCTGGCCGCCCTGGCCACCTTCATGACCTTGAACAGCGCCTGGGCCGATGAGGTACAGGTGGCTGTTGCCGCCAACTTCACCGCACCGATCCAGGCGATTGCCAAGGACTTCGAGAAAGACACCGGCCACACGCTGGTTGCCGCCTATGGCGCTACCGGCCAGTTCTATGCGCAGATCAAGAACGGCGCGCCGTTCGAGGTGTTCCTCGCCGCCGATGACAGCACGCCGGAAAAACTCGAAAAAGAAGGCGACACGGTCAAGGGCTCGCGCTTCACCTACGCCATCGGCACCCTGGCGCTGTGGTCGGCCAAGGATGACTATGTCGATGGCAAGGGCGATGTGCTGAAGAAAAACCAGTTCAAGCACCTGTCGATTGCCAACCCGAAAGCCGCACCTTATGGCCTGGCGGCGACTCAGGTGCTGGACAAACTGCAACTGACCGAGGCCACCAAGGCCAAGATCGTCGAAGGCCAGAACATCACCCAGGCCTTCCAGTTCGTCTCCACCGGCAATGCCGAACTGGGCTTTGTCGCCCTGTCGCAGATCTACAAGGACGGCAAGGTCAGCAGCGGTTCGGCCTGGATCGTGCCGTCCAACCTGCATGAGCCAATCAAGCAGGACGCGGTGATCCTCAACAAAGGCAAGGACAGCACCGCAGCCAAAGCCCTGGTTGAATACCTCAAAGGCCCGAAAGCCGCTGCCGTGATCAAGTCCTACGGTTACGAAATCTGATGCCACTGGATGCCAGCGACCTCGGCGCCATCTGGCTGACCTTCAAACTGGCCAGCCTGACCACGCTGATCCTGTTGCTCATCGGTACTCCCATCGCCTGGTGGCTGGCGCGCACACGCTCGTGGCTGCGCGGGCCGGTGGGCGCGGTGGTGGCCCTGCCCTTGGTGCTGCCACCGACGGTGATCGGCTTCTACCTGTTGCTGGCCCTGGGGCCCAACGGCTGGATCGGCCAGACCACCGAAGCGCTGGGGCTGGGCACCGTGGTGTTCAGTTTCAGCGGCCTGGTGATCGGTTCGGTGGTTTATTCAATGCCCTTCGTCGTGCAACCCTTGCAGAACGCCTTCAGCGCCATTGGTCAACGGCCGCTGGAGGTGGCTGCGACCTTGCGCGCCAGCCCCTGGGACTGTTTCGTTCATGTGGTGTTGCCCTTGGCGCGCCCTGGCTTCATCACCGCCAGCATCCTCGGTTTTGCCCACACCGTCGGCGAGTTCGGCGTGGTGCTGATGATCGGCGGCAATATTCCCGACAAGACCCGGGTGGTGTCGGTGCAGATCTTCGACCATGTCGAGGCCATGGAGTACCTGCAGGCCCACTGGCTGGCCGGGGCCATGCTGGTGTTCTCTTTCCTCGTGCTGCTGGCGCTGTATTCCAGCCGCCGCGGCAAATCGGCCTGGAGCTGAGCATGGCAGCGATGATTCACGCCCGCTTGAAACTGGCGCGCGACGACTTCAGCCTGGATGTCGACCTGCAACTGCCCGGGCGCGGTATCAGCGCCCTGTTCGGCCATTCCGGCTCGGGCAAGACCACGTGCCTGCGCTGCCTGGCCGGGCTTGAGCGCGCGACCGAGGCTTACATCGAGGTCAACGGCGAAATCTGGCAGGACTCGCGCCGCGAACATTTCGTCGCCCCGCATCAACGCCCGATCGGCTATGTCTTCCAGGAGGCCAGCTTGTTTGCGCACCTGTCGGTGCTCGCCAACCTGACCTTCGGCTACAAACGCATCCCCGCCCAGCTGCGCAAGGTCAGCCTTGAGCAGGCCTGCGAACTGCTCGGCATCGAGCACCTGCTGGAGCGCAAGCCTGCGACGCTTTCCGGCGGCGAAGCCCAGCGCGTGGGCATTGCCCGGGCGCTGCTGAGCAGCCCGCAACTGTTGTTGATGGACGAGCCGCTGGCGGCCCTCGATGGCCCGCGCAAGCGCGAGATCCTGCCGTACCTTGAGCGCCTGCACAGCGAACTGGAGATTCCGCTGATCTACGTCAGCCATGCCCAGGACGAAGTCGCGCGCCTGGCCGATCACCTGGTGCTATTGGAACAGGGCAAGGTCCAGGCCAGCGGCCCGATCGCCGCCACCCTCGCCCGCCTCGATCTGCCCCTGGCCCAGGGCGATGATGCCGGGGTGATCATCGAAGGCCAGGTCAGCGCCTACAACAGCGACTACCAGTTGCTCAGCCTGCAACTGCCGCACAGCGACTTGCAGGTGCGCGTTGCCCACGAACCGCTGGCCGTCGGCATGCCGTTGCGCCTGAAGGTCCAGGCGCGTGACGTCAGCCTGAGCCTGGGCGCCGATCAGCAATCGAGCATCCTCAATCGCCTGCCGGTGACGGTCAGCGGCCACCGCCCGGCCGACAACAGCGCCCATGTGCTGGTCAGCCTGGACGCGGCCGGCACCACCTTGCTGGCGCGCATCACCCGCTATTCCGCCGACCAGCTCAAGTTGCATGCCGGGCAGTCGCTATGGGCACAGATCAAGTCGGTGGCACTGTTGGGTTGACGTTGCGGTCCATAGTACAAGCCCCGTCACTGGACCCGCGCCATGCCCGACACCGCCCTGCCCGCCGCCTTGCAGTATGTCGATGACACCCAGCCCGGCCTGCGCCGCAAGACGCTGCGCGGCAGGTTCGTCTACCTCGATGCACAAGGCAACCGGGTCACCGACCCGGCCACCCTCGAGCGGATCAAGGCCCTGGTGATCCCGCCGGCCTACACCGATGTATGGATCTGTGCCGACCCGCGAGGCCACCTGCAGGCTACCGGCCGTGATGCCCGCGGACGCAAGCAGTACCGCTACCATGCCGACTGGCGCAGCTATCGCGACAGCCACAAGTACTCACGCATGCTGGCCTTCGCCAGCCTCTTGCCCAAGGTGCGCCGGCAACTGGACAGTCATCTGGCGCGGCCGGGGCTTGATCGACAGAAGGTCATGGCCCTGGTGGTCAGCCTGCTCGACAGCACCTTGATCCGCATCGGCAATCGCCAGTACGCCCGCGACAACAAGTCCTTCGGTCTGACCACCCTGCGCAACCGTCACGTCAAGGTCAACGGCAGCGCCATCCGCTTTCAGTTTCGCGGCAAGAGCGGCATCGAACATCGGGTGACCCTGAAGAACCGGCGTCTGGCCAACCTGGTCAAACGCTGCATGGACCTGCCCGGCCAGGACCTGTTCCAGTACCAGGATGAACAGGGCCAGCGCCACAGCGTCGGCTCGGCCGACGTCAACGCCTACCTGCAGGAACTGACCGGCAGCGATTTCACCGCCAAGGACTACCGTACCTGGGCCGGCAGCGCCCTGGCCTTGAGCCTGTTGCGCCAGCTTGAGTGGCAGCCGGAGCAGGAAGCCAAGCGGCAGATCGTCGAGACCGTCAAACAGGTCGCCAGCCGCCTGGGCAATACCCCGGCAGTATGCCGGCGCTGCTATATCCATCCGGCGCTGCTGGAGCATTTCACCCTGGGCGGACTGGCCAAGCTACCACGGCCACGCACCCGCAAGGGGCTGGAGGCCGAGGAAGTGGCCCTGGCGTTGTTTCTGCAAAACCTCCCTGCCCCTTGAAAAGCCATTCAGCGAAACCCACCTTCACTATCATGCAGAGAAATTTCCCATATTCCTTCAACCCCCCTATGCTTGCGGGTATGAGCAGTACTCGCTGTTCGGGAGCGCTCATCCAGCCAATCGGCACCTGCGACTAAAGACTCACTACAGAATCTGTGTTCGGGGGAATTAATATCCGCCGAAAGCGTCTTTAATGAAGGGAAAGAGGGATGCACCCCCTGTGTGATCCCGGCTTCTGCGGGCTACGCCTGCAAGGCAACTTACGTTACCAAGGAGAAATACATGCTGATACTCACCCGCAAGGTTGGCGAAAGCATCGTCATCAACGATGACATCAAAGTCACCATTCTGGGCGTCAAAGGGATGCAAGTGAGGATCGGCATCGATGCACCGAAAGATGTACAGGTGCACCGCGAGGAGATTTTCAAACGCATTCAGGCCGGTAGCCCGGCACCGGAAAAAGGAGGCGACGAGCACTAAGTAGCCCCCAGCTCACTCAAGCCGCACGGATGCGCTTGATCCTGACCCTGACAACCCTCCAGGTTGCAGTCGCAGGTCTCAAGGCGCCTCAGGCGCGCCAACCAGTTCCTTCACTTTGGCAATCAGTTGATCGATGTCGAAGGGTTTGTCGAACACGGCAGCGAACAGCCTGGGATTATCCCGCCCCTTGTGAGCCTGTGCCCCGCTCATCAATATGATCGGCAAGGCCTGTAGCAGCGGCTCTGCACGAATACTGACGGCCAGTGCCTCGCCATCCATCACCGGCATCATGTAATCGGTGATCACCAACTCCACTCGTTTGCCTTTCAGCAAGTCCAGGGCCTTTTGCCCATTACCGGCCAGTTCCACGTCGAAACCTTCGTCCTCCAGGGCCCAACCCAGGATATTGGCGATCAGGTACTCGTCGTCGACGACCAGAATGGTACTCATGGTGTTGCCGGCCCCATTCTCATGATCCAGGCACCTGCGAGGGCGTCCCGGACATCACCCCCGTGGCCTGGGAAAAGGCCTTTTGCAGATCGATACCGTGGTCGCTGATGATCAGTTCCAGCAGCGCCGGATCGTAATAGCTGTCGCGCACCTTGAGGATCGACAGCAATCGCTTGAGCTCGGACTCCATCTCGACAAAGCGCATCAACAGCAGGTTGTCGACGATGCTCGAGAGGTCGGGCGCCGGTGCGTTGATTTCCGAACCGAAGATATCGCGCATTTCCCAGGTGGCCAGGACACTGACGTCACGGGCGCGCAGCTCGCCGGTCAGGGCGCGAAAGAATTCGTTCAGCCGCATCGGATTGCTTGCCAGGCGGGTGAAAGCACCGAGGCTGTCGATCAGCACACGCTTGATGTTGTGCTGCTCGACCAAGCGCAGCAAGCGCATGCCGACATCATCAAGCACGCCTTCGGTAGTCGGTTGCCAGGCAATACGCAAGGCCCCGGCGCGCTCCATGGCGGTAAAGTCGTAGCCCAGGGCGCCGGCCTTCAGGCGCAGGCGATGCGGCGTTTCATAAAAGCCGAAATGCAGACCGGGTTCTGCGACTGTCGCCGCGCCCAGAAAGCTCACGCCCAGGGACGTTTTACCGATGCCCGACGGGCCCATTGCCAGGGTCACCGAGGCAGCGGGCAGCCCGCCTCCGAGCATGCTGTCAAACACCGGCACGCCGCTGGGGACGCGGGTCAGCTCGCCCGTGCCAGGCCCGGTCGGGTGGCTGTACAGCGACTCCAGGCGCGGGTACACCTGGATGCCGTCCTCGGTGATTTCACACTCGTGGATACCCGACAGGGCGCCGCTGCCGCGGGTCTTGCGCAACTGGATGCGGCGCACCGAGCGGCTGCCGAACAGCTCGTCACCCAGTTCGATGACACCATCGACCATGGTGTGTTCCGGGCTGCCATCGTCCAGCCGCGAGCTGGTCAGAAACAGCACGGTGCAACCGGCAAACGCCGCATGGCCATGCAGCTCGGCGATGAATTTCTTGGTGTCCAGCGGGGTTTCCGCCCGCGAGCGGGCATTGAGCAGGCCATCGACGATCAGCAGGCTGGCCTGATGGCGGCTGATTTCCCCGCGCAGCAGTTTCACCACTTCGTCCAGCCCCTCCTGCTCCATGGTGTCGAAAGCACTGACGAACTGCAGTTGCGCGCCGATTTTCGCCGGATCGAAAAAGCTCAAGGTCGACAGGTACTGGAACAGACGCTCGTGGGACTCGCTCAACAGCGTCGCCACCAGCACCCGTCCGCCATGCGCCACATGGTTGAACGCCAACTGATTGGCCAGGATGGTCTTGCCTGAACCGGGCCGCCCTTGAACGATATAGGAAGCACCGACCACCAGCCCGCCCTTGAGCAGTTCGTCGAGCCCGGGGATACCAGTGGCGAGGCGTTTGAGTGGTTCCACGATGCTATGCACCTCCGTGTTCAGGGACGGGGTCAATGGAGGCTGTGTACACCGGCAGGTAGACACTCATGCAGGTACCCTTGCCCGGCTCGCTGCTGACGCTGACCGCGCCATTGCTCTGCTTGGCAAAACCATAGACCTGGCTCAGGCCCAGCCCGGTGCCCTTGCCAAAGCTCTTGGTAGTGAAAAAAGGCTCGAAGATGCGCGGCAGCACCTTGCTGTCGATGCCGCGGCCGGTGTCGCTGATGCTGATGCAGACAAAGCGCCCCACCAGGCCCTCGGGGCGGCCTGTAAGCGTGCAGTTTTGCGCCTGCATGCTGATCAGCCCCTCGCCGTCGATGGCGTCGCGGGCATTGAAGATCAGGTTGAGCAATACCATCTGCAACTGCCCGGCATCGACTTCGACATCCCACAGGTTGTCGGCCAGCAGCACCTGCAGTTCCACCGACGCGGGCAGGGTCTGGCCGAGCAGCACGCGCGTCGACTCGATCAGTTCCGGTACTTTGACGCGACCGAACTTCAAGGCCTTGTGCCGGGCGAAACTGAGCAGTTGCTGGGTCATCTGGCTACCGCGCTCGCCCGCATCGAGGATGTGTTCGAGCAGGCGCTGGGTACGTTGCGGGTCTCGGCTGTTAAGGGCCAGGCGAGCCGAGCCGATGATGATGGTCAGCAGGTTGTTGAAGTCATGCGCCATGCCCCCGGTCAATTGCCCGAGGGCTTCAAGCTTTTGCGACTGGAACAGCTGGGCGCGCATTTCATCGAGTTGCAGTGCGGCCTCGCGGCGGTCGGTAATGTCGCGGGTTATCTTCGCCAGCCCCACGACTTCGCCATCGGGTGCCCTGATCACGTCCAGCGCCACCAGCGCCCAGAACAGCGTGCCGTCCTTGCGCATGCGCCAGCCTTCATCCTGGGCTCCGCCAGTACTCAAGGCACGCTCAAGCAGCCAGTCCGGCTTGCCGTCGGCACAATCCTGAGGGGTGAAGAACATCGAGAAATGCTTGCCGATCACTTCATCGGCACGGTAGCCCTTGATGCGCTGTGCGCCGGCATTCCAGGACACCACGTGACCTTCGAGGTCGAGCATGTAGATAGCGTAATCAACCACCGTTTGTACCAGTTGCTCGAAGCGACTGGCATGCATCACATGAAGTTCGGAGTCGGATGAGACCATGGCTGCCCCACGAAGCCGTAGATGGCTTGTCTGGATATGACAGCATACGCTGCAAGCGATTCCCTGCGCTGGTCTAAAACTTAGTCGGATTCTTCAGGCACTGCCAGTCGACGGCGTGGTGAAAGCAACAGTGGCCCAATGACAGCAAGGAATCAATTGCTCTATAGTCGCCCGGCACTTCAGACCTGCCACCTACCTCGAGGGAACGACGCGTGGCCGCAGACCTACGAATGAAAGCTATCCATGATGACCTGCAGCACACCGCCGCCGACCTTGAGCGGGTGTCGCTCGACCTGCGCGGGCACGTGCTGTACCTGCAGCACTCGGTACACCAGGCTGACGCCGCCGCAGTGCTGGGTAGAATCGCGGGCCTGCAATCGTCGGTGGACGACTTGCGCGGCGTCGCCGATACGATCAGCTACTGATCACGAACACTGCGTGGCGCTGGCGGCGACTGCGACATACTGAATGACGGCCATTGCCGATTTCGGCACGGAGGCGCCGTCCAGAGCCCTGCACGCGGTTGACTCGAATATAACGATGGGTTATAAAGCTCGCTCGATTGAGGGAGCAAATGCATTTTCCTCAACCCAGTGCGAGTGTGGTGGAATTGGTATACACAGCAGACTTAAAATCTGCCGGCGTGAGCCTTGCGGGTTCGAGTCCCGCCACTCGCACCATCTTCTGAGAAGGCGCCTTAGCGGCGCCTTTTTGCTGTCTGGCGTTCGCCCAAACAACCCTTATGCCCTTTTTATGCTGGGCTGGCCGCAAATCCTTCCGGCAACTGCTAAGGTAAAATTGCCCAACAACAAAGGAAGGCCGCCATGCGCTATACCCTGTTCGACAACCAGCGCGACGTCATCATCCTGCTGGCGCGGATACTGCTGATGATCCTGTTCGTGATGTCTGGCTGGAGCAAGCTCACCGGCTTCGACGGCACGGTTGACTATCTGGCATCCCTGGGAGCTCCGGTGCCAACAGTCGCAGCTGCGGTGGCGGTGGTGATGGAGTTTTTTGTCGCCATCATTCTCATCCTCGGCTTCTACACTCGCCCGCTGGCCTTCCTGTTTGCCCTGTTCGTGATCGGTACCGCCGTTATCGGCCACCCATTCTGGAATATGGTCGACCCGGCCAAGGCGGCCAACACCGTGCAGTTCTTCAAGAACATGAGCATCGTCGGCGGCCTGCTGCTGCTGTCGGTTACCGGTGCCGGGCGCTTCTCGGTGGATGGGCGTTAACCCGCAACCGCCTCCAGGCGCCAGCGCCGCTGCTGGCGCCTAGAGGTCGTCGAGGGTGTCTACGCCTTCATCCCAGAATGCATCGTCATCACCTGCACAATCGCTGGCATTCGGCTCGTCGTCATCCTGCGGATCGAACAACGGGTTGACCTCTTCCTGCACTTCGTAATCATCCTCGGCGAAGTCATGGTCGAGCAAGTGATCATGCTCAGGTTCGTGAATGTCCAGATCGTCGTCGTTCATTGCAGGGCCTGCCTTGCCGGTGTGGGGGGCGCCTGTATAAGCGCACTCTGCCCCGCCGTCAACTACGGTTTCAATCGAGCACGTGAGTCAGCACTTCGTAGATGATGCCGGTGGCGATCGCTACCAGAATCAGGTCGGTCCCGGCCTGGCGCCATTCGTAGCCATCGTAGTGCGGCAGCCTGCCGATCAGGCGGTCATCGAGCTTTTTCGCGATGCCGGGTGGCAGGGGTTTGCCGCGCGCCAGGTTCTTGCGTACACCCGGGGGCAGGTCGGCGCCACGACTCCAGTAATCGGGATAGCCCAGCAGCACATTGATGACACGGCTGCGATCGATGGCCGGGCCATGACTCCATTGGTCAGCGCTCTTGCCACCTTTCTGGCTGGCACCCTGACCACCCTGCTTGCCCTGGCCATGCCCCGGATTACCTTTGCCATTGCCCGGATCGGCAACAGCGCCAAGTGAACCGAGTGCCAGGCTCAACGAGGTGGCGACGACAACCAGCAAGCGCGATCTGAACATGATGATGTGCTCAAGAATGGGACATCCCACATCAGCTTAGACGTTGTGCAGGCACAAGGTTCCGTGACAGGGTAATGGCACCAGGGACGGGCAAGCCAAGGAGCGACAATGAAGTACCTGCTGATTTTCATCGCCAGCTATGGCGCGACATTCTTCGTGGTCGGCTCGATCATCGAGGCCCGCTTGCATGACCTGGCCGAGCACCTGCGCTATCGCGAGCGGGCGCCGACCAAGGCGCAATACCTGCGCGAAGTTCGCGCCAGCGTGCAACGTTCGAAGTTCGAAGCCTGCGCCTGGCTGGGCACATTGTTGGCTCTGGTGGTATCGCTCTTGGTCTGGGTGCTGAGCTGACCGTCGCAGGAGCGGGCTTGCCCCCCGATAGCGTCTATCCTCCACCGGTAGGCACCTCGCGGAGCTTCGCAGCATGTGCGGCAGGTTATCCCAATACCATGGCATCCACGATTTCGTCGAGGCCCTGAGCATGCCCGGCGCCCTGGTCAACAGCGTCGGTGATCAGCCGCTTGGCCACTACAACGTGGCGCCGACCACCCGCGTGGCGCTGCTGCATATCGAGGCTGACATCCTCCACGCCGACCTGCTGCCCTGGGGCTGGCGCCCGCACTGGGCCAGGGATCGCGCCGCCCCCATCAACGCGCGGGTGGAAAAGGTCGCCCATGGCGCCTTCTTCCGCGCCATCTGGCCACACCGGGCCATCGTGCCGATCGACAACTGGTTCGAATGGGTCGATGAAGGCGGCCCGAAAAAGCAACCCTACCTGATCCGCCGCGGCGATGGCCGCCCTGCCCTGTGCGCCGCGATCGGCCAGTGCAGCGGCGAGCATGCGGGGTTCGTCATCCTCACGGCTGACAGTGAAGGCGGTCTGCTCGACGTGCATGACCGCCGTCCAATCGTGCTGGCGCCGGCTTTTGCCCGGCAATGGCTGGACCCGGCCACCGCCGGCGAACATGCCGAGCAGATGGCCTTGAATCTGGGTGAGCCGGCAGCGCAGTTCGAGTGGTACCCGGTCAGCGCTGCGATCGGCAATGTGCGTAATCAGGGCGCCGAATTGATCGCCCGCATCCCGGGGTAGTGGCTGATGGCAGGTAGCTCATTGAGTTCGATGACGTCGGCGGCAATTGCGCGACAACGTTTTACGCCCCAGATGATCGCCCGGGTCAGGGTGACTTCATCGAGATGGTCGTGATACTCCTCCACGATGGGTAGACCGGCACTGGTGTAAACCCCGAGAAACAACTGAGTGCAACCGCTGCGCGACAGCCGCGCCTTGACATCAAGTGTGATTCCCGACTCCAGCGATTCTTCATGCTCCTGGCTGTGCAGTTGGCAGTCTGCCCAAGCCCAATAGTGTGCGCCTCTGTACCTCATTATTATTTTCCTTGTGAGTCGGCAGCACACGAAAGATATATAAAAAAAGTATGAAACAGAAGAACTCAATTAGGTGTTGGACAGTGTGCAATAGAGCCAGTCGCTATAAAGCAGGCAGGCACAACTTCACATCAGCGACAGATACCATCCAATAAAGGCGATCAGCCCTATCGCCTGCAAAATCAATAGCGTACCGGCACCTGCCGGCTTCCCGGCGAGCACCCAATAAGTGCCGACCAGCGGCAGGCACAAACCATTGGTTACACCCAGGGTAAATATTGCCAGCGCGCGTCCAAGGCTGGGAAAAGGACCTCCAGGGGCTAACAGAAAAAACACGAAAATGCCGCCACCTATTGCCGCGACAATGATCGCGGCCAATGCAAACAAGCGTTGCGCCAGAGAAGGGTCGTCCATGATCAGTCCTTTGCATTTACGAGGCGGGCATCTTACCCATGCGTTGGCGTTTTATCACGCACGGCCCCATCAACGCGCTCCAGGCAGCCGACTGCCTAGTCGTTGGGCAACGGCATATCCTTGTCGTCGGGATACTGTTCCTCATTGTCGCCCTCTTGCCAATCGCCTGGGCGCTCCTGCGGAATAACCTGAGGCCGGGTCAAGGGATCGTATTCTTCGTCAGGCTCAGATTCGGGCCGTGGGGGTATTTGCATCGAGACATTAGGCATAAGCACCTCGGTTGCAAGGCACAGGAGGTCTGGGCCGTATTCATTCGAGCGGTACGCTGTGGGCAGCGTGCCGTTCGAGCGACGAATGGCTAGAGCTTGGAGCTCGCCCGCCCTTCGCCCAGGCCGTCAACCAGGCACCAACCGTTGCGGCCCTTGTCCTTGGCCAGGTACAGCGCCGAGTCGGCCGCGCTCATCAGCATGTCTGCGCCAACCGCCTCCTTGCCCGGGTAGCCGAGGGCAATGCCGGCACTGGCGGTCACCCTGCCCGAGGGGCTTTTCACATGCTCGATGTGCAACTGGCGGATCGCCTCGAGAATGTCCTCGACAATCCTGCTGGCCCCCGCCGCATCGGTGTTGGGCAGCAGCAGGGTGAACTCTTCGCCACCGTAGCGCACGGCCAGGTCGCCGGGACGCTTGAGGCTGCCCTGAATGGCAGTGCCTACGGCGCGCAGGCAGTCATCCCCGGCGGGATGTCCATAGTTGTCGTTGTACCGCTTGAAGTAGTCCAGATCCATCATCACCAGCGCCAACGGATACCCCTGACGCCTGGCCCGACGAATTTCCTCAGCCAGGGCAGTGTCCAGCCGCCGGCGGTTACCCAGGCCCGTCAGGCTGTCGCTCAACGCCAGGTCACGGACCGTCTGGTGTGCACGTCGCAGCGCGGTCTCCATCACGATTCGCTCGCGCAGTTGCCTGAGCACCAGGGCGCCGAAACCGCTCAAGCCCACCAGCAACAACAGCAAGACCATGGCGGTCTTGATCAGATCATCACGCCAGGGGCCAATGATCGAGGCCCGGGAGAGCCCGGCTTCGACCACCAATGGATAGGCGTCCAGGGCCTTGTAGGCATACAACCGCTGGGTACCGTCGACCACTGCGGTGGTTTCGACCACGCCCTCGGATGAGTGCGGCAGGTACTCCTGGAAGATCTCGCTGCCGGCCAGGCTGCCGCCAATCACCCGCTCGACAAAAGGCCGGCGGAGCAGGATGGTGCCGTCCCGTTTGGCCAGCACCAGCGCGCCACGGTCATCGATCTTGAACGCACCGTAGAACTCGACGAAATAATCGACCTTGACGGTGCCCAGCAGCACCCCGAAAAAAGACCCGTCGGGGTTATCGAGGCGCCTGGAAACGGGAATGATCAACTCGCCGGTAGAGCGGCTTTTCACCACGGCGCCGATGTATACGCCACGGTCCACATGGGTGCGGTGATACTCGAAATAATCGCGGTCGGCGTTATTGGCATTGGTCGGCGTTTCGCTCTTGTCGGTGACGATCCAGTGACCGTCCGAGCCATACACAAACAACCCGTGCAACTGTGGCATCAACACCGCCTGCTGCTTGAGCAGCCTGTGCAGCCGCGGAATATTCATCCGCGCAAAGCCGTCACCTTCAAGCCGCTCGCCAAGCATCGCGGTCACCACATCGACCTGGCGGATAGCATCTTCGGCATGCTGGGCGGTGGCGCTGGCAAGGTTGGTCACCGAGTCATGGGCGCTGGCAAAGGCGTGCCGGTAGTCGCGCCAGATCCGCCAGCCTTCAATGCCGACGAACAGCAGCACGACCACCAGCATGAAACTCAGGATCAGGCGGAACAGTGGCGCCGAACGCCCTTCGCGTGGCGAGAACGATTCTGCGGCTTCGTCCCCGTTCAGGTCATCGGATGGGTGCATACAGGTCCCTGTTCCATAAAACTCCCACCACTGTGATAAACCACCTCCAGACTGTCCAACAGCGCCTGGCGTTTAACATAGACCACCGGGACGTGCTCACCTAGGGCAAGCATGCAAAAAAGCCCCACAGCGCCATGAGCCTGAGGCCTTCACTTGACTGGGAGGGGAAATGTTACCTTTCAGAGCCAGCAAAAAGGCAGGGAAGCGGTATCCGCCACAAGCGTGAAAGGCAGGTCGACAAGCACGAATGGCCCGATGAATTGCGCGAGCTGGTACTCGGTTTCCAGCCCGCCATAGCAATCGTATGAACGGTCGCGATTGCCGACGGCGGCCAGCCAGGCGCAGCCGTTCAGCTGTGAAAGGGCGACCATCAAGATGAGTTTACGTACCACGCAATGTCCTTATCGCTATTGAGCTGTCGATACATAGACGCTGCTATAACCGGTGAGTCACCTAAGCCCTGCACCGGCACGCGCTAACCGCAGAAGGCTGCAAAAATCCGGCGCTGTCCATTCACCTCAAGATTCAGCCGATCGGGTACGTAACTCAGGTCGCGACCGGGCGCCGACAACACACGCACCGAACTGACACCCGATAACATCTTGGCAATCAGCAGTACTTCCTTGCCCACCTCCTGGCCGAACAAGATCTGGACGGGCTCTGACGAGCACTCCTGCACATCGCTGGTGTAGGCACTGGAATCATCGGTAATGGCGTCTGTGAGTTCGACGATCACCACGCTGAACACCAGCCAGCCGACCAGCGCCAGGGCGAGCCCGAGAATGAGGGTGGGGAGCGCGTCGAGCACACTTCGTGCTGCACTGTTGTCCATAAAAAGAGAGCCTTGAAAGTCAGCTCAGACCGAATAGACAAACTCAAGTTCCCTGGCCGCAGGTCAACCGCGAATGCGTTTGAAGTAGACCAGCTCCGGGTCCTGCTCATCGAGGTTTTCGATGACGCCACTGGGCACAAAACCGGCTTTCAGAATAAGCCTGCGCGACGGCAGGTTGGACTGGTTGGTCGAGATGAACAGCTTTGCTGTCTTGCACGCCGCTTCGGCTGCGGCAAGAAGCTGAAAAGCTACACCCTGGCGCCGATGAGCAGGGGCAACCACCACCAGGGCAACGAAACCGTAATCAAAAAAATGGTAGGTCAGCACCACATAGCCGATCACAGCCCCTGAACAAAGCGCAACCAGGCACTGGTGCTTGCCGATGGACTCTTCAAGAAAATGCCCACGCCCAGGGTTAGTACTGGCGTAGGTATCGAATGCGAGCATTGCGCTCAGGTCGTCGGGCGTGGCCTGACGGACAAGGGTCAGCTCTTGTGTTGCGCTCATTCGGCCTCCTGCCTGGATGTGAACCAAACCTGATTCTACCGCTGGCCCAGCAATGCCGCATTCGCTTGACGGACCATAGCCACCCACTCCCCCGGGCTGACCAGACCGGACTGCTCGAGCTGCTGCGCTGCCACCAGAGCCTGGTCGTAATCAGCCTCCTGCAAAGTACCTTCATCCAGGAAGCGGGCCCTCCACTCCAGAATCGCCGCCATCCCTTTCTTCGTCTCCATTCCCGCCCCCACGTGCACTGAAAACAGGTGCGCGACCGGGTCGCCACCTGAGCGGCGGCGAGATTACAGGAGAACGATAGTTTTGAGAATGCTTCGTAATACCGTTTGTCGTTGAAAGCCCTGCAACCCTTCGCTACCAGCACAACGACAAACAGCCACTAGCCCCGCGCGCTCCTGCGTTGTTCGAGGACAACGGCCAGCACCGCCAGCACAATGGCCAGCGTGTAGGCAAACAGGCCGAGATTGATCCCCAGGATCATCTTCTCTGAACCGTCGCTGAGCACCATCGATCCACCGTAACCATCGCGCAACCAGTACGCGATCAAGAAGCCACCGGTGACGAACAGGGTGAGCAGGCTCGCAAGTTTGAGATGGTCTTTGATCCACACCAGCCAGACGCTATAAACGCCAATTGCGGTGTTGGTAAACAGTTGCCAGGTTTCATGTAGCCGCGCGTGAGGCTCCCACGCCGGGTTGAAAACGTGAGTCTGGTTGACCTCAAGAAGAGGAACCACAACGGCGTAAAAGACGATGCCGATCGTTACCAGCAACTTCGCAAGCATTACAAACCTCCTTGTCTGTATTGACCGAGCAGATCGCCAGCGCTCCGGCAGATGCCTACCGGGCAAAGTTTTGCGGACACGCCTGACTTAAAATGAAGTGGGACGCACCGTCAAAATACAGGTTCCATATACCAATTTAAACAATATTTCGTCGCCCGTAAGGCATGTTGAATCTCTTCAGTTTCGCCCGTCGAATCGACCACAACACCAACGCCGCCGGCCGCTGGACCGGGCGCCACCAGGAAAAACCTCGGCACGCGGGGAAGCGGGACGACGCCACGGGGGCATCACCAACAGGGAATAATGCGGAATGTGAACGTTGAAATGGGCGTGCATGACCCCTGGCATTTTGAATTTCGGTAATAATCACCGCCAACTTCAGCACGGACGCGCCACATGAAATTCTTCAGCACTCTACTGATCTCGATCTCGTTAACCGGTTGCGGGACGATCAACACGGTCTTCAGGGATGACATGATCTCCAGCAACAAGCTTGCCCGTTGGCACTCCAATTGCGATTCAATTCCACGAATCTACAGCGGTGCGGCATTGAATTACTGCACACTGGACGCAGCGCCCCGCCGTTCTGTCGGCTTTGATGGGTACCCTGCCGCGCCGTTGATACTTTTCGACCTGGCCCTGTCTGGCGTAGCAGATACCGTAGTGTTGCCCTACTCCATCTACCTGCAGAACGAGCACGGAGATATTCAAAAGGCACGTTTCGAGTAGCGGCGATTACTGCCGCAGGTTGGCGAACATGTGTTGTACGTAATCGGCTTGCCCAAGCGGTACGCAATCGAACTGGCGTAGACGGATTTCGCCTGGATGCTCAACTTGCCGCACAGATGCGGCAAGTTGATAGGTGCTTGCTGAGGAAGCTCAACAGCGGATTTCGGAACGACGACTTTCAGCTAGAAAATCGTCCCCGCAATGCCCTTTGCAATAGCACCCTACAAGGTAAATGACAGCGCAGAAAACACCATTCCGCCACTTCCTGCCCAGCCCATGCAGAACTGCCCTTTCTCGGCCTCCCCTCGGCTAACCGCATCAAAAATACCAAAGGGGATCGACGCAGTAATAATATTACCTGTTTTATGTCCAACGTGATGCAGCTTGCTATCAATACCAATCAACTGGCCAATGTGCTCCCACATTTTTGGCGAGCCGGTATGAATGAATACTTTATGGACATCCGCAGCCGAGACGTTTTGCAGATTGAACACTTTTATCGCTTCATTTCGACCATCTTCATGCAAGGCTGCTGCGTAGGAGTTGAACAGATACTGCCCACCGGTTGGTGCGATACGCGCAATATCCTCCTCATTGCAAAACAGCTTCCAGTCCGGCAGGGAAATAGTCGACAAGTCGCTCAGGTCAGGCCTGTTGATGTACGAAAATTTAAAATTCCCCGGGGCTTCATTACTGAGGATGGTGACGGTGGCCGCTTCACCGATGGTAAAACTGGGGAACTTGTAAGCCAGTTCTGCCGGTGACTGCAAAGAAAAGTTCTTTGGCATGACCGGCCCGCCATCCGACATGCCAAATTCCATGTTAACGATGGCTGCGTAGCGGATCTCCCCCGCTTCCATTTTGCTATTGATCACATCCATGGCCGTCACCCAACCGTTGCAGGCGTCGACAACATCAAAATTTCTGCAGTTCAGGCCCAGCGCCTTGGCAATGAAGGTACTGTTGGCAGGCTCGATGAACCCTCGCGTTACGTTCGGATAAATCAATAAATCCAGGTCTGCCTTGTTGATATCAGCTTGCGCGAGCGCCGAATTGAATGCTGCTTCCATCAGCTCCATCGGCTTCTCGTTGGCCGCCAGCCAATGCCGTGTTTCGCTGCCACTTTTCTCAAGCAGCTTGCCGATGGTCTTCAATGTTTTTGGCAGGTCATCCTGAAACGTATTTCTTGAGTGCTCCTCGACCAGGTTGATAACGTCCTGATTGGTGACGACGCGTGATGGAAGCAACCCAGACAGCCCAACTATCTTCATATAACGTCCTTGTTTGAAGTATTCATCCATTGCAATGACTGCGCATGAGTAGAGGCTTACTCATCCCTGTAAGCAACCACTGGCCGCCTCTATTTCTAGCACAAAAAAACAGTAAATCAAGGCCGCTAACAAAATTTACAACCTGCCATTCTGGCCAAGTAAACCACCCACTAAACACTCAATTATGTGCCTTAACAAAGGCTCAATAATGACGCAAATCAAGATTTAGCCAATTGGCGGCTGGCGTAATGCCATACAACCAGGTACGCAGCGCGCTATGAACTTGCTTCAGATACGCAGCTGTTTACCAACCACTTTGCTCCCCCGGCAGCCGATGAGATGCATTGCTCTATATCCAATGCGACCGATGGCGAATTCCTTGCTGTACCATCAGCCTTATAACGTCAGACTGATGTGGGTCATTCGCCTGGAAGACGATGTTTTTATAAACATCATGATTGAAACTTCCACACTTGGTGGCTTTATTGATACTTTGATTGATTAGGCTGCAACGCTTAGGCGCAGGCGCTCGACTTCCTGGGCAGACTGACCTGAATCCTGGGCAGCGTGGTATCGGCGCTGCGCATCGATGGCCGCTTCAACCCAACGCAGCTATTTCTGGATCGCTATGTCATTCACCGTTGCTCAATTGACCAGAAAGTCTTTAAAGTCCAAAATTAAAGGCTATGGATATGCGTGGCCTGGTGCCTTCAAAGCGTTGTACAGAATGCATAAGCCACGATGGAAACATAATGAATTTTCCACTTTCTGCAACACACGCACTACTAAACCCTGCAGTAAGACAGTCTTCAACTCTCATCCGTAGTGCCGGATTGTATGTCGAGGCGATCATGCCGCGCGGGTCCATAAACTCTATATCACCGCCAACAGCCGGATCTTCCTCTCGGCCGCCGTTGTCGACCCAGTAAACGCCTGACCAAAATGCACCAGGATGCCCATGAAGAGCATTACTGTCGCCAGCCTCAGTAACATTCACCCATGCATTAATCGTCCATTCGAAGCGGGGTTCAATAAATCCGAACTTCTCACTATGGACCGCTGTCAATTGAACGGCAAACGCTCTAGCAAATCGCACTAACGCATCACAGGCTTCCCCACCCCATTCAGTGAAGTCGCTTGCCGACTGCCAACCGCCTTCATTGCTATGCTTAACACCGTTTCGATTTTCCGCCATACGGCGGCTGATTAGGTTTTTCAGCTCGACATTGAGTCTTTCTGCGTCAGGGTAGTGAATACTGGCCAAAGGGGTCGCAAACAAACGCCGAATATTTATAAGTTCAGGGTTGAGTAAGTCAATGCTGGGCTGCATACATTTTTCCAAATTGCGTCAGTTACACTGCTGGACGTCGATGCCCCTGAGCTTGGTCAGATCGTTAATTGGCGTCATCGTCCCTGGATGTAGAGCGGTGTTAGTAAGGTGCTCGAAAATTGCTATTTGGCACCCTTCAACCACGAACAACAATCACCCCCGGCCAGATCAGGTCAGAGTGTTAAGATGGTGCACGCAAGTTGCTGGTCCGATATGCGGGAGACATCAAGCACCTCGCGAATCCTGACAAATGCTGCTTCAAGGCGAACTCCTCGAATGTCTCCATCGCTGGCGACGAAGGCGGCGGCGTCCTCCTTGGCGGCCAGAACGATTTTGTCGTCCTTGAACGAACTGCTGGTACCTTTGCTGGCACTCATACTCAGGCTTACGCTGAGGTCCGTGGTCATCACGAAGCTGGTGGCCTGCGCATGGGCGCCTACCAGGCAACCGACCAGGCAGAGCAGACGAAGCAGGGGGGTGGTTTTCATGAAGAGCTCGAAGTACGGCGAATGGGAGCGCACCTTAGCAAGAGCGACCACTTGATAACTTTATGAACATTGCTAAGTATTGTTAAAAAAATCTTTCCCAAGGCCCAGTCAATCGCCTTCGTAACTCATCAAGCCAGGCCCATTGGCATCGCCAGTCAATATTGCTGCCGGTACCTGCGCTGGCATCGGCAGTCGGCGGACGTCTCGGTTTAGCGAGGCGCGGGACAAGGTGGCGCGGAAGCTAACTGCCGACGGCAATGCGGACCTGGCTGTCAAAGTGCGGCAGTTCCAGTCTCGCGTTATCAGGCCGAAGGCGGCCTCAAAGATCGAGGACGTCGCGTTGGCGAAGTGGTCAGCCCGACCAAGTAATACGCTGATGCGGAAACGGCGCCTGATTATGCGGAAATGATCGGCTTTTCCGACCCACAAAGAAAAACCCCGCAGACGTTAATCTGCGGGGCTTTCAATAATGGAGGCCGAGGTCGGAATCGAACCGGCGTAGACGGATTTTTAGTTCCAAAACTTTCAGTTTTCAACGCCCGTGAAAGCCGCATTCTACAAGGGTGCCCACGTTCAGTTTTGGAACTGATTTTTCCCCCTCCTCCGGCGTCCTGCCGACCGAACACAATCCCCTCTTCCCCTGCAACCCGTCACCCTGAGCTGGTCAGAATTACCTTGCCTCGATTACTGCACATCCAAACAGCATTGATAGACCGAACCGTGATCATCGAAGAGGGCAGCTTCGCACTGGGTAAGCGCTCAGCCAAGTCACCTAGCATGGCTCAGGCAGGCAGCCAACCATTGGGTCAACAGTTGAGTGAGATGTAGACACGCTGCTAAACGCCGTGCTCAGATACCCCGCGAATGAAAAACGGATTAAATAGGGAGGATATATGATGTTTGAACTGCCTCGACTAGGCTGCGGCGCTGCGATAGTCCGCGATGGCCGCATTCTATTAATCCAGCGCCTGAAGGAGCCGGAAGCAGGTTGCTGGGGCTTACCCGGGGGGAAAGTAGATTTTCTCGAGGAGGTTGAACACGCTGTCGTGAGAGAGATCGATGAGGAGTTGGGTATCCAGCTTCGCGATATGACTCTCCTTTGCGTAGTCAACCAAATTGACTCAGAGAAAAAAACTCACTGGGTAGCGCCCGTTTATAAAGTTTCGCGGTTTGATGGCGATCCGTATTTGGTCGAGCCCGAGAAACATTCAGCTATCGGCTGGTTTTCTCTAGAGATGCTGCCCACGCTGTTAACTGTCGCCACTCGGGCAGCGTTGCCGCTGTTACGCAAGCAACTAACCTAATTGGCGCTTCAAGGGTTTTCGTTCAAAACCTAGAATAGCTCATCCAACTGCTCGAAAAATACACGCTTCGCAGACTGGTCAGGCTCGCCAAGCCCACGAAGAAAGTTGTTTGCTGCATTGTCCGAAACATCTTCGCGCAGGTTTCGATGAGCAAACGCAATGTCCAGCCAGCGATCCGCGATACCGCCACGCCCCAGATCGATAAAATGTAACTGGTCATGGGCGTCAACGAAAACATTGGTGTCACATAGGTCGCCATGACTGAACACACTCTCCTCGACCGGTCGCGTGGCGTGCAGGTGGGCTAGCAATTTCCTGGGTGTGCCAAGATTCGGCCATTGCTCCAGGTCGACATCATCAGCACACAACTCGCGGGAGATGAGATATCCCAGTTCATTTAGGCGCACCGAAACACTTGAGTCAAAAGGGCAATTTGTGATCGGCACAGCCTGCAGTTGGCGCAGTGCTTCGCGCAACAGCGCCAACATTGCGTCCTGATCGTCGCAGCGTGCTTGTATCGGTTCTCCAGGCACACAACGCGTGATCATGAACTCCCCGGCATCGCTTTCGGAAACGACTGCAACCTCGGGAACGTTCAGCCGGCCATCTAGCCATTGCAGCACATGAGCTTCACGCAAGACGCTGTAGGTCGTGGGCGTATAGATCGCTGGGCAGATTTTAAGGAAAAAACGTTCATTGCCTCGGGTGAAGCCGTAAACGCTGGCGGGAGACTCGCCCACCTCGTCGGCTACAAGTTGATTACCGCCAATAAATTGGGCAATGGCGCTGGGTAATTCGAAAGGAATCTGCAAGGACATATGCCCGTAACGGTGGATACAAGATTATACGCAGACCGGTTTACAGCTAACCGGAGGACGTTGCATGAAATATTGTTACAGAGCCTACCGTTGAGTCGTGTTCAATGCAGCAAGCGTGCAGGCCCACCAAGCGACCGCAGCTGGTACTCAGTAACAGCCTAGTACAGCGACTCAGCCTCCTGCCGCAAGCGTTCAACTTCCTTTGCTGGCTGGCCGGCGTCCTGGGCTGCTTGGTAGCGCCGCTGCGCATCGATGGCCTGCTGAATCAGCGCCTCGCCGGCCTCGATAACTCCAGCCAGAGTCTTCTTCATTGCCCTACCTTCCACTCGCATGCAGATCGGGTGTCATACAGTTTCGCTGCACCTTGAAATCCGGCATCCAACCATAATCGAATTTCTTTACTAAGCTTGGGGTATTTTAGCTCACAGCCTGTGAGCGGCATGACTACAAGGAGTCTGTCATGGGTCGTGAAATACCTGAAAAATACATCAAGCAGCAGAAATTTTTTAAACGAAAAGAACTGGTCTGGTCGATTACTCATTACGCGCTCGGGGTATCAGCAGGGGTACTAGCTTTCCTTGCAGCCAGCACTACAAAGCTCGGCACACCCACAGCCAGCACTCTAGCGATGCTGTCTGGAATAGTAGCGGCAGTGTTAACTTTTCTATCGCCAGCATCAAGGCGAAAAGCATATACGGAAGCTAGGGATTTAATGAGAATCGCTCGAATGCGGCATGAGGAGGATGGTAGTCGTACGATGGCGCAACTCATTGACGCGATGGAAACGGCATCTCAAGTTGTACGACGACGATAAGGAAGAGCGCGACTTAAAGCCGGGATCTATCCCTATTTTGTTATTTCTCGCACATAGGCTTGGCACGCCCGCAAGGCAATCAGCCCTTCGTCCCTTCCCCGGTGACAGCGACAATTCGTCGAGCAGCCTCTGGGTCAAGTTCGCCTCGCGGGGCTCCATGAACCACGCCGCCGGCGCCGGCAGAGGCTGGCACCCCACAGCCACTACCCTGGACTGGGGCGGCAAAGATTTCCGTCAGCCTAATGCTTGGCGTTCGTTACTTCTTGGACATGATCCGCAGGATGCGTAGGAACAGGTTGATGATGTCCAGGTACAGCGCAGCGGCACTGTCGATCGCGTTGTCAACGGTGCGCTCGATCTGGTTGGCGCGTCCCCAGTCCACGCCGATGTAGCCGCAGAAGACCGCGGCGACGATGTAGTCCATGACCGCCAGATGAGTGCCGAACAACAATGCCTGGCCCAGCTCGACGACGATCGACACCACCAGGGCGATGAACAGTGACGACTCGATCCGTTTGAAGAATGCCGGGAACACGGTCCCCAGTATCATCATCCCCGCAGTGAGCAGGATGGTGGTCTGCACAGCCTGAACGATGTGCTCATGCGAGTACCTGGGCAGTACCACTACAAGCAGCAGGCCGATCGGCACCACGATCAGGTTGTAGCCGAGGAAGCTGTACATCGGCTCCTGCGAGCGGAAGATGATAGCGACGCCGGACATCGCCAGGACGAAGTAGCCAACGTAGAACAGTATCGGGGGAATGGCCAGAATGACCTCGGCCGGAACCGTGGTGACCAGATACCAGTTCACCGCAAAACCCCACAGCAGCACGGCACCGAGTATGAGGTTGTAGATGTTGGCCGAAATCTGGTGGTTGGTACCGACCCGACTGAAGGTATCGTTTTCAATCATGTGTTGGGCTTTCCTTTGCTCAATATCCATGCCACGACAAGGCCGACGAAGGCTGGCACGATATCGTTCGATGATTGACCATGATGGCACATGGCTGCATCGCTATTAAAGAGACAAGATGGCATCCGCAAGAGCACGAGAAAAGGCCTGGGACAAAACAAGATCAGTGAGACTGATCAGCTCTGAAGACTGATTCTCTTGGTTGTTCTGAATCGCCCCGGATTCTCTAGACACCTTGCAAGTGTGTTTGGACTGCCCCCGGAAAGGTAGACATCCCCGGCCTATGCTTTGAGCATAGGAGGAAGTCTATGAGTACCCAGCGATACACCCCGGAATTCAAGGCGGAAGCCGTCAGGCAGGTGGTTGAACGCGGAGTTTTTGCACCCTGACACCCAAGAGCGCCACCTCCTCACCGTGACACGTGAGGAGGTGGCTGATCGAATGGATGACGTGCTGTTTGAAAAGCTGGTTGGCGAGCTATGCCGGTGCGAGACGGTTGGCGAAACCAACGTGCTGGATTGCTGCTGCGACGAAATAGCTGAGCAGTTCGAGCTGGTGAAGCCATCCTGACCAAGGAGTACATTTGTACTCCACCCCATTTTAACCCCGCTCCCTTCAAAGTCAGCCGCTAAAGCAGCAGGCGCCAAGATTGGGATGGGGGCGTAGCACCAGGCTCCACTACGCTTCGGTAGAGGCTCGATTAATTACAGCCTCAACTCGATAGCCGTCGGGATCGATCAAGAACGCTGCGTAATAATGGGCGCCATAATCTGAGCGCAAACCCGGGGCTCCGTTATCAGTACCTCCAGCGATTAGAGCCCTTAGATGGAACGAGTCGACGGCACCTCTTGATTGAGCAGAGAACGCCAAATGGAAACCAGGACCTGGAGCTACCGCATCCGGGCGAAGCTTTAAGCAAAACTTATCTTTCCCGTCCTCTACGCCATACCCAATAGCAGTCTCATCCTCGAAGACCCTACGAAACCCAAGCGCCTCCAATGCTGCATCGTAAAACCGCCCGGATTTGTCTAGATCTTTCACGCCAATTGAAAGGTGGTGGTGTAGTGGTCAACTAATCCCGGACACTGCGTTAAGTTTTTCTTCGGCAACAGCGGGCGCCAGACCGCTGTTGAACTGATGCGGTCGCTGCCAGTTGTAGCGCTGCATCAGAAACCGACCAATATCCTGCTGTGCCAGCGAAGCACTCATATAACCCACGGTCGGTACCCATTCCGTTTTCAGGCTGCGAAACAACCGTTCCATCGGTGCATTATCGTGGCAGTTTCCACGCCGACTCATGCTCTGC
>NZ_OPYO01000021.1:0-227029 GCF_900275665.1 Pseudomonas sp. JV241A
TCGAATCACAAGCGTGGGCCAAGCCAGAGCGCTCTCACAACTGAGTGTAAGAGGGTTCAGCCATGTTGTCTTCTGTTGGAATCGACACTGCCAAAGCCACTTTGGAAATCTGCATCAAGCCTCAGAAAATCCGCTTCGAAGTGGCCAACAACTCCGCAGGCTTCGAGGTGTTGCTTGAGCGTCTGAAGGACTTCAATATCAGTCGAGTGCTGATCGAAGCGACAGGCGGCTACGAGAAAGATGTGTTGATCGCCCTGGCCTCAGCAGGACTGGAAACCATCTGCATCAACCCAGCCCGTGCCCGAAAATTCGCCGATGCCATGGGTAAAAAAGCCAAAACCGACAAGATCGACGCCGAAGTCCTTGCGGACTTCGCTGCACACCTCAGCGCCCCTCAAGGCCAACCGGTCAGCCCTGAACGCGAAGAGCTGCGAGAGCTGGTGAAGCAGCGCGCCCAATTTGTGCAGAGCCGTGATGACGACAAGCGGCGTCGCCAGCAATGTCGCTCGGCAACAGTGATGGCCCACTTCGATGAGCATATAGAGCAGCTGAAAGTGCTGATCAAACGCCTCGACGAAGAAATTGACCAGGCGATGGTGCAACTGGACGATACCAGGGCGCGTCAGTTATTGGCAGTGACCGGAATCGGTCGAGTAACCGCCGCAAATCTGCTCGCCTCACTGCCTGAACTGGGGCAGTTGGACCGCCGTCAGATCGCCGCTCTGGTGGGCGTAGCGCCTTACAACAACGATAGTGGTAGCCATCGAGGGCACCGCCAGATATGGGGTGGTCGGGCCCATGTAAGGCGAGTGCTGTACATGTCGAGCTGGATCATCATCCGTCACAACACAGAATTTAAAGCACGCTACGAAGCACTTCGGGCACGTGGCAAGTGCGCCAAGGTGGCACTCGTAGCTTGCATGCGGGTGCTGATCGTCAGGCTGAATGCAATGCTGCGGGACAATACCCCTTGGCGAGTGCAAACAGCCTGATCAAGACAGTTGCTCCCACAATGGGTTGGCATACATAGATCCCGTGGGAGCTGGCCTTGCCAATCCAGGCCGTGCTTTACAGCGGCAAGAATGCGACCATCGCCCCACCTCGCAAGGATCAGCGCAACCACCATGCACGTCTCCCGTACCACCCTGATCATCCGCCGCATCGGCGCCTGGCTGCTCGATACCCTGCTCGCCCTCGGCGCCTGGTTCGCGCTGGCCGTGGTGGGCTATGGCCGCGGCGAAGACGGCATGCTGCTGATGCAGTTGCTGTACTTCCCGCTGTTCGAGTACCTGATGCGCGGGCAAACACCGGGCAAGGTGGTGTTCCGGCTCACCGTGATCAACCGCGCCGGCCAGCCGCCGAGCCTGCTGCAGGCGCTGGTGCGCGGCATCACCCGGCCGTTCGAGGCCGCCTTTGGCCTGATCGTCATCTGGCTGTGCGCCGAGTCGCGCCATTGCCAGCGGCCCGGCGACTGGCTGGCGCGCACCTATGTGATCGACAGCCGCGACCTCAAGGTGCTGCGCCAGCAATTGAACGAGGCCTGAGCTACAGCTCCTCGTCGGCCTCTGCAGCGTCCATCGCGCGCTTGTTGCCAAAGCCGATGGCCAGGCCGATCGCGCCGGCCAGGTACAGCCCGGCCAGGCACAGGATCACCGAGGGCTCGACGCCGAAGATCATCTGCGAGATACCCGCTATCACCAACACCAGCAGGCCGCCGAATACATTGGTGTCGATGTTGTGGTGATTGAGCAGGAACGTGCCCAGCAACGCCAGGGCCACCAGGCTGAAGCAGATGGCGATGTAGGAGTAGGCCTTGAAATCCCAGATCAGAAAGACATTGATCTTCGAGGTGTAGTCGATGATGTAGCCGATCAGCGTGATGCAGCCGATCAAACCGAAGGCCAGGGCGGTGCCCTTCCAGTTGCTGGTGTTCGGGTCCAAAACATTCTTCCTTGATTGATCAAAAACGGCGGCAACTCTACCACCGATCAGCACTGATGCCGCACCCGCTGCAGCACATCAACAAACGCGCGACGAATTTCTGCCAGACTTGCAGCCTTCACCGATCAGGATGACTGCATGAATCACGAACTGCTCTGGGTACTCGGTCTGCTGTTCACCGCCGTGGCCCTGTTCATCGCCAACCGGCCACGCATGGACGTGGTCGCCCTGCTGGTGATCGTCGCCCTGCCGCTGCTGGGCATCATCAGTGTGCAGGAAGCCCTGGCCGGTTTCAGCGACCCCAACGTGGTGCTGATCGCCGCCCTGTTCGTGATCGGCGAAGGCCTGGTGCGCACCGGCATCGCCTACCGGATTGGCGAGTGGATGGCCGACCGCGCCGGCAACAGTGAAGCGCGGCTGATCGTGTTGCTGATGGTCTGCGTGGCCGGGCTGGGTTCGGTGATGAGTTCCACCGGGGTGGTGGCGATCTTCATTCCGGTGGTGCTGAGCATTGCCGCACGGATGAAGGTCTCGCCCAGCCGCCTGATGATGCCGCTGGCCTTCGCCGGGCTGATCAGCGGCATGCTCAGCCTGGTGGCAACGCCGCCCAACGTGGTGGTGCACAGCGAGCTGGTGCGTCATGGCGAAAGCGGTTTCAGCTTCTTCAGCTTTACCCCGTTCGGCCTGGTGGTGCTGTTGCTTGGCGTAGGCTACATGCTGCTGACCCGCCACTGGCTCGGCGGCGAGGTGCGCAAGGACGGCAGCGCGCAAACCCGGCGTACCCTGCTCGACCTGATCATCGACTACAAGCTCGCCGGCCGCGAACGGCGCCTGCGCGTGCGCCCGGGCTCGCCGTTGATCGGCCATAGCCTCAGCGAGCTGAAACTGCGCACCGAACACGGCGCCAGCGTGGTCGGCATCGAGCGCCAGCACAAGTTCACCACCCGCGTACTCAGCCCCGATTCGAGCACGACGGTGCACGAAGGCGATGTGCTGCTGCTTGACCTGTTCGCGCCCAAGGACGACCTGCGCAGCCTGTGCCAGAACATGCAGCTGGAGCCATTGCACTTCAAGGCCGCCTACTTCATCGACCAGTCGCAGGAAGTGGGCATGGCCGAAGTGGCGGTGCCGCCTGGCTCGCAGCTGATCGGCAAGACCCTGCTGGAGCTGACCTTCCGCAGCCGCTGGGGCCTCAACGTGGTCGGCCTGCGCCGCGACCAGAACGCCATCGAAGAGCAATTGGTGGAAGAAAAACTCAAGCTCGGCGACACCTTGCTGGTGATCGGCACCTGGAAAGCCATTCGCCAGTTGCAGACCCAGCCACGGGACTTCCTGGTATTGAGCCTGCCGGCAGAAATCGACAATGTCGCCCCAGCGGGCAATCGCGCGCCCTACGCGCTGATCAGCCTGGCGGTGATGGTCGGCTTGATGGTCAGCGGCGTGGTACCCAACGTGATTGCCGCGCTGATCGGCTGCCTGCTGATGGGCGCCGGGCGCTGCATCGACATGAACAGCGCCTACCGGGCCATCCACTGGCAAAGCCTGGTGCTGATTGTCGGCATGCTGCCCTTCGCCCTGGCCCTGCAGAAAACCGGCGGCATCGCCCTGGCCGTGCACGGCCTGGTGCAGATGCTTGGCAGTGCCGGGCCCTATGTGATTCTCGCCAGCCTGTTCGCGATCACCGCGATCATCGGCCTGTTCATTTCCAACACGGCCACCGCGGTGCTGATGGCGCCGGTGGCGGTGACCACCGCCGAGCAGCTGGGTGCCTCGCCCTACCCCTTTGCGATGATCGTCGCCCTGGCGGCTTCGGCGGCGTTCATGACCCCGGTGTCGTCGCCGGTCAACACCCTGGTACTCGGCCCCGGCCAGTATCGCTTCGGCGATTTCGTCAAGGTCGGGGTGCCGTTCACCCTGCTGGTAATGGTGGTCAGCGTGGTCATGGTGCCGTGGTTTTTTGCCCTGTGACGGCGCTGCGTTTTTGCTCCTGGAGCGTCTCGGCGGCCACGCGCCAGTCCCGCGCCCAGGCATCGAGCACCACTTTGAGGTTGTCGGCGCTCATCACCTGATTGTCGTTCTCCAGCGGCAGGCCGGTACCCTTGCGCACCACCTCGGCGACCACCGCGCGGCTGCCGCCATCAAGGAACGCCGCCTCGGTGGCGATCACGCTGTCGAGGTCGCGGATACCGACGGCACTGCTGACCCCGGCGGCCACCAAGGTCACCGGCAGGTATTCATAGAAGTGCAGCGCCTGGGTATGGGCGCCCACGGAGGTGATCGCCGGGCGCACGATCAAGGTGTGCGGGCCGGGCTGCTCGACCAGGTTGAGGACCTTGCCCAGCTCACGTTTGAGGGCCGTATCGTAATAGGTGGTCACCGCTTTGAGGGTGGTCTCGGGGATTCGCGTGCTGGCCTTGGGCATCGGGTAGAACTGGCTGGGGGCGATGTACACCTGGCTGTAGCGTTCCATGCGCAGCTTGGGGCTGACCCAGCGCAGCACGGTGTCGCCGGAGGCGGTCTTGTGTTCGCTCAACTGGTCATAATTGCGCAGAAAGCCCGAGTACTCCTTGGGGTTGACCTTGTTCTGGCTGCAACCGGCCAGCAGCAGCGAGGCACTCAAAAGCGGTACGATCAATTGCTTGCGCATGCTCAGCCTCCAAAGCCGTCGTTGGCCGGGCTTGGCGTGCTGGTGGAACGGTCCACGTGCAGCTCGCCCTGGCTCATGATCCAGTGCACCAGTTCACCCAGGGGAATCTTGTAGCTGTACTCCATCCACTGGTTGCTGGTGGGGCTGTAACGCTCGAAATAGTGGCTGAGGACCATGTGCCTGCCGTCGCTGGACAAACCCAGGCGCGAGTCCTGGTAGCTGAGCAGCGCGTTGCGCCACAGCTCCTGGGTACGCAGGTCGAGGGTCAGCGACTGGCTGCTGTCGAAGCCGTTGGTCGGGTGTGTGGCCGGCATCTGGAAAACTCCCTTGAGTGAACTGGCCACAGCGTGCCCCAGGGCTTTTGCTGGCTGATGTCCGCTTTGTGTCGGCGCTGCAGGAATGTTGCGAGATTGAAATAAATGACCAGCAGCGCAGAATGGTTTTAGATACGCACTTTTCACGGCCCGTGGACCACAACGTGAGCAGACTGCTGATCGTCGATGACGACATGGAAATTTGTGCCCTGCTGAAGAAGTTCTTTGTCCGCCACGGCTATGAAGTCGACCTGGCCGGCAACGGCGAGGCCATGTGGGCGGCCATCGAACAGCAGCGCCCGGACATCATCATCCTCGACCTGATGCTGCCCGGCGAAGGCGGCCTGAGCCTGTGCCAGAAGCTGCGGGCCAACACCGGTATCCCGATCATCATGCTCACCGCCATGGACGAGCTCAGCGACCGCATCGTCGGCCTGGAGTTGGGCGCCGACGACTACCTGGGCAAGCCCTTCGATGCCCGCGAACTGCTCGCCCGCCTGCGTGCGGTACAGCGCCGGGCTGGTGAACAACTGCGGCCGAGCCAGGAAGAAACCCGCCCGCTGATTCACTTCGACCACTGGCAACTGGACGTCACCCGGCGCGAACTGCGCACCCCCGAAGGGGTCATGGTGCCGCTGTCGGCCGGTGAGTTCGACCTGCTGCTGGTGTTCCTCGAACACCCGCAGCGCATCCTCACCCGCGAGCAGCTGATCGACCTGGCCCGCGGCCAGGGCCACGAAGCCTTCGACCGCAGCATCGACGTGCAGGTCAGCCGCCTGCGGCGCAAGATCGAGCCCGACAGCAAGCGCCCGGAGCTGATCCGCACGGTGCGCAATGGCGGTTACCTGTTCAGCGCCAAGGTCAGCCGCTCGTGATCCGCCTCGACCTGCGCCGCGACAGCATCAGCCGGCGCATTGCCCTGACCATCATCGCGGCGATGCTGACCTCGGTGGCGCTCAATGTGCTGTTCGTGCAGATGGCCGGGGTCTGGGCGCGCCCGCCGTTGACCCAGACCGGCCTGCTCGAACAGATCGCCGTGACCACCCGTACCCTCGAAGCCGCGCCGCCCGAGCTGCGCCCGACGCTGGCACGGGCAGCCAGCAACCCGTTGCTGGAGGTGCAGTGGAGCCGCCAGCGCGCCGACCTGCAACTGCCCGGGCCAGGGGCACGGATTACCCTGGAGGAAGCCCCGCCGCTGCAGCGCCTGCTGGCCGACAGCCCGCGACAGCTGGAGGGCTTCCAGCCCAGCGACTGGCCGGCGGACAGCCCCGATGCCCATTACAAACTGGTCATGCAGATCAACGACGGCAGCTGGCTGGCTTTCACCCCGCCGTACCGCAGCTGGGGCCTGAGTTCGGCCATGCGCTTTACCATCATCGGCGTGCTGGCGCTGGTTGCCGCGCTGCTGGTGGCCTGGGTCGGCACCCGTCAGCTGGCTGGCCCGCTGCAGCGCTTCGCTCGTGCGGCGCGGCGCTTTGGCAGTGATTTTCGTGCGCCGCCCATTGGCCTTGAAGGCCCGCATGAATGGCGCCAGGCGATCACTGCCTTCAACACCATGCAGGCGCAGATCCAGCATTTTGTGGCCGAGCGCACGCAGATGCTCGCGGCCATTTCCCACGATTTGCGCGCCCCCTTGACGCGCATGCGCCTGCGCGGCGAGTTCATCGACGACCCGGAGCAACAACGCAAGCTGTTCCGTGACGTCGATGAAATGCAGAGCATGATCACAGCCGCGCTGGGCTTCTTCCGTGACGAAACCCGGCTGGAGGAAACCACCCCGTTCGACCTTGCCGAACTGCTGCAAACCCTGGTCGACGACTATCGCGATCAGCAGATCAATGTAGCCTTCGAAGGACCGGCCAACCTGGTTTTCAACGGTCGGCCCCTGGGATTGAAACGCGCCGTGACCAACCTGCTGGAGAATGCCCTGAAGTATGCACGCGAGCCCGAGGTACAGTTGAGCAGCAGCGCCCACAACATCGTTATCGAAATCAGTGACCGCGGCCCGGGAATTCCCGAAGCGTCGCTGGACCAGGTGTTCATGCCGTTCTTTCGCCTGGAGTCCTCGCGCAACCGCGATACCGGTGGTGTTGGCCTGGGGCTGTCGTCGGCGCGCTCGGCGGTTCGCGAACAGGGGGGTGAGCTGCTGCTGAGCAACCGCCAGGGCGGCGGCCTGGTGGCGCGTATCGAGTTGCCACGGTGATCAAATGGCGCCCGCGACGGCTTGAGCCACGAGACCTGGGGCTGGCCCTCTACCTGCTCAGCCTGGTGCTACCCGCAGTGCACAGCGAGGAGCACAACTGGCTGCACGAGGTCTACAGCCAAACCACCAACTCCGGCTTTCTGGCCTCCATTCTGGGCTTGCCGGTCATGCTGTTCGGCTACTTCGCCTGGCTGGCGAACCCATTGTTCCTGGCGGCGTACCGGACCCGCAGCGCCAGACGCAGGCTGATCTATGCCCTGCTGGCCTTGCTGGCCGGGTTGTCGGTGCAGTGGCAATTGGTGAGTTTGTATGACGAGGACGGTCAGTTCACCGTTACCGGATACACCTATGGGTATTACGTCTGGTTGCTGTCCTTTGTATGGTTGGGTGTTTGCGGCGCCAGGCGAGCAGGCGCCAGCTGATGAGTCGACTGGGCGGGCCTCATCGCTGGCAAGCCAGCTCCCACAGTGATCTGTGTACGCCGGACTTGTGGGAGCTGGCCTTGCCAGGGATCGTAATCCAGACGTCAGCTGATGTGCTGGCTGTATCGGCCTCATCGCGGGTCAAGCCCGCTCCTACAGTGGAGCTGTGTACGCCGGACTTGTGGGAGCTGGACTTGCCAGCGATCGAGCGCGAAGCGGTCGTAAACCAGACACCACCTTATGTGCCGCCTGCACTGGCCTCATCGCGGGTCAAGCCCGCTCCCACAGTGGAGCTGTGTCCGCTGGACCAGTGGCTGCCAAGACAAAGGCCGGTTGCTCGCCTCAGCGTTGCAGCGACTCCAGGGTCAAGCCAGCCAGGTAGGCCACCTTCGGGTCAGCATCATTGAGGCATTCGCGTAGCGCGGCCAGGGCCGGGGCCAGTTTGCGCTTGCCCAGCCGACGGTTGTCGAGCACGCAGGCGGCATGGCGGCGAATGGCGACATGCTCAGACGCCAGGCCGCGCACTGCTTCCTCGATGTCGCCGTTGCTGAGGGTGCAAAAACTGGAGCCCGGTTTGATCGTCTCCTCGGCGTCCGCTGCGCACTGCGGATAACGCTGCAACAGGGTTTCAAGCGGACGGTAATCCAGTACCCCTGGCTGCGCACCCTGATCGCGAAACGCCCTGAGACTGGCGCAGCAGCCAACCACCGAAAAGCCCGCCAGCTGGGTATCTGCCGCCTGCGCCAGCAACCAGTCAAAATCGCCCAGATAACCCAACGCGTTGGCACTCCACCTGCGCGTGCTCGGCTCTGTGCCGTTGACCACTTGCAGACGCAACGCTTCGATTGCCGCCGCCTCGGCCACCCCGGCAAGGCCCAGGATCATCGCCGCCCGCCAGCGCTCCGGGCCCTTCTGCAGCAGGTGCACCAACGCAGCCGTTGCACTGGCGCCACGGGCAATCAGCCAGCGGCTGGCCTCCTCGCCGTCAATAGGCTGAGGACGCGAGAGGCAGCTCAGGTAGTAGTTCACCTGCTGGTCGTCTGCCAGCGCGGCAACGCGCCGGCGCTCCTGCTCGGTGGCATCCTGCTCGGGGAAATGGTGCAGGAACTGACGTGGCGACAGGCTTTTGGCCGCCAGCTCCGGCCCGCCGTATTCATCATGGAAAAACACAATGAAGTCCTTGGCCACCCGTGGATCTTTAGCGTAAATGCGGTTCAGGGCCTTGGCGGCGCGCGCCACCGTCCTCAGAAAGCGCTGCTCGGTCGCCGCCCAGGCATCCGGCCCGGCACGATTGGCATAAGCTTGCAGCGGCGCCTCCAGGGCACTGAGGGCAGCGTTGGCGTAATCGTCCAGCAACCAGTCCCAACGCCAGTCCGCCGGGTTCCACTGCACGCCCCAGAAGCCTTCCTGCTTGCGCCGGGGATGATCCTCATCCAGCGCCGCCAGGCTGTTGGCCGCAAACGACGGCAGGTCGATGACCCGTTCCTCTTCACGGTAGCTGGCATGAAAGGCCGCGCCATACAGCGGCCCGACACCGTCGTCGAGCAGCGCCTCAAGGGTGGCCCGTGCCGAGTCGACCAGGCTGTTTTCCAGGGTTTTCCAGTCCATGCTTCAGCGCACCACCCGCGCCGCTCGTTGCGGGCGCAGAAAATAGCCCATGAAAAACGCGATCATCACCAGCATCGCACCCAGGTCGGTGTTGCCGCCAGGCCCGACGAACTGGAACAGCCCGGTGCCCATGACAATGCCAGAGGTGATGCACAGGACAAACCACACGGCTTTCTTGAGAAACTTCACGATCGACATCCCTGCCCGAAAAAACAAAAGCCCGACCGAGGTCAGGCTTGAAGGCGGCCAACTTGGCCCAGATGCGGGCGCCTGTCAACTTCGCGGAAACGTCACGGTAAAGGTGGTGCCCGCCTGCGCGGATGAACTGACCACCACCTCGCCACCATGGGCACGGACGATCTCGCGCACGATGAACAACCCCAATCCGACGCTGCGCAGCTCGGCATTGTCATGGCTGCCGCGGATCATCGGCTCGAACAGGTTATCCAGCAGCTCCGGCGGAATCGGCGTGCCGTGGTTGTGCACCGACAGCAACACCCGGTCGTCCTCGAAGCTCGAACTGACACTGACCTCGCTGCCCGGCGCGCCGTAGGCCATGGCGTTGGCCACCAGGTTACCGACCAACTGGTAGAGCCGATCACTGTCGGCGATGAACTCGCCGTCACCCAGCGCCTGATGAATCAGCCGATGGCCGGGAAACACCAGGCGTAGTTCTTCCAGGCACTGGCCGATCAGCGCGTGCAGGCGCACGGGCTGCACGCTCACGGCGATACCGCGCCCGACCTGCACCAGGGTGAAATCGAGCAAATCAGCCACCAACCGTTGCGCCCGGTCCGCCGAATGGGTGATATGGCCCAGCACCTGGGTCTGCTTGGCATCCAGCAGGCCACGCCCGAGCAGGTCTGCCGCCATCTTGATCGCCGCCAGGGGGTTGCGCAGGTCGTGGCTGACGATGCCGACCATTTGCTCGGCAAACAACGCGCGGTTCTCGGTCGCGGCATGAATGACGCGCAACTTGCCCTGGGCGATGTCCAGGGCACGCCGGGTTTTCAGGTGTTTGGCCAGGTGCTGTTCGGCAAGCATGCGCGCGTTGAGCAGCGCCCGCTCGTAGCGCGGGCGGCCTTCGGCCCTGAACAGCGCCAGTTCGTGAAAGACGCCACTGTCGTGCTCGCAACTGATGGCGCTGAGCATCATCGGCAAGGTGTAGCCATCATGGTGCATCAGGTCGAATTTGACATCGACCACCGAGCCCTGGATTTGCAGCAACGGCAGCCAGTAGGCCTGGTGAAAGGTGCGCGCATCCAGGCTCATCAGGCTTTGAATGGGGCGGCCCAGCAGTTCGTCGCGGTGATAGCCGATCCAGCGGCAGAAGGTCAGGTTGACCCGCTCGATCTGACCGTTTTCGGCGGTCAGCAATAAACCGCAATCAGCATCGTCGAAGAGGATCTGCGACGCAGGAAGCGGCTCATTCTCTGCAGGCATGGCGGCACCGACCCGGGGCGGGATGTGGTAGGCAAGACGGGTAAATCGAAAGAATTATAGACCCTGCCCGCCCTTAACGACGGCTTAACCGGCCAGGTTTTATCCTGAGCGTCCTCCCTTCAGAACGTTTGGCCCACTCCGGTGGGCCTTTTTTGTTGCCGCAAATTACAACGCCCATCCGGAAACAAAATCCCGGAAACACAGTCTGAGCTAATACCTTCCCTACCGCTCTGCGGATCAAGGACCCTCAGTGCTGAAACAGCTGACGCAAATCGCCGTGATCGCCAGCGTACTGGCCGCCTCTGGCTGCTACTACCACGATTACGACCGCGACGATTACCGCCGTGGCGACCGTGACCATCGTTACTCCCGCGACTGGGATGACCGCGACGATCACGACCATCGCAAGTACAAGCGCTACCGCGATGACGACCGCTACCGCAACTACGACCACGACCGCCGTCGCGACCGTGACGACGATGATGATGACGATTGATTTACCCTGCTGCTCCCCTAACCCCCGTATTTCTTGAGGCTAACAACATGCGTATCTCATTACCTGCATTGACGCTGGGTATCCTGCTCTCCCAGGGCGCCATGGCTGCCGGGGATGGTACTGCCGCCATTGGCGGTGGCCTCGGCGGGACGTTGGGTAACGTGGTCGGTCAGCAGATCGGCGGCAGCACTGGTGCAGCCATTGGCGCGGGTGTTGGCGGCGCAGCTGGCAGCGCCGTCGGTGCGCGCAAGGGCAACCGTACCGAGGCCGCGATTGGCGGCGGCCTGGGTTCGGCGGGTGGCTCGGTGATCGGTAACCAGTTGGGCGGTCGTACCGGCTCGACCATCGGCGCCGGCCTGGGTGGCGCGGCCGGTGGTGCCCTGGGCAACAACATCGCCGACGATAACCGTCACGATTCCGGTGGGCATAAACACAAGCACAAGCGTAAGCACAAACACCGCTGAATGAAAAAGCCGACCGCTGCGCGGTCGATCGCTGGCAAGGCCAGCTCCCACAGAGTCCCCATGACGCCAGCCTCTGTGGGAGCCGGCCTGGCCGGCGATGAGGCCGCCGCGGACGGCAAAGTCAATTCACCCCAACAACGCCCGAGGCCACCCCAGAATCTGCTTCTGCCGCGGCGGCGCATAAGTGCGCACCTTCGACGTACTCAACTTCAAGCGCACCAACGACTCCGCCAACGCCACCGCCGCCGTCACCCCGTCCACCACCGGCACCCCGGTGCGCGCCTGGATCCGTTCCTCCAGCCCGACCATGCCGCCACAGCCCAGGCAAATGACCTCGGCCTTGTCGAACTGCACGGCCTCCTCGGCTTCACGCACCACTGACTCGATGGCCCGCTCCGGGTCTTCTTCCAGCTCCAGCACCGCCAGGCCACTGGCACGCACCGAAGCGCAACGGCTGTCCAGCCCGGCCAGTTTCAGGCGGTCTTCGATCAGCGGCACGGTGCGATCCAGGGTGGTCACCACCGAATAGCGATGGCCCAGCAACATGGCGAGGCTGGCCGCCGCCTCGGTGATGTCCACCACCGGCACATTGAGCAACTCCTGCAAGCCTTCGCGCCCGTGCTCGCCGTACCCGGCCTGGATCACCGCATCGAACGGCTGGTCATAACTGAGCACCCGCTCCATCACCGCCACTGCCGCCAGGTAACTCTCGAAATTACCCTCCACCGATTCTGCGCCAAAGCGCGGGGTCAGGCCGACGATCTCGGTGCCTGGCGAAGCCACGCTGCGCGCCTGGCGGGCGATGGCGTCGGTGATCGACACCGTGGTGTTGACGTTTACGACCAAAATTCTCATTGCGGTATTCCTTGTGCAGAACTCAGTGCTGGGCGCTGTCGACGGCAAAGTGCTCGCCGGAACAGTCCACGTAGTGTTTGTTGCGATCGGAGATCAGGTAGTACACGCCGCCGGCAATGGCGGCGCCGAAGAACCAGGAGAACGGCGTCAGGGCGCTGAAGGCCGGCACCAGCGACAGCACCACGGCGGCAATGGCCGAGGGCACCAGGGCGGCCACCGCCTTGTAGTTGACCCCGCGGGTGTAGTGGTAGGTGCCGCTGGCCGCTTCGCTGTAGAGGTCGGGCACATGCACCTGGGCTTTGCGGATCAACCAGTAGTCGACCATGATGATCCCGTACAGCGGCCCCAGCAGCGCGCCCAGGCCGGAGAGGAAGTAAACGATCACCAGCGGGCTGTTGTAGAGGTTCCAGGGCAGGATCAGCACCGCCAGGGTGGCGCTGATCAATCCTGCGCGGCGAAAGTTCAGGCGGCTCGGCGCCAGGCTCGACAACACGAACGCAGGCGCAACGAAATTGGCCATGATGTTCACCGCCACGGTGACGATCAGAAAGGCCAGGCAACCGAGCACCAGGAAGGTCTTGTCGGGGATCGCGGCAACGATCTGGGTCGGGCTGTCGATCACCCGGCCATCGATGCTGAACTGCGCCCCGGCCAGCACGAAGCTGATCACCGCAAACACCAGGATATTCACCGGCAGGCCCCAGAAGTTACCGATGCGGATGGTCTTGCGGCACGGCGCCGAACGGGCGAAGTCGCAGAAGTTGAGGATCAGCGTGCCGTAGATCGCCAGCCACAGCGCGCCACCGGCAAACACCTGGGTCCACATCGCCCACCCGGTCAGCGGCTCGCCGACCGACCAGGCCAGGTTCCCATCGACCCGCAGGTACATCCACACCGCCAGGATCAGCACGGTGGAAAGAATCACCGGCCCGGCGAAAGATTCGTACTTGCGCACCATCTCCATGCCGAAGGTGAGGATCACCAACTGCACCAGCCAGATGGCGATAAAACTCGCCCAGCCGAGGCTGGACAGGCCGAGGATCGCGTCATGGTCGAAGCGTGCCAGGTCGGGCGACACCGCCACCAGCAGCACCCGCAACACCACCGAGGCCAGGTAGGTCTGGATGCCGAACCAGGCGATGGCGATCACCGCGCGGATGATGGCCGGCAACTGCGCACCGTAGATGCCGAAACTCATGCGGCTGATCACCGGGAACGGCACCCCGGTTTTCTGCCCCATGTAACCCGAGAGGTTCATGAAGAAGTACACCAGCACGGCACCGATGCTCAGCGCCGCAAGCATCTGCCAGCCGGACAGGCCGAGGGCGAACAGGCCCATGGCGAAGGAATAGTTGGCGATGTTGTGCACATCGTTGGTCCACAAGGCAAAAATGCTGTAACCGCCCCAACGCCGGCCTTCAGCCTTGGTCGGCGCAAGGTCGGCGTTGTGCAGTCGGGGGCTCAGGGCCCCCTGCTCGACCGGCGCGGCCTGCGGTGGCAGGTAGGAGGTTTGCAGCGGGTTGGAAGTATCCAATTGCATGTTCCCCGGGCTCCTTCTGCAGCGCCTGAATGAAGGTGCTGCAGCGAATTATTGTTGGATTTGAAGAGTGGGACCGCAGTGTTGGCGCTGCCCTGCGCCGATGCATACAAATATTGCATACAATTTTTGTATTACGATTTTCGACGAACAATATGTGTGCCAAAGGGCAGTCAGCGGCGAACCTGCCTGCTGCGTTGCAGGCAGTTATCCATTTGATTTTTATCCGGTAATTTTTTTTGCTGGGTTGCTGAAAGGCTGATTAAGCTGACCAAACGGTCAAACGCCAGAGGGAGAAAATTGAGAAATCAGGTAACGAGGCAGGAAACATGTATCCACTTGAACGCTACTCAAGTACACACAACCAGCAATATATGTACCCACTCAATACTGTAGGAGCGGGCTTGACCCGCGATGAAGCCAGTACATTCAGCACATCAGGTTTTGCCTGAACCAATCGCCGGCAAGGCCGGCTCCCACAGGATTGGGTGCAAGCAGCTCCCACAGGTTCATCTGCCACACAGTGGTGCACAGCAGCCCACATTTACGGCATGCTTATAAGGTCAAGGCATATCGGAGCTGGTAATGACGGAAAAACACCCCGCATCGACGGTAGAGCGCGTCTACCAAGGGGTTCACGAGGCCATCAGAAAACGCACCCTGCGCCCCGGCATGAAGCTGGGCGAGTCGTCGTTGGCCGAGCTGTTCAAGGTCAGCCGCACCTCGGTGCGCGCAGCGCTCAAGCAACTGGAAGCCGACGGCCTGGTGTCCACCGAACTGAACAAGGGCGCCTGGGTATCACTGCCCAGCGACGATGACATCCGCTCGGTGTTCGAAACCCGTCGGCTGATCGAAATCGGCATCGTCACCGAGCTGTGCCGACGCGCCGACCCCGACATCCTCGCACCGCTGCACCAGCATGTTGCCGAAGAAGAAGCCGCCGCCGACGCTGGCGACCATGGGCGCTACGTCAACCTGCTCGGCGAGTTCCACCTGCGCCTGGCCGAAGTGCTCGACAACCCGGTGCTGCTCGACTGGTTCCGCAAGCTGATCGAACGTGGCTCGCTGTACGCCTCGACCCTGGATGACGAGCGCCATGAGGCCTGCCGCGGCAACGAGCACCTGCGCCTGCTGGGCTTCATCGAAGCCGGTGACCAGGCCGCGGCCATCGAGCTGGTGTGCACTCACCTGCGCGGCATCGAAGAGGCGATTCTCAAGGCCACGCAAACGCTCAAGGCCGACTATCACCCGCTCAAGCACCTGCTGGGCTGAATCAGCGCCAGGCCAGGGTTCGCATTCAGAAATCCACTGCAACCGATTCCAATATTTAATTTGTGGATAGGTACAGTCTTTCTATAGGGTGTGAATCAGTAGTAGGCAAAGGGCTGTGAAATGATCGATCGTGTATTCGTCAACGCTGTTGCTGCCGATGGCAGCCTGCTCAACCTCGCGGTTGCCGACGGGCGCATTGTCAGCCTGGGCCGCGAACGTCCGGCCAGCGCAGGCGCCGAGGTCATCGACCTGGCAGGACACCTGGTGCTGCCCGGTTTGGTTGACGGTCACATCCATCTGGACAAGAGCTTTGTCGGCGACCGCTGGCACCCGCATCAAGCGGTCAGCAGCCTGCGTGAACGCCTGGCCATCGAAAAGCGTGAACTGGCCGCTGCCCCGCCGATGCTCGAGCGTGCCGAGGCACTGATCCGCCAGGCGGTGTCGTTCGGCACCGTGGCCATGCGCAGCCATGTCGACGTCGACGCCACCACCGGCCTGCGCAACCTGCAAGCGGTGCTGGAGGCGCGCGAGAAATGGCGCGGCATCGTCGATATCGAGCTGGTGGCGTTCCCGCAAGCCGGTGTGATGTCCTGCCCAGGCACCGCCGATGTGCTCGATGCGGCGATCCGTGAAGGCGCCGACGTGATTGGCGGTATCGACCCCACCACCCTCGACGGCGACGCCGACGGTCAGCTCGATGTGGTCTTCGGCATTGCCGAGCGCCATGCTGTGAAGATCGACATCCACCTGCACGAGCCCGGCCTGCAAGGCATCGAACAGCTGCAACGGATCGCCGCCCGCACCCGCGCCGCCGGTCTCAATGGCCGGGTCGCAGTCAGCCATGCCTATGCCCTGGGCCAGGTCGACGACGAGGTAGTGGCGCGCACCGCCGCCACCCTCGCCGACGCCGGGGTGGCAATCATGACCAACGCCCCGGGCGATCATGGCTTCCCGCCGATTTTGCGCCTGCGCGCCGCCGGGGTGAACGTGTTCGCCGGCAACGACAATATCCGCGATGCCTGGTGGCCCTACGGCAACGCCGACATGCTCCAGCGCGCCATGCTGATCGGCTACCGCTCGGGCTTCTACAGTGATGAAGAATTGAATGTGGCACTGACCATGGCCACCACGGCCGGCGCAGCAGTGCTGGGCAAAAGCGACTACGGTCTGAAGGTCGGCAACGAGGCGACCTTCATCGTGCTCAAGGCCGACAACGGCGCCGCCGCGGTCGCCGCCGCGCCGGCCGAGCGGCGCCTGGTACGCCGCGGCCAGCTGATTGCACCCGCGCCGGCGCTGCACTTCGAGGTGCGCAGCGGCTGACCCAACACATTTCTGCCGGCTTACGCCGCAGAGAAAGACAATCGCCCAGGGCAACACCCGGGCGATGCAACACAAAACCCCAGAACAACAACGACAGAAGGTGTTCCATGTCGAAGTCCAATTACTACGCTCCCCACGGCGGCCATCCGGCGCAGACCGAACTGCTGACCGACCGTGCCATGTTCACCGAGGCCTACGCGGTCATCCCCAAAGGCGTGATGCGTGACATCGTCACCAGTCACCTGCCGTTCTGGGACAAGATGCGCATGTGGGTCATCGCCCGCCCGCTGACCGGTTTCTCCGAGACCTTCTCGCAGTACATCGTCGAAGTGGCGCCGGAAGGCGGCAGCGAGCGCCCTGAACTGGACAAGAATGCCGAAGCGGTACTGTTCGTGGTCGAAGGCGAAATCGACATCACCCTGCAGGGCAAGCCATACACCCTGAAAGAAGGCGGCTACGCCTTCATTCCACCGGCCGCCGAGTGGAGCCTGCGCAACAACAGCGCCAAGAACGTCACCTTCCACTGGATCCGCAAGCACTACCAGGTGGTTGAAGGCCTGGCCCTGCCGGAAGCGTTCGTCACCAACGAAAAAGACATCGCGCCGATCCCGATGCCGGGCACCGATGGCGCCTGGGTCACCACCCGCTTCGTCGACATGGCCGACATGCGTCACGACATGCACGTCAACATCGTCACCTTCCAGCCGGGCGGCGTGATTCCGTTCGCTGAAACCCACGTCATGGAACACGGCCTGTACGTGCTGGAAGGTAAAGCCGTTTATCGCCTGAACCAGGACTGGGTCGAGGTGGAAGCCGGCGACTTCATGTGGCTGCGCGCCTTCTGCCCGCAAGCTTGCTACTCCGGCGGCCCGGGCCCGTTCCGCTACCTGCTGTACAAAGATGTAAACCGTCACATGAACCTGGTGCTCAACCCACAGCGCTAAGTTTCACGGTTGCATGAAAAATCCCGCAGGCCACACGGCCTGCGGGATTTTTTGTTTATGGCTTCGGTGAATCAGCTGGCCGGTTTCCAGGCGCCCTGCTCTGCTGCCTCGCGGAATTTCGCCCGGTTGGCCGGAGTATCGGCGGGCTCCGACTCGCCAAAAATGGCCTTGAGCCAATGGCCGTCGGTGGGGTTGGGGAAGATGATGTACTGGCCACCGAACTTGCTGCGGCTGGCGTCCACCAGCTGGGCACGCTGGTCGACGTTGTCGACATAGAAGCTGCGCTCGAAATCGTTGAGGTTGTCACCGAGCATCAGCAGCACGTTGTACTGCTCGGCGATCTTGTGCTGCGCCGGCTCCTTGTTCGAGCTTTCGCGCAGGATGGTCACGTGGGCTTCGTCGGCGTACGGCACCTTGAGCGCGCGCAGGTTGTTGAGCGCGTACTCGTAAGTCTTGTCGCCCTGGTCGCGGCTCGAGACGTAGAAGATCTCCACGCCACGGGACTTGGCGTAGTCAAGAAACTCCAGCGCCCCCGGGGTCAGGGTCGGGCCATTGGCGGCGACCCAGCGGTCCCACACCGCATCATCGAAAAACTCCTTGTCCTGGCCGATCAGAAAGCCCCAGTAGGTGTTGCTGCTGAGGATGGTGTCGTCGATATCGCTGATGATCGCAGGCTTCTTGTCGCCCGGCTTCTGGTTGGCCAGGGCCTGGTCCAGACGCGCCTTGGCGACGTTGAAACCCTGGTAGTACAGCGCGCGGAATTCCGCCGCGGTCTGGCGCCAGGCCACCGCATCGACCAGCAGGTTGGAGCGCACGGCGGCTTCGGGGTTGGCGGTCTGCGCATGGACCAGGGGCGTGGCCAGCAACAGCAAGGCCAGGGAGATCGCGTTCTTGAGCTGAGGCATTCGGGGCGTTCCTTGTGATCTCCCGCTCTTGGGCGGCGGGAGTGGGCTACTCATACCGCACGCCGGCAAGTGCCACAATCGCCGCGACGCGCGGGCGCAACAATGTGGCGCACCCGCGCATCTTGGCGTGCTTCAGGTCCCCGATTTGAGCCGGCTGAAGGCGCGGGTCAGCTCGCGGTTGAAGGCTTTGCTGTTGTCGTTCTTGCTGTACAGGCGCGCCCGCACCTCGGCGGGCGGATAGGTGCCGGGAGCGTTGCGTATCGCCGGATCGACCAGGGCATCGGCCGCAGTGATGGCATTGGCGTACTGGATATTGTCGGTGATCGGCGCGATCACCTCCGGGCGCATCAGGTAGTCCATCAAGGCCAGGGCAGCTTCCGGGTGCGGCGCGTCCTTGGGGATCACCAGGGCATCGAGCCAGATCAGCGTGCCCTCGCGGGGGATGCTGAAGGTCAGGTCGATGGCCTTGTTGGCCTGGCGCGCCTGGTTTTGGGCGATAGCGACGTTGCCGTTCCACGACATCGCCAGGCAGGTCTCTCCATTGGCCAGGTCGTTGATGTTGCGATCGTTGTCGAAGTAGCGGATGTACGGCCGCACCTTCTGCAACAGGGCCTCGGCCTGGCGCAAGTCCTCGACGCGTTGCTGGTTGATGTCCAGGCCCAGGTAGCGCATGGCGGCGGCGAACACCTCGTTGGGGTCGTTGAGCAGGCTCACCCCGCAGCTGGCAAACTTCGATACCACTTCGGGATCGAACAGCATCGCCCAACTGTCGGTCGGCGCCTCGGGCAGGCGCGCCGCCAGGGCCTGCTGCTGGTAACCGAAGCCGGTGGTGCCCCAGGCATAGGTGCCGGCATAGCGATTGCCCGGGTCGTACACCGCCATGTGCTGGCGGAACTCTTCGCCGATGCCGGCCAGGTGCGGCAGGCGGGCTTTGTCCAGCGGCTGCAGGGCGCCGCTGCTGATCGCCCGCGACAGGTGCTGGCCGGCGGTCAGCACCAGGTCGTAGCCGCTGCGCCCGGTCAGCAGTTTGGTCTCCACGGTTTCCAGCGAGTCGAAGTGGTCGGCCACCACGCGGATACCGGTGCTTTTTTCGAAGTTGCTCAGGGTATCCGGGGCCAGGTACTCGCCCCAGATGTACAGGTTGACCGTCGGCTGCTCATTGCTGGCAGCCAGCGCCTGCGTCATACCGCACGCCAGCGCTACGGCCAGGCCACAGGCGCGCAGGCTCATGAGATTTTTGCTCCGGCGTATTGCGGCATGGTGATGCAGGCAACGTTGCCACCGCCCAGGAGGATTTCCCGCGAGTTGTCGATGCCGATGATGCGATGGCCAGGGAACAGCTCGGCCAGGGTCGCCTGGGCCACCTGGTCGTTACGGTCGCCAAACAGCGGCACGACGATCGCCGAGTTGCCGGCGTAGTAGTTGATGTACGACGCGCAGATCCTGGTCCCGGCCTGGCGCAGGTGGGTGCCGTCGACCTGGTCGAGGCCGGCGGCTTCTTCGGCGGTCCATTCCAGTACATCCGGCTGCGGCAGCTTGTGCACCTTGAGCTCGCGGCCGCGGCTGTCGCGGGTGCTGCGCAGGATGTCGTAGGCCTCCTGGTAGATTTCCCACTGCGGGTCGTCACGGTTGTCGGTCCATTGCAGCACCACTTCGCCGGGCCGTACGAAGCAGGCCAGGTCGTCGACGTGGCCGTCGGTTTCGTCGAACTTGCAGCCGCGCGGCAGCCAGATCACCTGCTCGGCGCCGAGGTAATCCTCCAGGCGGCGGGTCACTTCAGCCTTGCCCAGGTGGGCGTTGCGGTTGCGGTTGAGCAGGCACTGTTCGGTGGTCAGCAGGCTGCCCTGGCCGTCGCTCTGGATTCCGCCGAGTTCGGCAATCAGCGGCGCACGGTAGCGGTCGAGGTTCTCGATTTCGAGGATCTTCTGGGCGATCTGGTCGTCCTTGTCCCAGGGGTAGTACAGGCCGCCATCAAGGCCGCCGTAGGCGTTGAACTCGAAGTCGACGCCGCGCACTTCGCCGCGGGCATCGTTGACCACGAACACCGCGCCGCTGTCGCGGAACCAGGTGTCGTTGCAGGTCATTTCCACCACCCGTACCTGCGGCGGCAGCAGGCGCCGGGCGTTGGCGTACTGGGCGGCGGAGGCGCAGACGGTGACCGGCTCGCTGGAGGCGATGGCGCTGACGATCTCGACCCAGACTTTCTGCGCAGGCTTTGCGCCGTTGCGCCAGACGTCCGGGCGCTCCGGCCAGCCCAGCCAGCAACCGGCCTTGTGCTCGAATTCGCCGGGCAAGCGGAAACCATCGGCCTTGGGAGTGGTGGTAAGTGAACGCGCCATGAGCAACCTCTGCGGTGGGTGGGGATAGCTGCACGCTACGCCGCCCGGGCCAAGGCTTCCAACGATGAAATCTAAGCGATTGATGAATTCAATTCACGGTTCGGCGATCTGAGTGGTGAACCATTCTATGAAATCGGCCACCGCGCCGCGCTCCAGGCGCAGCCGCTCGCACACCAGCGCGTATTGCCCCAGCGCGGTGACGCTGGCGTTGAAAGGCCGCACCAGGCGGCCACTGACCAGGTCGGCCTGGCAGGTCAGGTTGTCGCCCATGGCCACGCCCTGCCCCAAGGCCGCCGCCTCAAGGGCCAAAGCTGCATGAGGGAAGTACAGCTGGCGCCCGGGCTGGGCATCCTCGGCGTGGGTGGCGAGCCAGGCGGTCCAGGTCTTGCCGTCCTGGTCGTCGTGCAGCAGGCAGTGGCGCACCAGGTCGCGCGGGCGCTTGAGGCCGCCGAGGTTGAACAGCCCGGGGCTGCACACCGGAAAGAACTGCAACAGCGGCAAAGGCCGGACGAAGTGGGTGCTGGCATCCACCGAACTGGTGCCATAGGTGATCGCCAGGTCGATATCGGCGGCCGGCGCCCCGGCATCGATCGGCTGCTCGTGCAGGTGCAGGGTGATATGCGGGTAGCGGCTGCTGAAATCGGCCAGGCGCGCCACCAGCCACTTTTGCGCAAGCTCGGCGGTCACGGCCAGGCGCAGCACCGCCTGGGAGGCCGGGTCGCGCAGCTCGTCGCAGGCCTTGCCGATCAGCTCGAAGGCCTGCTGCAAATGCTGGAGCAGGCGCCCCGCCTCGCTGGTCAGGCGCACCTGGCGGCCTTCGCGGACGAACAGCGCAACGCCCAGTTGCTCTTCGAGCTGGCGAATCTGATGGCTTACGGCGCTGTCGGTGACGCACAGCTCGGCGGCGGCGCGGCCGAAATGACCGTGGCGGGCGGCGCACTCGAAGGTGCGCAAGGCGGTCAGCGAAGGCAGTCTGGGCATGGGTGGTCCGCCGATTGAGGATCGGCCAGCAGCATAACCGAAGCCTGTCCTGAAGGCAGCGAGCGGCTGGCAAAGTGGCACCTGCTCGGCTAGCATGCCGCTGAAAACCGGCGCTGGCCGGTTGGCCACCCGGCCATGAGCGGAGAGCGATACCCTTGCTGCTGAGCATCCCGACCCTGTTGCTGGTGGCCATTTTCATCTTTGCCCTGATGGGCCTGCTGACCCTGCATGCCTGGAGCCGCGGCGTACGCGAGCGGACCCTCGGCTACCTGGGCAGCATGCTCCTGCTCGCCGCCTGCGGCGTGACCCTGATCAGCCTGCGCGGCCTGACCCCCGACTTTATCGCCCTGGTGCTGGGCAACATTGTCCTGCTGCTCGGCGCGGCGCTGAACTGGACCGCCATGCGTGTGTTTACCGGCCGCCCGCCGCACCTGCCGGGGATCCTGGCCGGCGCACTGTTCTGGTCGCTGTGGGGGCTGATGCCGGGTTTCTACGACGACCTGGGCCTGCGGGTGACGGTGTATTCGATGCTGGCGGCGACGTATGGCGGCCTGTCGATCTTTGAACTGTGGCGCAGCCGCCAGCAGCTTGAAGTCTCCTACCTGCCAGCGCTGCTGCTGATGCTGGTGCACACCGGTTTCTACTGCGTGCGTACCGTTGCCGACCACGGCGTGTCGCTGGACCAGGCGATCACCAGCAACGGCCGCGGCACCGGTTTCTTCTCGTTCATGCTGTTTGAGTCGATGCTCTACGCCATCGGCATCGCCTACGTGACCCTGGCCATGGTCCGCGAGCGCACCGAGCTGAAATTCAAGGCCGCCGCCTATGCCGACCCGTTGACCGGCGTCGGCAACCGCCGCGCCTTCATGTCCCGTGGCGAAAAGCTGTTGGCCGACTGCGCCCGCCGTGGCGAGCCGGTGGCTTTGCTGCTGTGCGACCTCGATCACTTCAAGCGCCTCAACGATACCCACGGCCACCAGACCGGCGACCAGGCGCTGATCGCCTTCGCCCAGGTCACCCGCAACAGCGTGCGTCAGGAGGATGTCTTCGCCCGTATCGGCGGTGAAGAGTTCGCCTGCCTGCTGGCCAATACCGACGCGCAGACGGCGCAGCAGGTAGCGCAACGCATCTGTGAAAGCTTCTACGCGCTACCGATGCTGGAACCGGGATTCCTCAGCGTCAGCATCGGCATCGTCGGCGCCAGCGGCCCTGGCGAACACGACCTTTCGCGCTTGCTGTCCAAGGCCGACAACGCCCTGTATGCCGCCAAGCACCAGGGCCGTAATCGCGTGCACCTGTACCAGCCTGCTAGATGGCTGCAGAGCGAGCAGCCTGCAGGTACGCTTTAAGCGCGTCGATAAATACCCGCACCTTGCGGGTATTGCGCCGGTGCGGCAGGTACAGCACATGCACCCAGGGCCCGAACGCACTCTGGGCTCGCCACAGCCCGGCCATCAACTCCACCAGTTCGCCGCGCTCAAGGTACGGCGCAGCGCTCCAATGCGGCACGAATTGCACGCCCTGGCCTTCGAGCAGGCAGGTCAGCAGCAGGTCGTAGTTGTCGCTGGCCAGGCGCGGCACCGGCTGGCGCAGGCGAATGCTCTGCCCTTCGCTCTCCACCCACCAGAAGCTGCGGCTGAGCTGCGGGTGACGGAGGATCAGCCAGTCATGCTGGGCGTAGTTGTCCAGGGTCACGTCCATGCCCTTGCGCGCCAGGTACGCGGGGCTGGCGCAGAGCATCACGCGGTTTTCCAGCAGTGGCTGGGCGATCAGCTCCGGCAGGTCGGTGGGGCCGTCGCGCAGGGCTAGGTCATAGCCGCCGTCCACCAGGTCATCGTTGTTGTCGTTGAGGTCCACCTCCAGGCGCACCTGCGGGTACTCGGCCATGAAGCGTGAGCACACCTGGCTGAGGAACGCCGGGCCGAAGGCAGGCGGTGCGGTGATGCGCAGGCTGCCGCGCAGTGCGTGCTGCAACTGGTCGACCTCTTCGCCGGCCAGCTGCAACTGCATCAGCGCCTGACGCGCGCCCTCCAGGTAGATCTGCCCGGCTTCGGTCAGGGCCATGCGTCGAGTAGTACGCTCGAACAATAGGGTACCCAGCTCGCTTTCCAGCTGGGCAATGGCCTTGGTGATGGCCGACGGGGTTTTGCCCAGGTGCTCGGCGGCGCGGCTGAAACCGCCGTGGTCCGCCGCCGCGACGAACATGGTCAGCGCGGTCATTTTATCCATTCATTTATTCCCGACAGGCACAAAAGTTATGTAAGAACCGAGCATGATCAATCCGCCAGGGCCTGGATAATCTAGCGCAACGCCAATAATAATTTAAGGCAGACCCATGAAACGGTTGCTCCCCACCCTGCTCTGCAGCGCCCTGGTTATTTCCTCAGCAGAAACTATCGCCGCCCCGGAACTGATCCTGCATGGCGGCAAGGTCTACACCGCCGTTGCCGGCCAGCCGCTGCAACAGGCCGTGGCCATCGAGAACGGCAAGATCCTCGCCGTCGGCTCCGACGCCCAGGTGCTGCGCCTGAAACAGGCCAGCACCCAGCTGATCGACCTGCAGCAGCAGGTGCTGCTGCCCGGCTTTATCGACTCCCACGCCCATGCCCTGCGCGGTGGCCTGCAGCGCCGCCAGGCCAACCTCGACGGCCAGCTACTGAGCTTCGACCAGCTTGAGCAGCGCCTGCGCAGCGCCGCCAGCGACGGCACTGCGCGACGTGGCGACATCCTCACCCTCGGCGGCCTGCCTTCGGCCTACTGGGGCCAGCTCGAGCAGTTCCAGCAGCGCTTCAACAAGGGTGAATGGGCCCGGCAACCAATCCTGCTGATCGGCTGGGACTACCACACCGGCTGGGCCAACGACGCCATGCTCGCCCGCGCCGGGATCACCACCGGTGGCAAAGACGCAGGTTTTCTCGCCGAAGGCGTGCTCTACCAGGTGATCGACCACCTGCCGCCGGTGCCCACCGAGCAACTGCTGGACGCCGGCCGCGAAGCCATCGCCTACTACCACAGCCTGGGCATTACCGCCTGGATGGACCCGACCGCCAACGATGCGCCGGGCGTGACGCTAACCAATACCTCGCTCGGCGTGCTGCCGATCTACAAGCAACTGGCCCACAACGGCGAGCTCAACCAGCACGTCGCCGCCCTGCTGGTGGCCGACTCGAAAGCCAAACCCGCCGACCTCGATGAGCTGGCCAAGGTGCGCGCGCAGTTCCAGGGCGTGCCCAACCTGAGCATTCCCGGGATCAAGGTGTTCGCCGACGGCGTGGCCGAGTTTCCGGCGCAGACCGCCGCCCTGCTTGAGCCCTACAAGAACTCGAAAAAGACCGGCGATTTGCTGATCGACCCGGCGCATTTCGGTGAACTGGTCGACGCCGCCGATGCCCGTGGCTGGCTGGTGCACGTGCATGCCATCGGCGACCGTGCCGTGCGTGAATCGCTCAATGCCTTCGAGCAGGCGCGCCAGCATCGCCAGAGCGGCGTGGCGCACTCGATCACCCACCTGCAGATGGTCAACCCGAAAGAGTTCGCCCGCTTCAAGCCGCTGGATGTGATCGCCTCGATGCAGCTGTACTGGGCCAGCGCCGATGAGCTGGCCACCGACCTGCTCCAGCCCTACGTCAGCGCCATGGCCTACCACTACCAATACCCGGCGCGCTCGCTGCTGAAAAACGGCGCGACCATCGCCGGTGCCAGCGACTGGCCGATCACCACCCCCAACCCGTGGCAAGCCATTTACCAGGCGGTCAGCCGCAAGGGCCCGAAAGGCGTGCTCAACGCCGAAGAGGCCATCGACCTCGACAGCATGCTGCGCGCCTACACCGTCAACGCCGCCCGCGCCCTGCGCCTGGAGCAGCAGATCGGCTCGCTGGAACCGGGCAAGCAGGCCGACCTGGTGCTGGTCGACCGCGACATCTTCCATGCCGATACCGAGCACCTGCGCGACACCCAGGTGCTGCAGACCTGGTTCGCCGGCAAATCCGTTTACCAGCGCGCCGCCGCGCGCTGAAGCCTTCCCCCTCTGGAGTTGCTGTTGTGAAAATCCACACCCACGTCACTGAACAACGCCAGCCGCTGGCCCGCGGGCGCGAAATCGGTGAGCGCTTTGCCGAGCAGATCCGCCACACCACCGCGCTGTACCTGGGCTTCTTCCCCCGGGTCGGCATCGACAGTGCGCAGGTCCAGGCCATTGGCGAGCGCAGCCTGGCGGCCCTGGAAAGCTGGAGCCCGGCGCTGGCCGCCGAAGTCATCGGCATCGCCCAGGGCACCGGCCTGCCGCTGTGGCAACTGGCAAGCCTGAACGCGCGCACCGAGATTCTCGCGGCCATGCCCGCCACCCACGGTGAATGCTCGACCACGGTGTTCGCCCCGGCCGGCGCGCAACTGCCGCGCAGCCTGCAAACCTGGGACTGGCACGACAGCCTGGCGCCCCACGGCCTGCTGCTGCAACTGACCACCGAGCACGACATGACCGTCAAGCAGTTCAGCGAGTTCGGCATGCTCGGCAAGATCGGCGTCAACAGCGCCGGCGTCGGCCTGCACTTCAACATCCTCCATCACCACAGCGACAACGACAGCGGCGGCGTACCGGTGCATGCCATCGCCCGCCGGGTGCTGGAAGACGCCAGCAGCGTGCAGGAAGCCATCGAGCTGGCGCGCTCGGCGCCGGTCAGCGCCTCGACCGTGCTGACGGTGTTCTCCCGCGAGGACAGCAGCCCACGGGCGGTGAGCATCGAGATGAGCCCGGCCCACACCGGCCTGGTACTGCCTCGCGAAGATGGCTGGCTGCTGCACACCAACCACTTCCTCGACCCGCAGCTGGCCCTGGGTGAACGCAGCGCCGACCGCGCCGATACCGAAGGCCGCCTGCAGCACCTGGACGAGGTGGTTGGCGCGATGAACAGCGCCGACCTGCGCGTTCGGGCTCAGGCAATGTGCGGCGGCGCGGGCGGCCAGGCGCCGATCTGCTTCCACCCCGACCTGAGCCAGCCCGACACCCAACGCTGGGAAACCCTGCTGAGCATCGCCATCGACACGCAAAACTGCCAGCTCGAATACACCGCCGGCAACCCGAGCGTGCTGGCGAGCCAGGGCTTCGAACGCTTCTAGTCCTTCCATCCACCCCCGCTGGCGCCGCCCTTGTGTGCACGCGTGCGCCAGCCACTGCACGAGAACAACAACAATGATCGGGGAAACTGCAAACGGCGCGCTGCCAAGGTCGGCCGCCAAGACCTTCTGCGTATCCGGGCTGGGCACCGCCCTGGAGTTCTATGATTTCGTCATCTACGGCACCGCCGCAGCGCTGGTGTTCCCGCAGGTGTTCTTCCCGGACATGGACCGCCTGACCGCCACCCTGGTGGCCTTCGCCGCCTTCGGTTCGGGCTTCTTCGCCCGGCCCATCGGCGGCATTGTCTTCGGCCATTTCGGTGACAAGGTCGGGCGCCAGAAAGTGCTGGTCACCACCTTGCTGCTGATGGGCCTGAGCACCCTGCTGATCGGCTGCCTGCCGGGCCACGCCACCCTCGGCGTGTACGCGCCGTTGCTGCTGGTACTGCTGCGCCTGGTGCAGGGCTTTGCCGCTGGCGGTGAATGGGGCGGCGCGGCGCTGTTCGGCATCGAAGCAGCGCCACCCGGAAGGCGCGGGCTGTGGGGCAGCTTTACCAGCATGGGCATCGGCGTTGGCGGGATTCTTGGTGCGGCGGTGTTTGCCATCGTCAGCGCCCTGAGCGACAACCTCGCCGACTTTGCCTGGCGCATCCCCTTCTGGCTCGGCGGCGCGCTGGTGTTCGTCGGCCTGTATGCGCGCCTGCGCATTGTCGCGGTCGAGCCGCCACAGGCGAAAAAACCGCGGCCGATGCCGCTGGCCGAAGCCCTGCGCCAGCGCCCGCGCGAGCTGCTGCTGTGCACCGGCATCGCCTTTGGCTACTGCACCATTGCCTATATCGGCAGCACGTTCTTTCTCGCCTATGCGACCCAGGTGGGTTATGGCAGCACCGATGCGCTGATGTTCGACCTGACCCTGTCGATTGCCATCGTCATATCAGCGCCGCTGTTCGGCTTGCTCTCCGACCGCTATGGCCGGCGCAGCGTGATGATCTTCGGCGCGCTGATCATGGCCTTGGGGCTGTTCGCCTTCTTCCCGCTGGTGAACCGCCACGACCTGCTGACTTCACTGCTGGCCTATGCCGCCGTCGGCGCCTTGATGGGCGCGACCCAGGGGCCGATCCCGGCGTTTCTCGGCGAGCAGTTTCCACGGGAGATGCGCTACTCGGGGATCTCCGCCAGCTACCAGATTGGCGCGGCACTGGGCGGTGGCACGGCCTCCAGCGTGGCCACGGCGATCCTTATCGCCACCGACCACAACCCGCTCGGCGTGGCGATCTACGGCGCCGCCGCACTGGCCCTGCTGGCGTTGTGTTCTTACCTGCTGCGCGAGACCGCGCACCTGAGCATGGCGCAGATCGATGCAGGCCTTACTCGCTCGCCAGGGTACGCGCCAGCTCCGCGGCCAGTTCCTTGACCATGGCGTCTGCGGTCGGCCGATGAATGATCGCCACCTCCATGGCATCGATCGACGGCAGGCCGTGGGCCGAGGTCAGCTGCAAATGCTCGGCGGTGACCGCCCGCAGCGGCAGCAGGCTGATGCCCATGCCGTTGGCCACCGCCGCCTGCAGGCCGCTGAGGCTGGAGCTGGTGAAACTGATGCGCCAGCGGCGGCCCATGCGCTCGATGGCGCCGATCATGTCGTCGCGGTACAGGCCGCGTGGCGGGAAGGTCACCAGCGGCACCGGGTCCTGGTCGAAGGCGGGGTTTTTCGCGCTGTCGATCCATTGCAGCTTCTCCGGCCAGCAGGCCACCGCCTCACGGCTGTTGCGTCGCTGCTTGAGCAGGATCAGGTCGAGCTCGCCGTTGTCGTAGCTGGCGCTGAGGTCTCGGCACAGGCCACTGGTGACCTCCAGCTTCACCTGCGGATGCTTGCGGTTGAAGGTCGAGAGCAGATGGGTGGTGCGCCCGGCGGCAAAGTCTTCCGGCACGCCCAGGCGCACGGTCACCGCCACCGTCGCGCCCGACATCGCCTCGAGCATTTCATCGTTGTAGGCCAGCATCTGCCGGGCGTAGCCGAGCAGCGTCTGCCCGGCGTCAGTGGGCAGCACGTCGCGGTTGCCACGTTCGAGCAGCTTGTGCCCGACCATCTCCTCCAGCCGGCGGACCTTCTGGCTGACCGTCGACTGGGTCGAGTGCAGGCGCGCCGCCGCCGTGGTAAAGCTGCCGCAGTCGCTGACCATCACCACCGCCCGCAACAGGTCGAGGTCGAACAGCGGCCTATTCGATTTTTCACTGACAGACATGCTTTTATTTAACTTCTAAATAAGGAGCCCGACTTTTAACATGGCCCGACCCAGCGAGCAATCGCCCACCAGGAGGTACTGCCATGCTCCTTGAACGCCTGTCCACTCACCTTGCCGTGGTATTTGCCATGCTCACCTCGCTGACCGCCAGCGCCGACGGCGGCACCCTCGAAAACCAACTGCGCAGCGCTGCCGAACAAGGCCAGGCCGCACAGGTACGCAGCCTGCTTGACCAGGGCGCGAACCGTGAAGCCCGCGACAAAATGGGCCGTACCCCGCTGCTGCTGGCCACCCACAACAACCAGGTCGAAGCCGCCAAGGTACTGATCGACGCCGGCGCCGACGTCAACGCCAAGGACTCCATCGAAGACAGCCCCTACCTGTACGCCGGCGCCCGTGGCCACAACGACATACTAAAACTGACCCTGGCCCACGGCGCCGACCTCACCAGCACCAACCGCTACGGCGGCACCGCGCTGATACCGGCAGCCGAACGCGGCCACGTCGACACCGTGCGCCTGCTGATTGCCGCAGGTGTGGCGGTTGATCACGTCAACAAACTGCACTGGACCGCCCTGCTTGAGGCGATCATCCTCGGCGACGGCGGCCAGCGGCATGTCGAGATCGTGCGCGAGCTGATCAAGGCCGGGGCGGATGTGAACCTCGCCGATGGTGAAGGCGTGACGCCGCTGCAGCATGCGCGGCAGAGGGGTTACAAGGAAATGCAGGTGCTGTTGGAACGGGCCGGAGCCCGCGCCTAGCTGCTTTCCAGCAACCGATCGAGCAACCACAACCCCGCCGGCCCTGGCGGGGTCAGTTTCGACCAGGCCACATCCACCGCGATTGGCCGCGGCCAGCCGCGCAGTTTCAGCTCGGTGAGCTGGCCATGGCCGTACTGCCTGACCAGACCGTGGGGCAACTCGGCCCAGCCAAAGCCCTCCTCGGTCATCTCCAGCAGCATCAGATAATCCGGCGCCGACCACACCCGCCCCTGGGGTTTGTTCACACTGTCGGTGTAGGTATTCAAGTACAACTGCCGATGCCCGACCAAGTGCGCCTGGGTCGGCTGCGCAAGCTGCGCCAGCGGGTGACTGCTCGCCACAAAAATCCCCATCTGCGCCTGCGCCGCCAGCCGCGTAGCGGCCACATCCGGCGGGTAACCGGGTTGCGCGGCGAGCATGCCCAAGTGCGCGCGGCCGCTCTGCAGCAGGTTCAGCACATCACCGGCCTCGGCGATCATGCATTCCAGCTCGATGTCCTGGTAGCGCTGCTCGAACAGCTGCATCACCCGGTTGTCCGGGTTGAGCTGGTGCATGTCGGAAAACACGATGGTCAGCCGCGGCTCGACCTTGTCCGCCAGGCGGATGCTCAGCTGGTCCAGGCGTTCGCTGGCGGCGAGGATCTCCTGTACGTGGCCGAGCACCTTGCGGCCGGCTTCGGTGAGAATGGGTTGACGGGCTTGGCGGTCGAACAAGGTGACGCCGAGGTCGGCTTCGAGGTTGGCGATTGCGGCGCTGATGGTGGATTGGCTTTTGCGCAGTTTGCGGGCAGCGGCGGAGAAGGAGCCTAGGGCGGCGGCTTCTACGAAGGCTTGGAGGGCTTCTGGGGAGTAGCGCATGAAGGGGTATCGGTTTTTTCGATGGGATTTTATTTTAATGCAAGGGGAAAATCGATGGCAATGGAGATAAGGCGCGGATGAATGTCAGCGTAATGCTTGTCCCTCAAACTGAGTGGTGGGCTAACGGGTTGCGTGGCTCCTCGGTTGGCCGATATCTGGCTATCGCAAAAGGCACCTATCGACCAGAATCAGCCTTCAGACGGTGGGAGCGGGCTTGTCCCGCGATAGCGTCATGGCAGCATGACAGACAATTTCCATAGTCAGAATCGCGGGGCAAGCCCGCTCCCACCTGGATGCAAGTTCTGGGTCGATAGCAGCCATTCGCGAGAGATGTTTCCACCTCATAGCTGCCGTTGGCGCATAGCAGAATTCGGCCATTAGCATACGTCCACAAGCCCCCCCCCAATTTGTTGCAAGAGGTGGCCCATCTGGCTAACACAGCTCACTCATAGATCTTGCCGCAGTACAAGAAAACGGCGAACTGCCGCCACGGATTGGATGGCAGAAGCCCTTGATCCAACCCGAAATCACTACTTTCCGCCCATGAGATAGCACCATCCAGGAACGCTTCTATCGTCGTGTTCTCCCAATCACTACTTGTTGACTTGTCTGCCGCCAGGGCCCGGGCAAAACTCAAAAAAGTCTCGGCATCTCTGACCTGTTCCAAGTGTTCATGAAGCTCCACAACATTCTCCGTGCAAAGTCTGCGTCACAGGTGGTGCGCCAGTTTCTCCCATCAGCAATGCAATGTCTGTAAGTGGGCTAAAAGCCCCCATCAAGAATCCCAGCTTGAATCCCCACCCCAACCCCGTTACCCTCCCCGAGTCGCTGCAAATTCAGCGACTCGGGCTTGGCGGTCCGAAACGAAGGCGCAAAGCGCCCCACAATCACCCTCGCAGGCGCTTTTTTTGTGCCCGCGATGATGCTTTATGGCGGGCTGCGCATGGACTTCTTCGGAAGTGCCGGGTTCCTTCGTACCGGTCCGCCAACCTTGCGTAGCCCGTCACCCTTCCCTGCTTGGCGGCAGGCGGTGGCGGATCCTTTCTACGAAGGAGCACCACCATGACCAAACCCGTTCCCGATCCACCCCTCACCACCCAAACCAGCACCACCTTCGGCTCCTGCAATGGCAGCCACGATCCGCTGTTCGCCGTCCGCGCCGGTGTCTCGTCCGAAGACGCCCTGATCCACACCTCCATCCTGCTCAAAAGCGCCTACCAGACCAACGCCCACGCCTGTGAACTGGTCGATGCCGAGGTGCGCGGATTGCTCTGGGCCACCGAGCAATCACTGGAGATGAGCCTCGCTCTGGTCGAGGCGTTGCTGGATGAGGTCGAAGCGCGTTCGGCAACCGCAGCGTTGTTGCGGCGCTCGCTGCAAGCAGGGCAATCGGCGGTGGAGTGATCGCCTGCGATTGTCATGGGCCGCCAATGCGGCCCGCTCATCCAGTGCCGTAAGCCTCGGTACCCGCCTCGTCCCCCACTCTATTGATTCAGTGCCCTCCCCGAATGGCCGATAGCTACCGTGAGGGACAGCAACCGTCCAGAAGCGGCCTTCAGACGGTGGGAGCGGGCTTGTCCCGCGATAGGGTCATGGCAGCATGACAGACAATTTTCAGAGTCAGAATCGCGGGGCAAGCCCGCTCCCACCTGGACGCCATACACCGGCAGCAACCGGCCAGAAGCAGCCGGTGGTCGTTGCGTTTCGTTTGTGGTTGGCGTGTGGCTAAGCTTAATAAACCGGGGCGAATTGAAACTTGGCTGAAAGCGGCCATCAGTGGACCTGGAGATTAGCATCGAGGCGGCGCCCCAAAGGAGACGAACATGTATGCGGTTATCAGAACCTACCTAGGTGCTGGAGCGAAGCAGCTTTTCGAGCTTTTGGAAGAGCGCAAAGCCGACGTCGAAGCTACCCTGCGGACAGTGCCAGGGCTGGTCAGCTACACGCTTCTGAATACGGGTGATGGCGGTACGTCGGTGACTGTCTGCACGGACAAAGTCGGCAGCGATGCGAGCTTGAAAGTCGCACGTGACTGGATTCAGAAAAATGCGCTAGATATTCACGCGGAACCGCCGATCGTAACGGAAGGTCCGGTCATCGTGCAGATCAAATAGCGCGCCCTTGCGCTTGATCTCGCGACACTCTCGCTGTCGCAGGCTTGGTATGTCTGCTTCGTAGTGGCGTGATCGTCCGCAAACCATAAAATTGGGTTTAGCCTGTCTCAATAGGCTGCAATCGGCCAGAAGCGGCCTTCAGACGGTGGGAGCGGGCTTGTCCCGCGATAGGCTCATGGCAGCATGACAGTCAATTTTCAGAGTCAGAATCGCGGGGCAAGCCCGCTCCCACCTGGACGCCATACACCGACAGCTCTGGGTCGAAAGCAGCCATCCGAATGCATCCGCTTTCGCCCAAGATCAGCTCCTAGTACTCACCTCCTCAACGACGACGATTTGCCCCACAACGCACCGGCACAAGATCGATTGCAATCACAGGACAAGCCAGCCCCCACGGAAGCTTGATACACCGCCCGCTTCAAGTTGATGGCCAACTCCATCGTAACCCTCCAAGTCCATATCCCTTGCTCTACCCACCCACCACGTTACTCTCCCACCATTGCTACAAATTGTGCACGGGGCGCCTTCGTCCGCGCCGGTGAGTGATCGCCTGCGATTGTCCTGGGCCGCCGATGCGGCCCGCTCATGCACCCACCCTGTATGAAGGATTACTCGCTCAAAGCGCCGCATAGACAAGCGATGACAGCAGGCCAGGACGGGGGTCAATCATCGTATGGCTGCCCGAGGTCGTGGTGACAAAACCAAAGCTCACGTGCCTTTCGGGATCGGCGAAACTTATCGGACCGCCAAGGCCGATATGCCCAAAGGTGTCTGGGCCCATTGCGTGGGAAGCCGTCGGGTCGACTTGCTGTTCCAGCATGCAGCCTAATCCATAACGCATTGGCCGCATCCATACCCGGTCCATGCCATGACTGTGCTCTCGAGTGAACTCACTGAGCAGTTCGCGACCGATAAAGTTTCCCGCCAGCAATGCACTATAGAAACCGGCCAGGCCGTGAGCCGTGCCATGTCCACACACAGCCGGTTGCCGATAGGCCCACCAGCGAGGGTCGCTGGTTCGTCTGGGCACCATTCCGGGGTTGGTGAAGGCGAATGTCGCGATATGCGCTGGCTCGCTTTTTAGCACTGTGCGCAGCGCTTGCGAGTAAGGATCACCGACTCGCCCGGTGGCACTGTCGAAACGCGCGATACGATGAAAGTGTTTTTCGTCCACACCGAGGTGAACGTCGAGGTCATGGGGGTCCAGAATCTTTTCGTGGATAAAGGCACAGGGGTCTCGTCCATCCACCCGACGAATCAACTCACCGAGAATCCAGCCAAAGGTAGTGGTGCCGTACCCCAGGTCTGTTCCCGGCTCCCACCAGAGCGGCTCGGCTTCCAGTACCCGCAGCATATGCTCCCAGTCATACATCATGGCGTTATGGTCGGGTGCTCGCAGCGCCGGCAGGCCCGCGGTGTGGTTCATCACCTGACGCAAGGTGACCTTGGCTTTGCCGTTCTGGGCGAACTCAGGCCAGTAACGGGCCACCGGCGCGTCCAGCTCCAGCTTGCCCTCCTCGACCAACATCAGAACGGCCACCGCGACATAGGGTTTTACAACGCAAAAAGTGTTGGCCAGCGTATCCCGCGTCCAAGGCCTGGTGCCCTCTTGATCCGCCATACCGGCCCACAGGTCGACAACCATCTCTCCGCCTACCTGCACGCAGAGCCCGGCGCCACGCTCCTGCGGATCGTCAAACATGTCCTCGAAGGCCTGCTTGACCGCTTCGAACGGCTTCGCACACATCCCTTGCGCTTTCATACCTAAGACTCCTCGTATTTGCAGTGCAGCCCTTGCTACTTGCCTAACTTGACCGTTAGCAAGTCTGCCAGGCGACAAGAAAGATCCCGCCGCCTGGCAGACCGGGCTCCACCTATCAACAGATCATGGTTATCGGGGAATTCACCCCCGCGAGCGAGTTTGAGAGTGCCCCATGGAAAAACGGTTCGCTCGTTTATAGGTACCGAAGTCATTGAACCTGACACCGGCCTCCGCCATGACTTTATGCGCATAAGGTGCGGTCATCTGACGAAGATAGAACGGGTCTCTCACAACGAAGTGGTGAATACTGTGAGTGCTACCGAAGTTGAAACAAAACAGCTGAAACGGCCACAACCACCAAGCGTTCATTACCTGGGTTTGCTGCAACGCATTACGCGGGGCAACATCGCCGTAATAGTGCATATTGGAACTTATAAAAAACAGGCAGAACTGCCGTATCATGTTTGGAGCGATAAGTATAACCACTGCGCTATTGACGACATCCATTAACGCCAATGTCGCAGCACTACTGTGGACCTCCGCCCCGATGATTGATCCAAAGCCCACATACAGATGGTAGCCGAGGAACACATACCAGCACCCCCAATACAAAAGCCCGAACGGTGTATTGAGCCGAATGATCTTGCCTAACAATCTTACCTTTTGCCGCCATCCCGGCGCAAAAACCGCGTTTAGAAAACCAAATACAAACCCATCCATCAGTTTCAACAACCGCAGTATTCCCCAGGGGTTGCCACTGGTCGTGATCCATGCCTCGACATCCGTATCAGTTCCGGACTCCTTATGGTGATGAAAATGCAGATTGCGCCTTAGCCAGGGGCTGGGCATTCCCGGCCGAGCCAGCCAGCAAAAAAACATCATGGCATTATGGGCCAGCGGCTGTTTTCTGAAATAAAGGCGATGAATCAAGTCATGTTCGATTTCATGAATGAACGATGTCAGCAGCGCATTGATCAAAATGCACATCCATGCGGGGATATAGCCCGTTAGGTAGAGCCCTCCGGTGACAACCATCCCTGCCAGGGAAAACACCATGACACTCGCACCCAGCGCATTCTGATGCTGCAAGATCGGATAGCGCTTGCGTAGGTAGTTTCCGTGCTCGGTAATGCTCCGGGTGACAGTAGCAATCTTTTCCTGATCGGTATTCGGGTGATCCGTTTCGATGGTTTTTTCCATGACCTTCATCACTGCATCCTCTGCGTGCGCCGGATAATTACCAGCCTCATCAAGCGGGTTAAATCAATTGCTTGAGCTATCAAACAGCAGGCATTCAAATTCACTGCATGAATGCATGCGCGTTATTCAATAAACACGAAATCGACTGCTTGCCGAAAAATTTGTTAGACTCGTTCCAAGCTTCAAAATGATAAGACAAGCCAAATTCTTTGCAACTGTGTATTTTGGGTGGACTCAGTGTTACAGGCATGTGTAAGAATTTATTGATTTAGTTACAGTTTGTACAAGTCTGGAACGACGGTGTACAAGTATTGCCAAGGAGGCACCATGAGATTGCATCGCATCAAATATTTCCGGCTCTCTCTACAAGAACCCGAGGACAGCGTAGAGAAATCAACCCGCCATGATGTATTTGACGCCGTGTTTTTCGATGAAACTGCAGACGATGCCGCGAATCGCGCAGGCCTTGAAAAGCTAATTCGCTACATACAGTGCGGGGATACTGTGGTAGTGGACAGCATGGCATCGCTCAGTTCCAGTACCGAGCAGCTGTGCACCCTCATTCGCCGGCTGATTGAAAAGCAGGTAACCCTGGAGTTCTTGAACGAAGACCTGATTTTCCGCCATGACTGTCTTGAAGTTGTGGAGCCCATCATTGCAGTAATGGAGGCGCTGGCAGAGTTCGAGCGCGCTGCAGCGAGGGAAAAACAGGCAACAGGCATTGCTGCCGCAAAGATCCGTGGGTTATACAAAGGTCGCAAGAAAAAACTGTCTGACAATCAGGTTGTAAGTTTAATTGACCGCGCCCGCGCTGGAGAAAGTAAATCTAAATTGGCGCGTGATTTTGATATCAGTCGGCAGACGCTTTATCGGTACTTGAGATCAACATAGGGGGCTCTTCAGGCACCTGCCTCGCCTCCCCCACTCCTTTGACCCAAATCAAGCCGCCAGGCCTGGTTCGCGAGACGATGGCGGCAAGCAAGGAATGGATCGAAACCGGCCAACGCCATCGATCCCTGTGCACAGCATTGCATAAGGAGCCCCACATGAGCCCGTTGAACCACGTACTGGTAGCCACCGACCTGTCCACTTCTGCCCGCAACGCGGCAGAGCGCGCTGCACTCTTGAGCAAGGCGCAACAGGCAGCGCTGGACCTGCTCTACGTTGCCAATCCAGCGCCCTACGAGCGCTTGAAGCAGGTGCTGGTGCCTGATGAAGACTTGTTGAATCGCGTGCTGGAGACCGCCGGAGAGAAAGTGCACGCACTGGCAGCCATGCTGTTCCAGCGCTATGACATCGCCCCTGGCGTACAGGTCGCGCCCGGCTCGGTGGTCAGCGAAATCACCCGTGTGGTACAGGACAAACGCAGCAACCTGCTGGTGTGTGGGGCGAAGGGCCAGAGTGTGGCGCGCCGTCTGCTGCTGGGCTCGACCGTACAACGAATGCTCAACCGCATGCTCTGCCCGATGCTGGTGGTCAAGCAGGCACCTCGCGACACCTACCGTACCGTGCTGGTTCCGGTGGATTTCTCGCCTTCATCGCTGCGCGCCATCGAGCTGGTAAAAGCGGTTGCCCCGCAGGCCGAGATCATCCTGCTGCATGTGTACGAAGCGCCCTTCGAAAGCAGCATGCGCTTCGCTCACATCGACCAGGACACCCTCACTCACTACCGCAATGTCATCCGCAAAGATGCCGTGCAACAGCTCGCGGCCCTGAGCGAAGCCGCCGGGGTGAGCGATGCGCGGCAAGTCGTGGTACACGGCGACCCTGCCTGGCGGATCGTCGAGAAGGAGCAGGAGCTGGACTGCGATCTGATCGTGATCGGCAAGCAGGGGGACAGCGCGCTGGAAGAGCTGTTGATCGGCAGCGTCACCAAGCATGTGCTCAACGAATCGCAGTGTGATGTGCTGGTGTCGCTGTAGGGTGCCTTAGTGGCGAGGACGCTGAATGAGTGTCCTCGCCCCACTGCTAATCCACAATGAACAACTTCGCCCCAGTGGTGGTGAATGACCGATGCCCCTCGGCATTGTTACCCACCCGCTGGCCGCTGCCGCGGGAACTTCAGGGTACTGGCCAGGTCAATTGGGGCCCTGCATCGGAAGTACCGAGCAGCGCTGTGGTCTGTTTTACGGCAGTGCCGTCCGAGATCAGTCGAGTCCGTCCCCCTGATGCCAACCAAGAGTTTTCTGCCGGGTCTCATCCTGGTGTTCAGCGCCGTCGCGTCGCTTTGTTCGGTTGCTGCTGAGCGAAGTGCGGCAGCGCAAAGTAACAGCGCATCAACCGCCCTGATCGAAACCGCCTCGCGGCAGTATGAGAACGGCCAGCCGGACCAAGCCGCTGCCACGCTGGAGCGAGCCCTGCAAATCCAGCCGAACAATCCGGCGACGCTGCATTACCTCGGTGTCTTGCGTCTTCAGCAAGGGCAGTACCAGCAGGCTGAAACCTTGGCGGCGCGCTCGAACATGCGAGTTGGTCGCAACGTCGAGTTACGCAACCGCAACTTCCAATTGATCCAGGCGGCGCAGCAGGCCCGGTCTTCGGGCACCCTACCCAACGCCAAAGCGGACCTGGCCGCAGTACAGAAGAGGCAGGAAGTGGAGACTCAAGGGCACGACGCCGGCAACATCGCTCGTGCAAAGGCAGACCGGGTATCGGATTTACCGACGGTTGACAGGCCTCGGCCCGAAGGGAAACTGCAAACGGCTTCCGTCGAGCCAGAGTCTGGGTACGATGAGGTTGAAGTTCCCCGCGGCCATTTACCGCCTCCGGGTAAATGCCGAATCTGGTTTCCGGATCGCCCGCCAGGGCACCAGCCCGCACCCGGCAAATGCAAGAAGCTGCGATATCGGGTTCCGCCAGGGGCCTTCTTGGTGCACGGTTGAGCCCAAGGCAACGCCATCGGTCCCTGTGCGCAGCATTGCTTAAGGAGCCCCAAATGAGCCCGTTGAACCACGTACTGGTACCGCAACGGCGAGCCTGCCTGGCGGATCGTCGAGCAGGAGCAGGAGCTGGACTGGCCCCATAGGCTCGGTGCATGCAGATCCAATGTGGGAGCGGGCTTGCCCCGCGATTCTGACTCTGAAAATTGTCTGTCATGCTGACATGACCCTATCGCGGGACAAGCCCGCTCCCACCGTCTGAAGGCCGCTTAGCAGCTATCCCCCCACCGCTCAAATCCGCGCCAACGCCTGAGCCAGATCACCCCGCAGGTCCTCGACATCCTCGACACCCACCGACAAACGCACCAACGCATCACCGATGCCCAGTTGCGCGCGGTTCTCTGCCGGGATGCTGGCGTGAGTCATGATCGCCGGGTGTTCGATCAGGCTTTCGACCCCGCCCAGGCTTTCGGCCAGGGCGAAAATCTGCACCGCTTCAAGGAAGCGCTTGGCGCCGGCCAGGTCGCTGTTCAGGTCAAGGGAAATCATCCCGCCGAAGCCGCGCATCTGCCGCCGCGCCAGTTCGTGCTGCGGGTGCGAGGCCAGGCCCGGATAGTAGACCCGCGCCACCTGCGGCTGACGCTCAAGCCATTGCGCCAACTCCAGGGCATTGCTGCAGTGACGCTCCATGCGCAGGGCCAGGGTCTTCACCCCGCGCAGGGTGAGGAACGCGTCGAACGGCCCGGCGATAGCGCCCACCGAGTTCTGCAAAAAGCCCAGGCGCTCGGCCAGATCCGGGTTCTGCCCGACCACGGCGATGCCGCCGATCACATCGGAGTGGCCGTTGAGGTATTTGGTGGTCGAGTGCAGGACGATATCGAAGCCCAGCTCCAGCGGGCGCTGGACCCACGGGCTGGCAAAGGTGTTGTCGGCCACGCAGAGAATGCCGCGCTCGCGACAGATGCGCGCGACCGCGGCGAGGTCGGTCAGGCGCAGCAAGGGGTTGCTCGGGGTCTCGACCCAGACCATCCGCGTGTCTGCCTGCAGCGCCGCTTCAAATGCCGCCAGGTCAGCCAGGTCGACGAAGCTGAAGCGATGCCCGGCGCTGCGCCGGCGCACCCGTTCGAACAGGCGGAAGGTGCCGCCATACAGGTCATTGCCCGAGACGATGTGCGCGCCGGCGTCGAGCAGCTCGAGCACGTTGGCGATCGCCGCCAGCCCGGAGGCGAAGGCGAAGGCCTGAGTGCCGCCCTCAAGGTCCGCCACGCAGCGCTCCAGGGCCCAGCGCGTGGGGTTGTGCGAGCGGCCGTAGTCGAGGCCCTTGTGCACCCCGGGGCTCTGCTGCAAATAGGTGGAGTTGGCGTAGATCGGCGGCATCAGTGCCCCGGTGGATGGGTCCGGCGCCTGTCCGGCATGGATCACCCGGGTGGCGAAGGCGCGTGGCGCGCCGCTTTCATCGTGCTGACTCATGGTAGGGACCTGCGTAAGTGATTGAGCAAATCGACACGGGTAATCACGCCGTGAAACCCCGCAGCGTCTTCAATAATCGCCACCAGCCCACGGTCGAGCTCGGCCTGCAGTTCAGCCAGGCTGGCGCTGGGGGCCAGGGTTTCCAGCTTGAGCTTGTCGGTCATCGCGCTGGCCACGGTCATGTGAAAGTGCGAAGCGTCCTGGTGCACGCCGAGCAGAATGTCGGACTCATCGATCACCCCGACCAGATTCTGGCCATTGACCAGCACCGGCAGTTGCGACACATCGGCCAGGCGCATGCGCTGAAAGGCGGTAAGCAGCGTATCGTCGGGGCCGACGCTGATCACCCGGCCGTCCTCGAAGCGCCGCGCAATCAGGTCGCGCAAGTCGCCATAGCGCTTGCGCGCCAGCAGGCCCTGGTCGGTCATCCACTGGTCGTTGTAGACCTTCGACAGGTAGCGGGTTCCGGTGTCGCAGACAAAGCTGACGACCCGCTTCGGCTCGGTTTGTTCGCGGCAGTAGCGCAGCGCCGCCGCCAGTAATGTGCCGGTCGAAGAGCCGCCGAGAATGCCCTCGGCGCGCAGCAGTTGACGGGCATGATCGAAGCTCTCTTCGTCGCTGATGGAGTAGGCCTGGCGCACACTGGAAAGGTCGGCAATCGACGGAATGAAGTCTTCGCCGATGCCCTCCACCGCCCAGGAGCCGGGGGTGCCGAGGGTGCCGCTACGGCTGTACTCGGCGACCACCGAGCCGACCGGGTCGGCCAGCACCATCACCAGGTTCGGCTGCAGGCGGCGAAAGAAGCGGGTCAGCCCGGTCAGCGTGCCGGCCGAGCCGACGCCGACGACGATGGCATCGACATCATGCTGGGTCTGCGCCCAGATCTCCGGCGCGGTGCTGCATTCGTGGGCCAGCGGGTTGGCCGGGTTGTTGAACTGATCGGCGAAGAAGGCGTCGGGAATCTCCTGCGCCAGCCGCGCGGCAACATCCTGGTAGTAGTCGGGATGGCCCTTGCCGACATCGGAGCGGGTGATGTGCACCTCGGCGCCCATGGCCTTGAGGTGCAGGACCTTCTCGGTGGACATCTTGTCGGGCACCACCAGCACCACCCGGTAACCCTTGGCGCGGCCGACCAGGGCCAGGCCCAGGCCGGTGTTGCCGGCGGTGGCTTCGACGATGGTGCCGCCGGGGCGCAGGCGGCCATCGCGCTCGGCGGCGTCAATCATCGCCAGGCCGATGCGATCCTTGATCGAACCGCCGGGGTTTTGCGATTCGAGCTTGAGGAACAGTGTGCACGGGCCGGTATCGAAGCGGCTGACACGCACCAGCGGCGTATTGCCGATCAGTTCGAGCACGGCCGGGCGGGAGTCGTTCGGCATGGGGTCGCCTCGCTGCGCAGGTAAAGCCTCGCATGGACCATAGGCCCGGATTGCTCGACCCGCAACCGTGCGCAGCCAGCCGGTAGATTTAGCGAGCCAGCGCGTTGCTTGAAAGTCCGCCAGGCAGAAAACGCCCCATGGCAAATCCCTCAAAGCCACCGTTCGGTGGCAGAATCTCCAGAATTTGATCGTTGTGGAGACCACCATGCTTCGTGCGTTTGAACGAAGGCTCGACCCCTTTCCTCCTGACGAGGTACCGCCACCGCCCGAGGGCCTGGCTCGCTTCCTGTGGGCCTGCACACGGGGCGCGCGCGGCTATATTCTTGCGTTTGCACTGTTGAGTGCTGGCGTGTCGATCTACGAAGCCTGGCTGTTTGCTTTCCTCGGTCAGGTCGTGGATCTGCTCTCGACCTGGCAGGCAGGTGGTGATGCGGCGGCGCAGGAAAGCCGCGTGTTGTGGGGCATGGGTATCGTCATGCTGGCCAGCGTCGGGCTGGTGGCATTGCGGACCATGGTGCAGCACCAGATATTGGCGATAAACCTGCCGTTGCGACTGCGCTGGGACTTCCACCGCTTGATGCTGCGGCAAAGCCTTTCGTTCTTTTCCGATGAGTTTTCCGGCCGGGTCACCACCAAGGTCATGCAGACGGCGCTGGCCGTGCGCGACCTGCTGTTCACCCTGATCGAGATCCTCCCCGGGATAGGCGTGTATTTCATTGCGATCATCGCCCTGGCGGGCGGTTTCGCGCTGAAACTGATGCTGCCTTTCGTTGCCTGGGTCGTGTTGTTCGGCCTGGCCATGCTGTACTTCGTGCCCCGCCTGGGCAAAGTCGGCCAGGAGCAGGCCAATGCGCGGTCGATGATGACCGGGCGTATCTCGGACGCCTACACCAACATCACCACGGTGAAGCTGTTCTCCCACTCCAATCGTGAAGCGCACTTCGCCCGTGCAGCGATGGAGGACTTCAAGCAAACCGGCTTTCGCCAGATGCGCCTGGTCAGCCAGTTCGAGATCGTCAACCAGGCCCTGGTGGTGGCGTTGATCATGGCAGCTGGCGGTTATGCCCTGTGGCTGTGGCACCAGGGTGAGGTCGGCGCCGGTGCCGTGGCGGCCATCACCGCCATGGCGTTGCGTATCAATGGCATGTCGCACTGGATCATGTGGCAAATGACTTCGCTGTTCGAGAGCATCGGCACCGTGCAGGATGGCATGGCCACCCTCACCCGCGGCCCCAAGGTGAAGGATGCGCCGGATGCCGGTGTGCTGGTGACCTCCGGCGGCGCGGTCACCTTCGACAATGTGAGCTTCAACTACAATGGCGAACGCCAGGTGCTCGATGGCCTGAGCCTGAATATTCGCCCGGGTGAAAAAATCGGCCTGGTAGGCCGCTCCGGCGCGGGCAAATCCACGCTCATCAACCTGCTGCTGCGCTTCTATGATGTCGACAGCGGGCAGATCCGCATTGACGGGCAAGACATTGCACAGGTGACGCAAGACAGCCTGCGCAGCGCCATCGGCATGGTCACCCAGGATACGTCACTGTTGCACCGCTCCATTCGCGACAACATCGCCTACGGCCGACCCGATGCGAGCGACGCCCAGGTCCGCAGTGCCGCGGCCAGTGCCCAGGCCGATGAGTTCATCAGCCAACTGAGCGACCGGCAAGGCCATAGCGGCTACGACACCCTGGTGGGCGAGCGTGGCATCAAGCTTTCCGGCGGCCAGCGCCAGCGCGTCGCGATTGCCCGCGTGATGCTCAAGAACGCCCCGATCCTGCTCCTTGACGAGGCTACCAGCGCGCTGGACTCCGAAGTCGAAGTGGCCATTCAGGAAAGCCTCGATGAGATGATGGAGGGCAAAACCGTGATTGCCATCGCCCATCGGCTGTCGACGATTGCGGCAATGGACCGGCTTATTGTCATGGATGACGGCCGCATCATCGAACAAGGTACCCACGCAGAACTGCTCGCCAAAAACGGCATCTATGCGCAGCTGTGGCACCACCAGAGTGGCGGGTTTCTGGGTGAGGATCGGGGGGTGACCGAGGTTATGGATCAGGTGTGAGCGTGGACGGCATCCAACGGCATTCTGTACTCGATAACACCAGGCTTTTCGGCTATCCAGTCGTATAGCCTTTGCGCGGTGTGGTTAGTCTCCTGGGTGTGCCAGTAAAGCCGGTCGCAGTTTTTCTCGCGGGCTTGCCCTTGCACGTATTCGATCAGTTGCTTGCCGATCATCTGGCCGCGTACGCTTGGGCAAACGTACAAGTCCTCCAGGTAGCAGAAGTCATTGCGCCCCCAGGTGGAGCGGTGAAAGACGAAGTGGACGAAACCGTAGATCTGCTCCCCAATCGAGGCGACCGCACAGTGCACAGGCTCGCTGCTGTCGAAGAAGCGGGCCCAGGTTAACTGGGTGGTCTGCATGCCCACATCGACCTTGTAGAACTCTTGGTACTTGGCCCAGAACTCGCACCACTTGGCGAAGTCCTTCTGCGCTACTGGGCGAACCGATAAAACCTGTTGTAGTGCTGTCATGATCAATCCTTAATGACTGTAGAAACGGCAACGTGAACCTGTCGATAGCGCACGGTACGGTGCCGCCCCCAAGTGGTAGCCCCCCTTGGTGATTGATTTATATCGCGCCAATGGTCTGGGTTGCCCATCCAGTTTTTGCTCAGCGAGCAGACCAATTGCCCGTTGTTTGGCAGGCAAGGCTGATGAAACCGTGAGTAGAGATCGAGCCGCCCTCTTCGACTTGCATCAGGCAGGGATGAAGGTTGGCAGGTGGGAGCGGGCTTGCCCCGCAATAGGGTCATGGCAGCATGACAGACAATTTTCAGAGTCAGAATCGCGGGGCAAGCCCGCTCCCACCTGGACGCCGTACACCGGCAGCTTTCGTCGACAATGACCAAGAGTGGCGTCACTCACAATGCATCGCCCTCAAGCACCCTGAACAGGCAAAATCATCGATCTTCCGGATGAGGAAACCAATGAATCTGCATACCGATTACGGATTGATCACAGTTACTAACGAGCCGACTCATTCGTTCAACTCTACTGACAACAGGCGCTGTTACGCATCTGAAATCCCACTTACGGACTCGATAGGGTCTAACCATGGGGTGAGCTTAAACGGGGAATTGATCGTGGTAGTGGGTGCAGGGGGTGGTGCCACCGATGTCCACGCACACTCGGCCTTGGTTATCGAAGATACTATGCTGTTGGCCGTCGGCAATCACATTGCCTGCATTTCAATCGTGCATCCCTATCGTCTTCTCTGGTCCCTTCAGGTCGACGTCGCCACGTGCTTTGGTATCTATTGGCAAAGTCAGCGGGGAGCACTGATTGCTCACGGAGAGTTAGCGATCTCTCGTTTTTCTACAGATGGCCGACTCATCTGGCAAGCGTGGGGCGCAGACATCTTTACTGAAGGCTTTGACTTGTTGCACGACCATATTAGAGCCGTAGACTTCGATCAATCGGTCTACCGGTTTGACTACGACACAGGCGAACTCCTTACCTGATCTGTCTGTGCATGAGATCGTGTGGCAACCTGTTCTGGGGCCGTGCCTGGTGTACTTGAAAGGTTGTCTGTGCTGACCGTCTGCAATGGGTCGATGGCAGCCGGTCACGGATGACCGCATTCGACCCAGAGCGGCCGTTGGCCGAGGTCGGCTAACGGCCTAAAGCAGTCAAATCCTAACGATGACTATCGACCCGTTGCGGCCATCCGCTGGAGCCACCAGAATCGGGGACTGCTGGTGGTGAGGTGACGTATGGCGACGATTGAAGTATCAGAAAAAGCCGACTGGAAGCTTTTCGAGGACGTGGCCCGGGCTCTTGAGCAAGGGCTGGGCGGTCGCTGGAAAGAGAAGCTCGATGGCCTAGACCAGCGCTACTGGGATCTGTTGGTGGGCGACCACACGCTTACGCTGCACCTTGAGCACTATATAGGCATTTCAATAGTCGTTCCCGATAGCGCAGATGACACAGCTCGAAGAGTATGTGCGTTGCTCAAGCAGCCTCCTTCTGAGTAAGCCCGCTCCAACAAAGATCACAACTGGCTGAATTCTGAGCGTTGTGAAGGGCTGAAGCGGGTCAGAAGAAGTCACGCGGGTCGAGTGCATAGCACAAGCCGTTTTGCCTTTGTAGGATCCTAACAACACCAACCGTCAACTGGGATCCGCATTGGACAGTGGAATAAGACCGGAAATTGAGAGGGCTACCTACGATGAGTTCCTGGAGCTTTGGGACAGAGGTGCATTCGAGAACCAGCGGTTGGGTCAGGCTTTCTACAACCACTTCCGACTGCATCGTCTCAGTGACCAGAGGTTGCTGAGCGGTCTTTATGAATCTCACGGCAAGAAAGCCCTGAGTGCAATTTCTGAAATCTTTCAGATCAGCTAACAAGCATCACTCTTCATTCGCCTATGAATACATCTGGCTGCTATGGGGCGATTTCAGTCAGTCGTGACAGGCAATAAACGATCCATAGCGGTCACCAGCAGAAGGCTTGGCCAATATGTCGCTCACTACCTGGTGCAGCAGTTGCTCAGAAATCTCGTTACGTACTTCGGTTGCAGTCAAGCATGACTGGTGCGACCCCAACCGCTCAGCGGCTCGAAGGGTTACTCAAACAATTCCACATGCGAGCCAGGTTTATAGCCATCAATCACAAGGACTTGCGAGATTTCACAGTCCGGATAGATCCACTTACCCCAGTTGGCCAGAACCCACTCCCTACTGAGGCCCAGACACCCTGCATTGCTCTCTCCAGGCAGCCAAACCAGCGGTAGGCCGGCTTTGTATCCAGTGGTAACCATCAGCCCAAAGCAACGATCCTCGTCCAGTGTGTTGAAAACCATGAAATCTACAACCTCTTCATAAGGGTAAGAGCCCCTAGCTCTAAATACGGTCCCGCAACTGAAAACCTCACTTGAGCACTCGAGAAGCTTTGTCATGAGATCCACTGTTCCTTATGTTTAGGTAGCCCCGAGGCGTTGGGGAGTGTACGACAATTCGTGGCTTAAACTCCTGCTGGGTGGCTCAAGATATTGTTTGTTGAACGGCAGCTCTGGGTCGGTAACTGCCGTTCGACAGAAGTCGCAATCAGTCCCGAGCAATCTTGTCATTTGCCAACGCTTAGGGCAGGGTCGATACCACTGACATCTCTGCCAAAGGAGTGACCGCATGTCAAAGCTATATCCCAGTATTGATCCTGAGGGGCTGGTCGAGTACTCGGTGGTCTACACCGACCGCTCGCTCAACCACATGTCGCAGCAATTTCAAGGCGTGATGAAGAACATTTCCAGCACCCTGAAACAGGTCTACAACGCCGAGGCTGTTGCGGTAGTGCCGGGCAGCGGCACATTCGGCATGGAAGCGGTAGCGCGACAGTTTGCCACCGACCAGCAATGCCTGGTGATACGCAACGGCTGGTTCAGTTATCGCTGGAGCCAGATCCTTGAGATGGGCAACATCCCGGCGGCCACCACGGTGCTGAAAGCCCGACCGGTCGACACGGGCCGCCAGGCTGCCTACGCGCCACCCCCTCTGGACGAAGTGCTGGCAGCCATTCAGGCTTCGAGGCCGCAGATTGTCTTCGCCCCCCACGTTGAAACCTCATCAGGGATTATCCTGCCCGACGACTACCTGCGGGCCGTCGGCGACGCCGTGCATGCGGTGGGTGGCCTGTTCGTGCTGGACTGCATCGCCTCAGGCACGATTTGGGTTGATATGCACAAGTGCGCAGTCGACCTGCTGATCAGCGCGCCGCAGAAAGGCTGGAGCGCCTCCCCTTGCTGCGCCCTGGTGATGTTCAGTGCCTTGGCCCTCGAGCGCATCGAGCAGACGCAAAGCAGCAGCTTTGCCTGCGACCTGAAAAAGTGGCTTCAGATCATGCAGGCCTACGAACAGGGCGGGCATGCTTACCATGCGACCATGCCCAGCGATTCCCTCGCGCGTTTTAACGACGTGATGAAAGAGATGCAAACCTACGGTTTCAGCAAGGTCCGCAGCGAACAACAGGCGCTGGGCGATCGGGTGCGTGCAATGTTGACCGGCAAAGGCATCAAAAGCGTGGCCGCAGCCGGCTTTCAGGCCCCTGGCGTAGTGGTGAGCTACACCGCTGATGCCGACATCAAGAGCGGCAAGAAATTTGCCGACCACGGCCTGCAGATCGCCGCCGGAGTGCCGTTGCAATGCGACGAGCCGGCCGACTTCCAGACCTTCCGCATCGGTCTGTTCGGCCTCGAAAAGCTGCACAATATCGAGCGCACGGTCAGCACCCTCGAGCAGGCACTGGACGAAGTGATGGTGGACTAAGCCCTCATCTTGCCTGCAGCACCTACCGGGCTTGTGAAATCCAGGAAGGTATCCTGCTCTGGGCACTGCCGGCCCTTGGCGCTGGATGACCGGGGTCGACCTATAGCTGCCCTTCACGGAGGGCAGCTGACGGCCACAAGCGGCCTGCAGACGGTGGCAGCGGGCTTGTCCCGCGATAGGGTCATGGCAGCGTGACAGACAATTTTCAGAGTCAGAATCGCGGGGCAAGCCCGCTCCCACCTGGACGTCGTACACCGGCAGCTCTGGGTCGAAAGCTGCCGACCGCAATCAACCCGAATCCGTCTTGATGTCTGTTTGATGTAACCGTACGCTAGCAACATTCATGGAGGATTCTGGCTGATGGCACGCGTGGGTTTGATACTGACACCAGGTTTTGCGGACTGGGAATATGCATTCATTGCTGGAACTGCGTCCCCGTTTTACGGGATCGACGTCAGGTTTTTCGCTCCTACTCCAGGGCAGTTCCACTCGCAGGGCGGGTTGGCTGTAACGGTCGATAGCAGTTTGCAACAATGCCTGGACTGGAAACCGGACGTTGTTGTGGTCATTGGAGGAATGGCCTGGGAACGTGCAGAAGCACCAGATATTCGGGACTTTCTTCATGCCAGTCGCTCAAGTGGAGCGTCAATTGCCGGCATCTGCGGCGGAACGCTGGCACTTGCGAGGGCCGGACTTCTCGACACGGTTCCTCATACCTCGAACAGCGCTGACTTCTTGCAACAGAATGCCCCGGGTTATGACGGGCGCGCGCTTTATCGAAGCAGTCCAGTCGCGGTGATTGCCGACCGCATCATCACTGCTCCAGGCCCTGCACCCGTTAGCTTCACCTGCGCCGTGTTCGAAGGTGCCGGGCTGTCTTCGGAGCTCATTGCTCAGTTCAGGTCGATGTTGGCAGCGGAACATGAGCCTTGCCCGGGCGCCGATCCAGGGCCTCCATGTCCGCTGGCAGGCTGAAGCGCAAATTACCTTGATCACTGCGCACCTGAGTGCCTTGTGGATAGTGAACAGAGCCGAAGTCGACGGCACGGTTCAAGTAGCCATCCCACATCAGCACATCACCGTCAGGCCCGGTCACGCGCATGCGCAGCCAGCGCAGTTCCATCCCCAGCAGGTGGACCGGTGTATCTTCGGACCTCGCCTCCCATCCTCTCTCGGTGGAAAACACCGTCACCGGCTCCGGCCAGACGATGCCGCCCAAGCGGGTGCCTGGCGCCAGCATGCATTCTTTCCGGCTCCACTCGGAAAACTTGAAATGGGCACCGAACGGAAAGTTGAACTCGACCTTGCCTGGCTCACATTTCCAGCCTTCAAGGTCGTGGGTGGACACGGTCTCGACCGTCGCGTTGCCATGGCTTTGCCACAGCTCTAGACGACGCACGCGCATCCCCATGATAAGGAAAGCCACCAGGCAGGCAATCAGCAGCCCGAGGAAAACCTCGGAGAAAATCAAGATCATGTAGCCGACCACCATGGCCAGCGGATCGACAGGAATCATGGACGTCCTTGTAAACCTGGAAACTGACCGCGCAGAGTAATCCAGTCTACGGCGCTCTCCCAACTCGGCATGATGCCCCACGACGCCAAAGGTGGGAGCTCCGAGCTTACTGGCCGTGAGGCATAGCCCGCGGCAAGCGGCCGCTTAGGCGCAAGCCATCGCGCACGTTCAGCCCCATCAATGCAAGGTTGGTTGCCCCGGCGACGAGCTCGATGACCTGTACGACGTAGAAACGCGTGTCGAAGCTTCCTGCCGACGCCCATAAGTTGAGTGCAATTGCGCAGGGCACAAGCACCAACAGGCCATTGGCGGAGATGAATGGCATGCGTTTCTTCTTCGCGCTCACCAGGCGCCCTGGTCGCGACCGACTCAGCAGCATGCCGCTTGCCCCGGCCAGTGCCATCATCGGCACCAGCAGCCAAAGTCCGGGGCTCACGATCAAGTGCTTGAGCTGAGCTATCGAACGCTGGGTTCCCAGGATTTCGACAAGAAGGGTCGATAGAAAGAAAGTAGCGATGCACAGCAGTGCCAACATGCTGGCTGTCAGGTGGAGTCGTTTGAGCATGTATCGAATACCGTCAGTTAATTGACCACGGGTTGACCAGTACCGCCGGAGATTCGCTGCACTGGAGCTGCTGCCTGCAGATGGGTACGACTGGATCAAGTGGGTGAATAGAAAGCATGGAGACTTCCAGCCTTGTAACCATGGTGACAACCTGGCACCACGCATCCAACCCTACAAAATTGACATCATCATGTCAATGTGAAAAAGTTCGCGCCATGAACAAGCCAAACCACACCCCCGCTGGACGCGCCATGACCGATCTGGTCCTTGAGCTCTTTCGAGCAAGTGCGCGAATGCTCACCGCAGGCGATCGCCTCGTTGCCGAGACAGGTCTCACGAGCGCCCGTTGGCAGCTGCTTGGAACGATCGTCAATGCCGATCGAGCGCAGCCTGTCTCATGGATTGCCCGCGACATGGGCGCGAACCGCCAGAACGTTCAGCGGATCGTCAACGATCTCGTCAAGGATGGAATGCTGGAATTTCAGCCGAACCCTCACCATCGCAGGGCGCAGCTGGTTGTGCTTACCGACGCTGGAAAACAAGCATTCAATCTTGCAATGAAGCTGCAAGCGCCTTGGATCAACGAGCTTTCGCAGGGTTTGAAGGTCGAAGACATCCAGACGACCTACCAGGTGCTGCACCAGCTGCGCAGTCAGCTTGAAGACGAGCAAAGGGACTAACCTGGCAACACCACACCATCGCTTTTTTCGATGGAACCTATTTTCCACATAAGCAAAAAAGCGATGAAAATGACCTCACCGAAACACACCTTCAGGTGAAGTCATGAAACTGCAAGCCACCCAAAAATCCTTCGCTGAACGCATCGTCCACGCCGTCGGCTTTGAAGTCATCGCCGTGCTGATCTGCGCGCCGATCGGCGCCTGGCTGCTCGACCGCTCGATGCTGGAAATGGGCGCGCTGGCGGTGATGCTGTCGACCGTGGCGATGATCTGGAACATGCTCTACAACGCGGCATTCGACCGCCTCTGGCCCGTCAGCCGGGTAGCGCGTACGGTCAAGGTCCGCGCCCTGCACGCCGGCGGCTTTGAAACCGGTTTCGTGCTGATCGGCGTGCCGATTGCCGCGCTGATGCTCGATGTGTCGCTGGTGCAGGCGTTCCTGCTGGAGATCGGCTTCTTCGCCTTCATGCTGCCCTACACCATGGCCTACAACTGGGGCTATGACCTGCTGCGTCAGCGCCTGATGAGCGCACCGGTCAGCGCGGTACAGGCACAACAAACACGCGGGTAAAGTTGTGCCGGGCTCTTTAGCATCGAGCTAAATAGTGGCATTCTGCACCCCATGGACATCTACGCAATTCGCAAGAGCAATCTGCTGCAGTTGATCGGTACCCAGCGCAAGGCCAGTTGTGCCGAGCGCTGGGGCATGAGCCCGGCGCACCTGAGCCAGATTCTCTCGACCCGCACGGAAAAAAACCTCGGTGATGAAGTCGCCCGGCGCATCGAGCAGGCCGAGCACTTGCCCGCGGGCTGGATGGATGTGCTGCAGGGCGAGGCGGCGCTGCCTGTGAGCACTGACAAGGCGCTGGCAGCCGAGTTCGTCAGCATCGCCCACTTCGACATCCGCGGCTCCATGGGCAACGGCAACACGCCGCCAGCCCACGTCGAGGTGATCCGTGACCTGACCGTGCACCTGGACTGGCTGCGCGGCCAGGGCATCAGCTTTTCCGGTGCGCACAACCTGGCGATCATCAGCGGCGATGGCGACAGCATGGCCGGCACGTTCAACGACGGCGACGCGTTGCTGGTCGACCGCGGCATCAACGAGGTGCGCAGCGATGCCATCTACGTCTTCAGCCTCGACGGCGACCTGTTCGTCAAACGCCTGCAGCGCCTGATCGATGGCACCTTGCGGATGATTTCCGACAACCCGCTGTACCCGCCGGTGCTGATCGAGGGTGCGGCGCTGGAAAAACTGCACATTCATGGCCGCGTGCTACTAGTTTGGAACGCGCGAAGAGTATGATGGCAAAACAACCGACCGCTCTGGTCGGTTAATGAACACTAGACAACAGCAGTAGGATGTAGCGATTCCAGCAACGGATTGCTCGACCGAATCCGTGTGACTGAGATCGAATCATGAGCGGTAATCTGTGGGTGTGGGAAGAAGAAGAGCTGCTGGCCCTGCGCAAGGCATTTGCCGCACTCAAGGCCGGGCAGCGCCAGGCCGACCGGGTGTCCCAGCGGCGCATGGCCGCGGAGCTCGGGGTCAGTGTGACCACCCTCAACGCCTACATGACCGGCAAGCGCGCGCTGGACATGAAGTTCGCGCTGATGTTCGAGCGCCTCACCGGTATCCCCACGCGCAGCTACAGCCCACGCCTGGCTGACGAAATCGAAAGCACCCGGCACCATCACAAACCTGCGGTCTAGAGCCGCCGGGCTGATTGCATCCGGGCTTCGCTTGGCCCTGTGAAATTTATCTGGTAGTTTTTCATGAAAAAATACCAATAAAAATTCATGAGGTCCGTCGTGTTCAAGCAATCCGCCCAGCATGTCGCCAGCTATTACGCCCAGACCTACCCCGCCCCTATCCCTCTGCGCCCTACCCTGCAGGAACGCCTGGATACCGAGGTGCTGATCATCGGCGCCGGTTTCAGCGGCCTGCACACCGCCCTGCGCCTGGCTCTGGCCGGCAAGCGGGTGATTTTGGTGGAAGCCAGCCGGGTGGCCTGGGCGGCGTCCGGGCGTAACGGCGGTCAGGCGTTGCTGGGCTGGTCGTGCGACATGGCGCCACTGGAGAAATCCCTTGGTCAGGAACGCGCACGGCGCCTGTGGGACAGCATGCGCTGGGCCGCCAGTGAGATGCGCGAGCTGCCCGAACGCCACGGCTTTGAGGTCGACTACCGGCGCGGCAGCTTATGGGCCGCAGTCCTGCCCCGGCGCGTGGCCATGCTCCATGCGGCCCGGCACGAGGCCGAAATGAAATGGGGCTATGACCCGCTACGGGTAATCGAGCGCGACGAGTTGCCCGAGTGGATCGGCAGCCCGCGCTACCAGGCTGCGCTGTATGACGCCGAAGGTGCCCACCTCAACCCGCTGAAGCTGGCCCAGGGCCTGGCCAGCGCCATCGAAGCGGCCGGCGGGCGGATCTTCGAACAGAGCCGGGTGCTCAGCTACCGCGATACCCCGGCAGGCTTTGTCGCCCGTACCGACCAGGGCGAGATCCGCAGTGATGTGCTGGTGCTGGCCTGCAACGCCTACATCGACCAGCTCGACCGCCCGCTGTCACAACGCCTGCTGCCGGTGGGTTCCTATCAGGTGGCCACCGCGCCCCTGGACCCGGCCCTGGCCCGTTCGCTGCTGCCACAGAACAGTTGCGTGATCGACAACCAGTTCGTCCCCGACTACTTCCGCCTGACCCCGGACCAGCGCCTGCTGTTCGGCGGCGGTTGCACCTACCTGGGCGGTATCCCCAAGGACGTTGCCGCTGCCACCCGCCCGGTCTTGGAACGAGCCTTCCCGCAGTTGCAAGGCGTGCAGATCGACTATGCCTGGGGCGGCCATATCGACTGCAGCCTGCGCCGCACCCCGGACATCGGCCGCCAGGGCCAGCGCTACTGGCTGCAGGGCTTCTCCGGCCATGGCGTACTGCCAACCCTGGCCGGCGCCCGGGCGGTCAGCGACGCCATTCTGGGCGACAACCATTTGCTGGACCTGTACCAGGCCATCGACAACGGCCGCTTCCCTGGCGGCGACCTGCTCGCTGCCCCGCTGGAAGCGGCAGCCAAGGCCTGGTACCGCCTGCGCGACACTATTTGAGAGGGCCCACCCATGGACATGCAGGAAGAAATCGAAAGCCTGGCGATCCTCATCCGCGACCTGCGCAAGCATCGCAACCTGACCCTCGGCGAGCTGGCCGACCGCATCGACCGCTCGGTGGGTTTCCTGTCCCAGGTCGAGCGTGGCCTGTCGCGCCCGACCGTGGCCGACCTCACCGCCATCAGCGAAACCCTGTGCGTGCCCACCACCTACTTCTACAACCTGAGCAAGCCGCGCGAAGTGGACTGGGTCACCCGCCCCGGTGAGCGGCGCACCCTGTACTACGCCGCCGGGATTACCGACGTGCTGGTCTCGCCCAAGCTCAACGGTGGCTTTTCGATGCTCGAAAGCCACCTGGCGCCGGGCGCCAGCAGCGGTGACGGGCACCTGGACGACAGCTCCGAGCAAGGTGGTTTTGTGCTCGAAGGCGAATTGAGCATCTGGCTCGATGACGCTGAGATGCCGGTCACCCTGCAGGCCAACGACAGCTTCCAGCTGCCACCGCACAGCCAGTTCCGCTACGCCAACCTGACCGAACACACTACCCGGGTGCTCTGGGTATTCCGTTGAAACCAAGCGCAGGATCGCACGTGATGACAACAATAAAAGACTGCCCTGATCTGCTTAGTGAAGTACGCGCATTTCGCGCCGAGCATCCTCAGGTGCGTTATGTCGACCTGATCAGCCTGGACATCCCCGGGCATTTTTATGGCAAGCGCTACCCGATCGACATGCTCGAAAAAGTCGCTGCCGGCAGTGCCCTGAAACTGCCGCAGAACTGCGTTTTGCTGGGTGTCCAGGGCGGCCTGCACCCGATTGGCGACTACTGCTTCAACGACGGTGACCCCGATGCGCCACGGCGGCTGATTCCCGGCACCCTCAAGCCGGTGCGCTGGGAGAACCAGCCGCTGGGGCAAATGCTGATCAGCTCCGACGGCACCGCCGCACCGATCGAGTTCGAGCCCCGCGAAGTGCTGGCCCGGGTGCTGCAGCGCCTGGAGCGTCGCGGCATTCGCCCGGTGGTGGCCTTCGAGCTGGAGTTCTACCTGTTCGACCGCACGCTGAAAGACGGCCTGCCGCAGTTCCCCCGCGACCCGTTCAGCGGTGATCCGGACGACCAGCCAAACATGCACATCGAACGCCTGTCGCGTTACTCCGACGTGCTGCGAGAGATGGTCGAAGCCGCCAACGAGCAAGGCGTGGACGCCAACGTGATCACCGCAGAACTGGGCCCCGGGCAGTTCGAGATCAACTTCGGCCACTGTGACGACGGCCTGCGCGCCGCCGACTGGGCCGCACTGTTCTGCCGCAGCACGCGTGGCGTGGCGCTCAAGCACGGCATGCGCGCCAGTTTCATGAGCAAACCCTACCTGGACGCGCCGGGCAGCGGCATGCACGTGCATGTCAGCCTCTACGACCAGCAGGGCAACAACCTGCTGGCCGCCGATGACCAGCGCCCGCTGCGCCATGCCGTGGCCGGTTGCCTGGAACTGCTGCCGCAGTGCATGCCGATCTTCGCGGCCAACCACAATGCCATGCGTCGCTATGGTGCCATGGTCAACGCGGCGAGCCGCGCCAGCTGGGGCTTTGAAGACCGCGACGCGTGCATCCGCATCCCCGAATCGGACCCGCGCAACCTGCGCATCGAACACCGCCTGGCCGGCGCCGATGCCAACCCATACCTGGTGCTGGCGGCGATTCTCAGTGGCATGGAGCATGGCCTGGAGGCCGGCCAGGAGCCGATTGCACCGCTCAACGACGACCGCAGCAGCGGCATCGATTTTCCCAAGGACATGCTCGCGGCGGTGGCGGCCATGCGTCATCACCCGGTGGTCAATGAGCGGCTGGGCAGTGAGTTCGTCATGGTCTATTGCGAGAACAAGCGGCAGGACCACCTGGCGTTCATGCATGAGGTGAGTGCGCGGGAGTATCGCTGGTTTCTCTAGGCTGTACCGGCCCTATCGCGGGGCAAGCCCGCACCCACAGGATTGGTGCAAGACCTGTGGGAGCGGGCTTGCCCCGCGATCGCAATCCGGGCGACAAGATCAGCGGTAGATCTCACTTCCCGCATCCGGCGCCAGCGTGCGGAACACCAGCGCCGAGGCCATGCATGCCAGCGCACTCACGCCAATCACCAGGGCGATGTCCGCCACCCCCACCTGCTGCGCGCCCTTCACGCTCATCAACAGACTCAGCAGCGAAGCCGCCATCCCTACCGACAAGCTCATGGTCAACTGCACCGTCGCCGCCGACAGGCTGCTGGCCCGGCTGTGCAACTCGGCCGGCACATCGGCATAGGTCAAGCCGCCCATGGCACTGAACTGCAAGGAGCGGATCAGGCCGCTGGCGAACAGGATCAACACCACCAGCCAGTACGGCGTGTCGAGGTTGAAACTGGCGCAGGCGCCCAGGCTCAAGCCGGTCAACAACGCATTGAAAGTCAAGGTGCGGCGAAAGCCGAAGCGGCGCACGATGCGCACCGCCAGCAGCTTGACCACAAAGGCGCCAACGCCACCGGTAAAGGTCAGCAAGCCGGCCTGCAAGGGGCTCAGGCCAAAGCACAGCTGAAACAGCAAGACCATCAAGAACGGCTGCGCCGCCGTCCCCAGGCGGAACAGGTTGCCGCCCCAGAAGCTCAGGGCAAAACTGCGCACGCGCAAGGGTGCAAAGTCCAGCAGCGGCTGAACGCAGCGCCGGGCATGACGCACATACAGCAGCGCTGCCAGCCCCCCGAGCAGCAGCAACAGCACCACCCAACGCCGCGCCAGCAAGCCGTGGCCCAGGGCTTCAAAACCGAACACCAGTGACGCCAAGGCCACACTGGCCAGCAGCAAGCCTCGCACATCCAGGCGTTGCTGACTGTCGCCGGGATAATCGGGGATATAGCGCAGCACCAGGTAAACCCCAAGCAGGCCGATGGGCAAGTTGACCAGGAAGATCCATTGCCATGACAGCAGGGTCACCAGCAAACCACCCAGGGGTGGGCCGAGCATCGGCCCCACCAGCGGCGGGATGGTCAGATAGGACATGTTGCGCAGCAGGTGCTCACGCGGCGACCAGCGCAGCAGGATCATCAACCCCACCGGCACCATCATCGCCCCCGCTGCGCCCTGGCACAGGCGCGCCAGGCACAGCTGCAGCAACGAGCCCGCCAGGGCGCAGGCCAGTGACGACAGGGTAAACAGGACGATGGCCAGGACGAACAGCCGCCGTGGCCCATAGCGGTCCGCCGCCCAGCCACTGACCGGCACCGCCAGCGCGGCCGCAAGCATGTACAGCGACACCACCAGGTTCATGCGCACGCTCGGGGCGCCGAACTCGCTGGCCATCTGCGGCAAGGCGGTCATGACCACGGTGGAATCGATCAGCTCCATCAGCAGCGCACAGCCGATGATCATCGGTACCCGCCGTGAGTGCCGGGTGCTGTGGCTCAGCAATGGCGCCTGCACGCTGCCCAAGTCAGAACAACCCCGAGGTCGGTGGTGGCGTGCCGGTCAGCTGCCAGGCGCCCACCGCCGCGGCTTTCCAGTGCCGTGGGTTGTGGTTGGCGACCGTGCGCGCGTTGCGCCAGTGACGGTCGAGGTTGTGGCTTCGGCCGGTGGTCGAGGCGCCGCCGACGTCGAACAGCAGTTCGGCGGCCTTGAGCGCCGATTCGGCGGCGATGTACTGCGCCTGGGCGACGTCGATGGCGGCCTGGTCGACCTGCTGCGGGTCGAGGCCCGCGGCCCAGGCACGGTCGATGGACGCGGCGGCGCGCAATACCACGGCCTCGGCGGTAAAGGCGCGGGCGGCGATTTCACCGACGCTGAGCTGCACGTAGGGGTCATCCACCGAACGCGTGGCGCTGCTGTGCTTGATCGGCCGTGCGTGCTCGCGGGCAAACCGGGTGGCATCGTCCAGGGCGTTACGGGCGATGCCGGCCTGCACCGTGGCCAGAAACAGCTGCAGGAACGGCGTGACGATGGTGCGCTTGCCCTCCTCCACGGTGCGCGTGCGGATCTCGTCGGCGTACACCAGCACATCGTTCAGGCGCGTGGTGCCGCTGGCGGTCAGGCGCTGGCCCATGGCGTCGAAATCGTCGAGCAGCTCCAGGCCCTGGCGCTCGCGCGGCAGCACGAACGACACCGGCTGATCGTTTTCGTCCAGGGCCACGGCGCTGACCCAGTCGGCGTACAGCGAACCGGTGCTGTAGTACTTGCTGCCGCTGGCGCGGTAATGCTCGCCGTCACGCACGATGCGCGCACTGATCGCGCCATTGGCGCCGCCCACTTCCCAGCCGGCGTTACCCAGCACCGCGCCTTGCAGGTAGCGGGCGAACCAGCGCTGGCGCTCGGCCTCGGCGCCGTCAGCGGTTGAAGACAACAGCCCCTCGATGAAGCCAAAGCCCGGACGCAACGCCTGGGCGACGTTGGAGTCCACCGAGGCGATGCGCAGCAGCAGGCCGATCACATCGCTGACACTGCCACCCGGGCCGCCATAGGCCTCGGGAATGCGGCAGGTGTAGAGCCCGGCCCGGGCAATCTGGCGCACCGCTTCATAGGGCAGCTGGCGCTCGCGTTCACGTTGCGCGGCACCGGCGGCAATCAGCGGCAGGAGGTTCTCGGTATTGCCCTTGAGGTCGTCGAGGTTACGGCGATCAAACTGGGGGACTGCAGATAAACCAGGCATGGACTTTCCTTGTGCGGATCAGGCGATCAGATCGCCAGGCGGAGAAATTCGAAACTGACCTTGCGGCCGCTTTCCAGGTGCGGAATGGCGTCGAGCAAGGCGCGGGTATAGGGGTGTTGCGGGCGGTCGAAGACATCGCGCACGGCGCCGCTTTCCACCGCCACGCCGTCTTTCATCACCAGCACCTGGTCGCTGACATGGTTGATCACCCCGAGGTCGTGGGAGATGAACAGGCAGGCCAGGCCCAGGCGCTGCTTGAGGTCGTCGAGCAGCTCGAGGATCTGCGCCTGCACCGACACATCCAGCGCCGACACCGGCTCGTCGCACACCAGGATCTGCGGCTGCGCGGCCAGGGCGCGGGCAATGGCGATGCGCTGCCGCTGGCCGCCAGACAGCTCGAGCGGGCGCCGTTCCAGCAGGCTTTCGTCGAGGCGCACCAGCTTCAGCAGTTCGATGGCCTGCGGGCGCCACTGCCCGCGCAGGTGCCCGGCCACTTGCAGCGCCTCGAACAACACCCGCTGCACGGTGTAGCGCGGGTCGAAGGAACTCAACGGGTCCTGGAACACCACCTGGATACTGCGGCGCAACTGGCGTTTCTCCTGGTCATCGAGTTGCAACCAGGGCCGGCCCTTGATCTGGATCTCGCCGCTGTCGGGGGTTTCCAGGCCGAGGATCATCCTGGTGAGGGTGGTCTTGCCCGAGCCCGACTCGCCGACGATGCCCAAGGTGCGGCCCTTGTGCAGTTGCAGCGAGACCTTGTCGACCACGGTGCGCAAGTTGCCGTCCGGGCCCTTGAAGGCCTTGCTCAGTTGCTGCACCTGCAGCAGCGGCGCGCTGGTTTCCACCATGGGCGGCGTCACGGCGGCCAGCTTTGGTGCCTGGGGCCGGCGAAAATGCACGGCGGCGCCGGCCTTGAGCAGGTACTGGGTGTAGGGGTGCTGCGGGTCTTGCAGCACCGCCTCGACACTGCCCTGCTCGACGATCACGCCGTTGTGCATCACCGCCACCCGGTTGGCCAGGCGCGAAACCACCGCCAGGTCATGGCTGACGATCAGCATCGCCGTGCTGTCGCCGCGCAGGGATTCGAGCAGGCTCAATACCTGGGCCTGCACCGTGGCATCCAGCGCCGTGGTCGGCTCGTCGGCAATCAACAGGCGCGGGTTGCAGGCGATGGCCGAGGCGATCAGCGCCCGCTGGCGCAAGCCGCCGGAGAGCTGCCAGGGGTACTGGCGGGCGCGCAGCTCAGGTTCCGGCACGCCGACCGCGCGCAGCAGCTCCAGCACTCGCGCCTGGCGTTGTGCGCGATTCAGGTCGCTGTGCAGTTGCAACGGTTCGGCAATCTCCTTGCCCACCGGGCGCAGGGGGTCGAGCGAGCCCAGCGCGTCCTGCATGACGAAACCGATCTGCGCGCCGCGCACCCGGCGCCAGGCGCGCTCGTCGAACTGGCGCAGGTCCTGCCCGGCGAAGGCCAGGCGGCTGGCCTGCACCTGCGCATGGGCACCGGTAAGCCCGGCCAGGGTGCGCGAGGTGACGCTCTTGCCCGAGCCCGACTCACCCACCAGCGCCAGGCATTCACCTTGCTGCACGGTGAAACTGATGCCCTTGAGTACCGGCGCGCCCTGGCCAAAGCGCACCTGCAAGTCGCTGACTTCGATCAGCGGCGCAGGGTGTTGGATAACAGCGGTCATAGGCGTTTACCTTCGTTGCGGCGCAGCAGTTCGCGGCCAATGGCAGTGATCGAAACCACGGTGAGGGTGATGGCCAAGGCCGGCCAGGCCACCAGCCACCAGGCGTTGGCCAGGTAGTTGCGGCCGATGGCGAGCATGCCGCCCCACTCCGGCTCCGGCGGCGGCGCGCCAAAGCCGAGAAAGCTCAGGGCGGCGCCGGCGACTATGGTGCTGCCGATGCCGATGGTGGCGAGAATCAAAATCGGTTTGATCGCATTGGGCAGCACATGCCGCCAGATCACCTGGCGCCGTGGCAGGCCGAGGGTGGTGGCCGCCTCGACGTAACCGGCATTGCGCACCACCAGGGTTTGCGCGCGCACCAGGCGCGCATAGCGCGGCACGCTGGCGATGCCCACGGCGATGATGGTGTTGAGCGCGCCCTGGCCGAAAAAGGTGATGATCACCAGCGCCAGCAGCAGGTCGGGAAAGGCCAGCAGCACATCGACCAGGCGCATCACCGCGCCGTCGACCAGCCGTGGGCCAAGGCCGGCCAGCAGCCCCAGCACGGTGCCGAGCAACAGCCCCAGCGCCGTGGCACTCAGGCCCAGCACCAGCGACGGGCGCACGGCGTATACCAGCCGCGCGAGGATGTCGCGGCCGTTCTCGTCAGTGCCCAGCCAGTGCAGGCTGCTGGGCGCCTGGAAGGCCTGGCGGGCGCTGGCGCCGAGCGGGTCGGCGGACACCAGCCAGCCCGGCTGCAGCGCCGCCAGTACCAGCAGCGCGACGAACAGCGCAGCCAGCAGCAGCCCCGGGCGCAAGGCCAGTTGCCGACGGCTGGCAAAGCGCGCCTGGGCCTGGATCAGGCCGTTGATGGGCAGCACCGCCGCCGTTGAATTGATCGGCGCCATCGGGCACCTCCATGAACTGAACGTTAGGGAGCAGGGTTGGGGATCTGCCGGTGGATCTGCTCGATGCGCGCCAGGGCTTCGCTGTCGAGCTTCACCTGCAGCGCGCCGAGGTTGTCGGCCAGTTGCGCAAGGCTGGTCTGCCCGGTCAGCGCACTGCTGACAAACGGCTTGCTGATCACATAGGCCAGGGCCAGTTGCGCCGGGGTTATCGCCAGCTCCTGGGCCAGCGCCACATAGGCGGCAATCGCCTGATGGGCGCCGGGGCTGTCGTAGCGGTTGAAGGTGCGGTACACCGACGACAGGCGCGAGCCCTGCGGCAAGGCGCCATTGAGGTACTTGCCGGTCAGCGCGCCGAAGGCCAGCGGCGAATAGGCCAGCAGGCCGATGTTGTCGCGCTGGCTGAACTCCGACAGGCCGCCCTCATACAGGCGGTTGAGCAGGCTGTAGGGGTTCTGGATGCTGACGATGCGCGGCAGGTTCTGCTCGCGGGCCTGGCGCAAGAACTCTGCCACGCCCCAAGGGGTTTCGTTGGACACGCCGATATGGCGGATCTTGCCCGCCGCCACCTGTTCGGCCAGCACCTGCAAGGTTTCGGCGATGCTCACCGCCTCGCGGTCATCTTCGACATAGGGGTATTCACGCTGGCCGAAAATGTTGGTGGTGCGGTCCGGCCAGTGCAATTGGTAGAGGTCCAGGTAATCGGTCTGCAGACGCTTGAGGCTGCCATCCAGGGCTGCCACGATGTTGGCCCGGTCATGGCGGGTGCGGCCCTCACGAATATGCGCCCCTGCCCCCGGCTGGCGTGCCGGGCCGATGATCTTGCTGGCCAGCACCACCTCGGCGCGCCGCCCGCTTTGCGCCAGCCAGCTGCCGATAAAGCGTTCGGTGCTGCCCCAGGTTTCAGCATGGGTGGGCGTCGGGTACATCTCGGCGCTGTCGATCAGGTTGATGCCGGCAGCCAGCGCCGCGTCGAGCTGGCGGTGGGCATCGGCTTCGCTGTTCTGGTGGCCCCAGGTCATGCTGCCCAGCCCCAGCACGCTGACCTGGATGTCGCTGTGGCCCAAAGTACGTTTGATCATGCTCGCTCCGTCGCGAAAGTGAAAAGGCTCAAACCGCCTCGGCGGCGCGCTGGTACTGGCTGGCCGGGTACGGCAGGCCGAGGTGGTCGCGCAAAGTGCCGCCCTGGTACTCGTGGCGGAACACGCCGCGTTTTTGCAGCAGCGGCACCACTTCGTCGACAAACACCTCGACGCCGGAGGGGAACATGTCCGGCATGATGTTGAAGCCGTCGGCGGCACCGGCGCGGAACCAGTGCTCGAGGGTGTCGGCGACCTGTTCCGGGGTGCCGACGATCAGCCGGTGGCCGACCAGGATGCGCCGCGACAGCTCACGAATGGTCAGGTTCTCGCGCCGCGCCAGGTTCAGCTGGGCTTCGAGAAAACCGTGGGAGCCGCGCTCGAATTCCGCCACCGGGCCGATTCGTTCCCAGGGCAACGGCGCGTCCAGCTCCAGCTCGCTGACCGCCAGCCCCACCCGCGCCGCCACCTGATGGATCAGCCCTTCTTCGCCGTACCAGGCGTTGAGTTCGTCGAAGCGCGCCTGGGCCTCGGCCTCGCTGCTGCCGATCACCGTCGACAGCCCGGGCATGATTTTCAGGTGCTCGGGGTTGCGTCCCCACTGGCGGGCGCGCTGTTTCATTTCCTGGTAGAAGGCCTGACCGTCGACCAGGGTGGTCTGGGTGGTGAAGATCGCATCGGCATAGCGCGAGCCGAGGGCTTTGCCGCCTTCGGAGGAACCGGCCTGGACCAGCACTGGCCGGCCCTGGGGCGAGCGCGGCAGGTTCAGCGGGCCCTTGACCGAGAAATGCTCGCCGACAAAGTCGATGGCGTGGACCTTGGCCGGGTCGGCAAAGCGCCCACGGCGGGCATCGCCGATCACCGCGTCATCTTCCCAGCTGTCCCACAATTTAAGGGTGACGTCGATGAACTCATCGGCGCGGGCATAACGGTCGACATGCCGCGGCGCCCCGGCCAGGCCGAAATTCTGCGCCGCGGCATCACCGGCATTGGTGACCACGTTCCAGGCCGCACGGCCGCGGCTGATATGGTCCAGCGAACTGAAGCGCCGGGCCAGGTTATAGGGGTCGTTGTAGCTGCTCGACGCGGTGGCGATCACGCCGATATGACGGGTGGCCAGGGCCACGGCGGTGAGCAGCACGGTCGGCTCCAGGCGCCCGGCCGGGTGCTGGCCAATATCGCCGAACAGCGCCGGGCCGTCGGCGAGGAAGATCGCATCGAGCTTGCCGCGTTCGGCGATGCGCGCGATGTTGCTGTAGTACTCGGGGTCCAGGTAGGCACTGGCCGGCACCTCGGCCTGGCGCCAGGCGCCGGCGTGGGCGCCGAAGCCGAGGATGTTCATGCCGATGCTCATGTGTTTGGCGGGCTGACTCATGGCAACTCCTTATGTGGGGATCAGACCGCGCTGGCTTCGTCGCGGGCGGCGTTGTCCTGGGCGTGCAACTGGCGCCAGGCGGCACCAGGGCTGACGCCATTCAGGTAGTAATTACCCAGGGCCCGTTCGCGGTAGATCGCCGGGTTGTGCGAGGCCAGGGTGCGGGCGTTGCGCCAGTGCCGGTCGAGGCGCCGGGCCTGGCTGGTGGCCGAGGCGCCGCCGACTTCAAACAGCAAGGTGGTGGCTTCGAGCGCCTGCTCCAGCACCACCTGCTGGGCCTGGTAGGTGCGGATATCGGCCTCGACGTAGTGCGCTTCGCCAACCGTGCCGTCGAGCTCGGCTTCATGCACGGTTTGCAGCACCTGGGCGACATCCAGCACCAGGGCCTGGGCGGCATAGGCCAGGCTCGACAGGCGGCCGATCACCCGCTGCACCAGCGGGTCGTCCTGGGGGCTGGACTGGCCGGGCACGCCAAAGGCGCGGGTGCGGCCCTGGACGAAGGCGACGGCATCGCGCTGCACGGCGCGGGCAATCCCGGCCAGGGTCGCCAGGTGGAACAGCTGGTAGAACGCCGACAGGTAGGATTCGGCGCGCAGCTCACCAGGCTTGAAGCGGCGCAGCACCTGCTCCGGCGGCACCGCCACATCGGCGAAACGGGTGGTGCCGCTGCCGCTCAGGCGCTGGCCGAAACCGTCCCAGTCGTCTTCCAGGCTGACGCCGGGGGCCGTGGTGGACACCACCACGCTGACATAGTCCTCGTCGAGCATGGCCACCGCCGCCACCCAGTCGGCGTAAATGGCGCCGGTGCAGTAGTACTTCTCGCCCTGCAGCAACCAGCCGGCCTCTGGTGCCTGCGGGTCGGCGGCAGTGAGCCGCACCGAGTTGCCGGTGGTGTCGGTGCGTTCGGCCATGGCCGCGCCCCACAACTGCCCCGCCGCTACCTTGGCCAGCCAGTAACGCTGGGAAGCGGCATCGCCGCTGGACAGCCGGCCTTCGACAAAGCCGAAGTGCGCGCGAAAGATCTGCGGCAGGTTGGAGTCGGCTGCGGCCAGATCGATCAGCAGGCGAAACAGCACCGGCAAGCTGACCTGCGCGCCGTTCAATGCCTGGGGCACGCGCAAGGCGCCGAAGCCCGCGTCGCGCAGCCAGCTCACCGGCTCATGGGCCAGCTCGCGTTGCTGTTCGCGGTCAACCGCGCCTTCGGCAATGCGGGCAAACAGGGGGGCAAAACGCACCTGCAGTTGGGCATAGTCCTGGCCTGCGTCGTTCGCGGCCAGAGGTGTTGGCAGATCATGGGCACTCATGGCTGGTCCTTGAAAATCGGGTTCATACGCTTTTGCTGCGTGGGTCGACCCAGTGGTTGATCAGGTCGACGAGAAAGTTGACGACCACGTAAATCGCCGCCGCCAGCAGGGTGATACCCAGCAGCAACGGCATGTCCTTGGTCACGGCGGCGTCGAGCATCAACCGGCCGATGCCCTGGCGAGCGAACAGCATTTCGATGATCACCGCGCCGCCCAGCAGGCTGGCGAAGACGAAGCCGGACAGCGTCACCAGCGGCACCAGGGCATGGCGCAAGGCGTGCTTGAGGCGCACGCCGGTCTCGGACATGCCGCGGGCGCGGGCCATGGCGATAAAAGGCTGTTCGAGGATGTCTTCCAGCTCCTGGCGCAGCACCTGGGTCAGCACTGCGGCAATCGGCAAGGCCAGGGCCAGGCTCGGCAAAATCAATGCTTGCCAGCTGTTGGAACCGGACGGCGGCAGCAGGTGCCAGCCGAACGAGAACAGCAGCAACAGCACAATGCCGATCACGAACGACGGCGCCGACGACAGCACCAGCTCGCTACCGGACACCAGCGAGCGCACCCAGCGCGGACGGTTGGCCGTCAGCACTGCGCAGGTCACCGCGAGGATGATCGACAGCGCGGCGGCGGCCAGCGACAACTGCACCGTGGCGCCCAGCTGGCTGCCGATCACCTGCAGCACCGGGATGCGCAGGCGGTAGGACTCGCCCAGATCACCCTGGGCCAGGCGCGCCAGGTACTGGCCGTATTGCACCCACAGCGGCTGGTCGAGGCCGTATTCGGCGCGCACCTGGGCGATCAGCTCGGCGCTGGGCATGGCATCGGGGCCGCCAAGAATCGCCAGGGCCGGGTCGCCGGCACTGAGGTTGATGGCCAGGAAGGTCAGGGTCGCCGCGCCCCAGAGCACGCCGATGCCGGCCAGCAGGCGCCAGGCCAATCGTTGCAAGCTAGTCATTTACCCTCCGGGTCGAGCCAGACGCTGGTGAACAACGGGGTGTTGTGCGAGGTGTCGAAAATCAGCCCCTTGACCTGCTTGCGGTAAGCCAGCAGCACATGGCTTTCGAACACCGGCACCGCCGGGATGGTTTGCGCCAGGCGCTCCTGGGCGATCCGGTAGAGGCCGCTCAGCTCAAGCGGGTCGGTGGTCTGGCGGGCGGCGCTGAGCACCCGGTCGAGTTCGGCATCGCGAAAGCGCCCGGCATTCTGGCCGATCAGCTTGGCGGTGCTGATCGCCTGGCTGTGGTAGAGGATGTACAGGCCGTCGGGGGTGTTGGTGTGCCAGTAGCCGCCACCGATCACCTGGAAGTCACTGGCGTAACGGCGCTGGGTGACCTGGGCCAGGGGTAGCAGGTCGATGTCGATCTGCAGGCCGATCTTCTTCAGGTCGGCCTGGATGGCCACGGCGATACTGCTTGGGTAGGCCGCGGTTTCGTAGGTCAGCAAGTGCGCGGCCAGACGCTGGCCGTTCTTCACCCGATACCCCTGGGCGTCGCGCTCGCTCCAGCCGGCCTGGTCGAGAATGCGGTTGGCCTCGGCCACGTCATAGGCCAGCACGTCCTTGAACGCCGGGTCGTAGTAGCGGGTGTTGGCGGCGAGAAAATCACCCTTGGCCAGGTACTCGCCAAAGCCGGTGATCCAGGCCAGGCCGTCACGGTCGATGGCCTTGGCCACGGCGCGGCGCACCTGCACATCGTCGAAGGGAAAGCGCTCGACGTTGAAGGTCAGGCTGCGAAACGGGTTGGCCTTGCGGATGCGGCTGCGCATCTGCAAGTCCGGGTTGTCGCGAATGGCCCGGGCGTTCTGGGTCGGGGCGTCGACGGTGAAATCCGACTGACCGGCTTCCAGGGTACTGAAGCGGATCATCGGTTCGGGGACGATGCTCAGCTCAAGGCGGTCGAGGTAGGCCTCGCCCTGGTGCCGGGTCACCGCAGGCGCCCAGTTGTAGCCTTTGCGCTTGACGAAGTTGGCGCCCTGGTCGCGGGTGTAGCTTTCCAGCACGAAGGGCCCGGAGCCGATCGGGTGTTCGGCGATGGTCTTCGGTGCTTCGAGGATCTGCCGGGGCGAGATCATGCTCAGCCAGGATTGCGCCAGCACATCGAGGAACGGCGAATAGGCTTCGCGCAGGTGCGCTTCGAAGGTGTACTCATCGACGATGCGCCCATCCACGTAGGGGGCGATATAAGCGGCGGCCAGCGGCGACTTGGTTGCCGGGTCGCGCATGTGTTCGAGGTTGACCTGCAGGGCGCGGGCGTTGAATTTCTCGCCATCGCTGAAGGTCACGTCATCGCGCAGATGAAAGGTGTAGGTCTTGCCGTCGTCGGAGATCTCCCAGGACTTGGCCAGCCACGGCGAGATATTGCCCTGCTCGTCCTGGTACAGCAGGCAGTCGAACAGAATGCGCCCCAGCCACTGCACATTGCCGTGGGAAATCGAATGCACGTCCAGCGTCGTGGTGTCGGATGCCGTCGACACCCGCAGGGTGCCACCGGGCTTGCCTGGGGCGGCCTCGTAATAGTCTTGCGCGGCATAGCTCAGGGTGCCGTTGTGCAGCGTGCCGTCGATGCCGCTGCTGCCCTGCCCCGGCGACTGCTCCACCGGCTTGCAGGCGCCCAGGGCCAGCAGCGCGCCAAGCACGGCAGGCGCGCCCAGCCTTGCGATTACTCTCATGCGGTTCTCCTGCAGGTGCCGCGCGAACGGCACCCGCCCCTGGCTCAGAAGTTGTAGGCAATCCCGGTGTAGGCGCCGAAGCCATCACCCGGGTACAGCGATGCGGTGTCCTGGCCCTTGGCGTCGTAACTGGGCACCAGGGCGGTGACGTAGTCCTTGTCGGTGAGGTTTTTCAGGTCCAGGTACACCTGCCAGGTCTTGTTCGGCGCGTCGTACCCCAGGCGTGCACCCCACAGGGTGTAGGACGGGGCGTAGAAGCTGTTGGCGTAGTCCACCGCCGTGCTCGACGCCGAGCGCACGTTGACCCCAGCGTAGAAGCCGTTGGCGTACTGGTAGAACAGCTCGCCCTGGTAGATGTGCTTGGGCAGGCCCGGCAGCTCGTTCTTGGCGAACAGCGGGTCGTTGCGGTAGTGGAAGTCGTTGAGGGTGTAGGCCTGGCGCCAGCTCAGCACATCGCCGTTATCGCGCTGCCAGAGCTTGGTGGTCAGCCCCGCCTCGATGCCCTGGTGGATGGTCGGGCTGGCGTTGGCGGTCGAGACCACGGCGGCCGAAGTGTTGGTGGCCGGGAGAATTTCGACGTTGAGCAGCTCGTCCTTGATCCAGGATTTGTACAGGGTCAGGCTGCCGTCGAAGATCTCCGAGCGCCCGCGAATCCCCAGTTCGACGGTGTTGGCGCTTTGTGGCACCAGGGTCTTGGCGAAGTTGGTGGTCACCCCCGAGCCGGAACTGGACCAGGAACTGGGCGGGTCGATCGAGCGGCTGACGTTACCGAATACCTGCACGTCCGGGGTCAGGTAGTAGCGCAGGCCGACCCGTGGCGCCAGTTTCCATTCCTGGTAGCGGTAGTGGCTGGGGATGCCGCTGGTGTTGGGCCGGTCGCTGAAATTGACATCGACGTTGCGCTTGACCTCGATGGCCGACAGGCCTGTGGACAGGTACAGGTTGTCGGTCAGGCCGAGGTCGTTGCCCAGCGAGAACACATGGTCGAACGAGCCGTCGTACTCGACCTGCTTCTGCAACCTGCCCAGGTCCTTGTCACCGCTGTAGGTGCGCACCCCGGAGCGGATGTGCTGGGTGCTGCTCCAGCCGACGCTGGTGGTGCTCGGCAGGCCGAACAGCTGGTCGCTGCGGGTGTACTTGAGCGAGTAGTTGATGTCGCGCCAGTCCCAGTAGTTGGGGTTGACCGTGCTCTTCTTGCTGAGGATCTGCGGGTAGTTGTGATAGACCAGCCCGGCCACCAGGGTCGAGTCGTCGTCGAAGGTGTAGGTGGTCTTGCTGCCGACCCAGGTCGAGCCTTCCTTGGTCGAGTCGCCACGGGTGGCGCGGGTGCTGGGGTTGGTTTGCGAGGAATTCTTCTTCAGTTGCGCCAGGGTCAGCGCCCCGGAGTTTTCGTGGTATTCCTCGCGGTAGCGGATGTACAGGCGGGTTTCCAGTTTCGGGTTGAAGCGGTAACCGAAGTTGGTGACCACGCCCTTGGCCTTGGTGAAGGTGAAGTCCTGGTAACCGTCGCGCTTGGAGTTGTCGACGCTGATGAAGTAGTCGGCATTGCCGGCCACGCCACCGGTGCTGAGGGTCTGCTTCTGCCAGCCGAAGCTGCCGCCCTCGACCTTGATGCGGTTGCCCGGTGCGGTCAGCCCGGAGTTGGTGACGAAGTTGATCGCCCCGCCCAGGGACAAGGCGCCGTACTCGAAGGCGTTGGCGCCGCGCAGTACTTCGGTGTAGCTCAGGCCCTGGGTGTCGAGCAGCTCATAAGGCGTGCCGCCGGCGCCGGTCAGGGCCAGGCCGTCGAACAGAAACTTGGTGCCTTCACGAAAGTAGCCCGGCGAGGTGTTGGCGCCCGAGCCACGGATGGAAATCTTGATCGCATCGTTACCGCCGGCGGCCTGGGCATACACCCCCGGTTGATAGGCCAGGGTGTCTTCCAGGGTGGCCGACCGGCCCTTCTCCACCTCGGCCTGCTGGACCAGCCCGGTACCGCCGGGGATCTCGTCCAGTTGCGCCTGCGCCGCTTGCACCGGGGTGGCTTTGGCTGCCTGGACGGTGACCGTCTCCAGACGTTTTTCAGTCTGTGTGGCGTCCTCGGCCTGGGCCAACGGCGCCAGGCTCAACAGGGCGGCGCCAACGCTGGCCAGCTTCCAGTCCTTGCCTACTACTTTGGTCGAAGAATTCAATATTACGGATGTTGCCCGAGGCACGAAATTCAAGGTCTTGCTCCCCACCTGATTAAAAAATAGGCGAGTTTCTATTGGTATAGTCAATCTCGAAGGGAGCTGTTGCAGCGACCGTGCCAACCGGCAAAACCCTTGTATTACCTGTGTTTGAGCGGTTACGACGGTTTAAACAATTGTTCGAATTTCGAGTATCTGTCCAACTGCTGTTGCCTGGCGAACAGTTGATCATGGCTGGCCCCTTGATAGATCCCGTCGATAGACCTATCAACAAGGTCGATTAGTCCCACATTCCGTACGGGAATACACTAGCGCGCATACGTCCGCTCAAAACCCTGCAGCAGACAGGGACCTGCGACACACCGTGCTTTTACCCCAGCCAACTGCGCTTGCGACGCCTTGTTGCCGGGCATGCCTATGCCCGCAGCTTTGTGCAGCCGATAAGAATGAGGAGATACCCATGGGACTTGGCAGACGACAGTTCTTCAAGCTGTGTACCGCCGGCGTCGCCACCGCCACCTGCGCGAGCCTGGGCTTTGCCCCGGGCGTGGCCCAGGCGACCCAGTCGCGCCAGTACAAGCTGCTGCGCGCCAAGGAAACCCGCAACAACTGCACCTATTGCTCGGTCGGTTGCGGGATTCTCATGTACAGCCTCGGCGACGGCGCCAAGAACGCCAAGGCGCGGATCTTCCATATCGAAGGCGACCCCGATCACCCGGTCAGCCGCGGCTCGCTGTGCCCCAAAGGCGCCGGCCTGGTCGACTACGTGCACAGTGAACAGCGCCTGCTCTACCCCGAATACCGCGCGCCGGGCTCGGACAAATGGCAGCGCATCAGCTGGGACCACGCCATCGAGCGCATCGCCCGGCTGATGAAGGACGACCGCGACGCCAACTTCATCGAGAAGAACGCCAAAGGCACCACGGTCAACCGCTGGCTCAGCACCGGCATGCTCTGCTCGTCGGCGGCCAGCAGCGAAACCGGCTCGCTGGACCAGCGCTTTACCCGCGCCCTGGGCATTCTCGGCACCGACAGCCAGGCCCGGGTCTGCCACGCACCGACCGTTGCCGCGCTGGCGCCGACCTTCGGCCGTGGTGCGATGACCAACAACTGGGTCGACATCAAGAACGCCAACGTCGTGCTGATCATGGGCGGCAACCCGGCCGAGGCGCACCCGGTGGGCTTCAAATGGGTGATCGAGGCGAAAATCCGCAACGGCGCCAAGGTCATCGTCGTCGACCCGCGCTTCAACCGCAGCGCCGCGGTGGCCGACATCTACTCGCCGATCCGCGCCGGCTCCGACGTGACCTTCCTGATGGGCGTGGTCAACTACCTGATCAGCCACGACAAGATCCAGCACGAATACGTGCGCCACTACACCAACGCCAGCCTGATCGTGCGCGAGGACTACCACTTCGACGACGGTCTGTTCAGTGGCTATGACGCCAAGAAGCGCAACTACGACCGCAGCTCCTGGACCTACGAGCTCGACAGCAAGGGCTACGCCAAGCGCGACCTGACCCTGCAGCACCCGCGCTGCGTGTGGAACCTGCTCAAGGCCCACGTCAGCCGCTACACCCCGGACATGGTGACTAACGTCTGCGGCACGCCCAAGGACGACTTCCTGCAGATCTGCGCGATCCTTGGCGAAACCAGCGCCCCGGACAAGACCGCGACCTTCCTCTACGCCCTGGGCTGGACCCACCACACCAACGGCGCGCAAATGATCCGTGGCTCGGGCATGATCCAGCTGCTTTTGGGCAACATCGGCATGGCCGGTGGCGGGGTCAACGCCCTGCGCGGCCACTCCAACATCCAGGGCTACACCGACCTGGGCCTGTTGTCGCTGCGCCTGCCCGGCTACATGAACCTGCCGTCCGACGAGCAGACCACGCTGGCCACCTACCTCAAGCAGACGACGCCGACGGCGCTGCTGGAGGACCAGGTCAACTACTACAAGCACACGCCGAAATTCTTCATCAGCCTGATGAAAAGCCTCTGGGGCGACAAGGCCACCAAGGACAACGACTGGGGCTTCGACTGGTTGCCCAAGTGGGACGACAGCTACGACGTGCTCAATTACAGCAACCGCATGTACGAGGGCAAGGTCAACGGCTACATCGCCCAGGGCTTCAACCCGGTGGCGGCGTTCCCCGACAAGAACAAGGCCCAGGCGGCGCTGGCCAAGCTCAAGTTCCTGGTGATCATCGACCCGCTGGCCACCGAGACCTCGAGCTTCTGGCAGAACCACGGCGAACAGCATGACGTCGATACCGCGTCGATCCAGACCGAAGTGTTCCGCCTGCCCTCCTCGTGCTTTGCCGAAGAAGACGGCTCGATCGTCAACTCCGGGCGCTGGCTGCAATGGCACTGGGCGGGCGCGGCGCCACCGGGTGAAGCCTGGCATGACGGCAAGATCCTCGGCCACCTGTTCCTGAAGATCCGCGAGCTGTACGAAAAGGAAGGCGGCGCCAACCCGGCACCGATCCTCAACATGGCCTGGGACTACGCCGACCCGCTGGACCCCAAGCCGGAAGAAGTGGCCAAGGAGTCCAACGGCCGCGCCCTCGCCGATCTGCACGACGAGCAAGGCAACCTGATCCTGCGCAAGGGCCAGTTGCTCAATGACTTCTCGCAGCTGCGCGACGACGGCACGACCCAGTGCTTCAACTGGATCTTCGCCGGCTCCTGGACCGAACAAGGCAACCAGATGGCCCGTCGCGACAACGCCGACAGCGGCCTGGGTTGCACCCCGGGCTGGGCCTGGGCCTGGCCGCAGAACCGGCGCATCCTTTACAACCGCGCCTCGGCCGACCTGCAGGGCAAGCCGTGGGACCCGAAACGCAAGCTGATCGGCTGGGACGGCGTTCGCTGGAGCGGCGTCGACGTGCCGGACTTCGCCGTCACCGCCGCCCCCGGTGGCAAGGTCAACCCGTTCATCATGCTGCCTGAAGGCCTGGGCCGGCTGTTCTCGGCCGGCGCCATGAACGACGGGCCGTTCCCCGAGCACTACGAACCCACCGAAAGCCCGCTGGCGAGCAACCCGCTGCACCCGAACGTGACCTACAGCCCGACCGCGCGGCTGTATGAAAGCGACCGCCAACGCATGGGCAAGCGCGAAGAGTTCCCCTACGTGGCGACCACTTACTCGATTACCGAGTTGTTCCGTCACTGGACCAAGCACGCGCGGCTGAACGCCATCGTCCAGCCCGAGCAGTTCATCGAGATCGGCGAGAAGCTGGCTGCCGACAAGGGCATCGTTCAGGGCGACCTGGTCAAGGTCAGCACCAAGCGTGGCTACATCAAGGCCAAGGCGGTGGTGACCAAGCGCATCCGCCGCCTGGCGGTCGACGGCCAGGATGTCGACACCATCGGCATTCCCTGCCACTGGGGTTACGAGGGCAGCACGCGCAAGGGCTTCCTGGCCAACACCCTGACCCCGGGCATTGGCGAGTCGAACACCCATACGCCGGAGTACAAGGCGTTTCTCGTGAACATTGAAAAGGTCTGAGGGCGAAAACCATGTCCATGCAATCCCAAGACATCGTCCGCCGCTCAGCCACCAACGTGCTGACCCCGGCGCCGCACACCCGCGATCACCAGGCCGAAGTGGCCAAGCTGATCGACGTGAGCATCTGCATCGGCTGCAAGGCCTGCCAGGTGGCATGCAACGAATGGAACGACCTGCGCGACGAGGTCGGCCACAACGTTGGCGTGTACGACAACCCGGCCGACCTGTCGGCCGAAACCTGGACGCTGATGCGCTTCGATGAAGTCGAAGACGAAAGCGGCAAGCTCGAATGGCTGATCCGCAAGGACGGCTGCATGCACTGCGCCGACCCCGGCTGCCTGAAAGCCTGCCCGCAGCCGGGGGCGATCATCCAGTACGCCAACGGCATCGTCGATTTTCAGTCCGAGCACTGCATCGGCTGCGGCTACTGCATCGCCGGCTGCCCGTTCGATGTGCCGCGCATCAGCCAGAAAGACAACAAGGCCTACAAGTGCACGCTGTGCGTCGATCGCGTGTCGGTCGGCCAGGAACCGGCCTGCGTCAAGACCTGCCCGACCGGAGCGATCAACTTCGGCAGCAAACAGGACATGCTGCACCAGGCCAGCGAGCGGGTCACCGAGCTGCAGGGCCGCGGCTTTGCCGGCGCTGGCATCTATGACCCGCAGGGCGTCGGCGGCACCCACGTGGTCTACGTGCTGCAGCATGCCGACAAGCCGCAGCTGTACCACAAGCTGCCCACCGACCCGCGCATCAGCAACGCCATCCAGGGCTGGAAAGGCTGGATGAAACCGGTGGCTGCGGCGGCGTTCTTCGCCACCCTGGCCGGCACCCTGTTCCACTACATCGGCGTCGGCCCCAACGAAGTCGACGAACAGGACCAGAAGATCGAAGAGGATACCCACGCATGAACAAGGACAAACTGATCCTGCGCACGCGCTTCATCGAGCGCGCCAGCCACTGGTTCATGGTGATCTGCTTCTTCGCCGTGGCGCTGTCGGGGCTGTCGTGGTTTTTCCCGTCGCTCAACGGCCTCAACGCGGTATTCGGCACCCCGCAGCTGGCGCGCATCCTCCACCCGTTCTTCGGCGTGGTGGTGTTCCTGCTGCTGATGTTCCTGTTCGTGCGCTTCGTGCGCTACAACCTGCCGGAACGCGAAGACCTGCAGTGGTTCAAGAACGTCAAGCAGGTGCTCGCCGGCAAGCATGAACCGGCGCTGAACATCGGCAAGTACAACGCCGGGCAGAAGATCCTGTTCTGGGGAATCATGGGCCTGATCAGCCTGCTGCTGCTCAGTGGCGTGGTGATCTGGCGGCCGTACTTCGCCCCGCTGTTCAGCATCCCGACCATCCGCATCGGCCTGCTGGTGCATGCACTCGCCGGCATCAGCCTGATTCTGCTGATCATCGGCCACGCGTACCTGGCGTTCTGGGTCAAGGGCTCGATCCGCGGCATGGTCACCGGCTACGTCAGCCGCAGCTGGGCCAAGACCCACCACGACCGCTGGTACCGTCAGCTGAACAACAAGCAGGGCAAGGCCGGGAGCGATAAATGAACAGCATCCAGATGACCCCGGTGCAGACGCCCAGCGGTGGCGTCAACGAGATCGTCGCAGTGCTGCTGCCGTCGCTCAAGGAACGTTACCGCAAACGCGCGGCGCGCCTGCGGCAACTGGCCGACGAACATGCCATGGGCGATTACCTGGGCTTTTGTGCCGGCATCGCCGAAGCTCAGCAACACCTGCTTGAAACGATGCCGCTGCCTGAGGCGCTGGCGTCCGGACTGGCGGCGCGCCTGGCCGCTGGCCGGGCGCCGCTGGCGAGCACAGAGTACCCACGCGACGCTTACTGGCAGCAGTTGCTCGGCGCTTTGATCGATGCACTCTACCGCGACGCCAATCCGACGGTTCGCAGTACCCTGGAGACCTTGCGCGGCTACTCGGCGGCGCAACTGGAAGACCTTGCCAGCGCCTTGCTCGCCGGTGACTACGACCAGGTCGACAGCGGCCAGGCGCTGTTCCTCTGGGCCGCGCTGTCGCTGTACTTCACCCAGCTGGCCAATGCCCTGCCGGCCTCGGCCAAGGCCGCCCTGGGCGAGCAGCGCCAGCATTGCCCGGTATGCGCCAGCGCGCCGGTGGCCAGCGTGATCATGACCGGCGCCCAGGCCGGGCTGCGTTACCTGCATTGCAGCCTGTGCGAAAGCCGCTGGCACATGGTTCGGGTAAAATGCAGCAACTGCGAAGCCACCGGCGCCCTGGACTACTGGTCCCTGGAGCGTCAGGATGCCGCGATCAAGGCCGAGAGCTGCAACGACTGTCACAGCTACCTGAAAGTGCTGTACCCGGAAAAGGACCGCGACCAGGAAGTACTGGCCGATGACCTGGCCTCCCTGGCGCTGGACGCCGAAGTGGAGCGCGAAGGGTATGGGCGCAGTGGTGTCAGCCCGTTTCTGTTTCCTGGCTGATACAGCAATCGCCGGCAAGGCCGGCTCCCACAGGTGCAGTGTGCACCTTGGCATTGTGGGAGCTGGCTTGCCAGCGATGGGCTGCACCGCAGCCCGCTCACAAGCACCACCCCACCAAGAGACTCCCAATGGGCATCAAGAAATCTTCCGCCGAACTCAAGCGCGACCTTAAAACCGTCGCCAGCAACCTGGAACGCACCGCCGGTGAAATCAGCAAACTGGCCGAGCGCATCGACGGCGTCGATGTGGTTGCCGTGCTGCACCTGATGAACCGCCTGTACAAAGACTCGGACAAGCTCAAGGCCTACGCCGACGAAATCAAGGTCGGGCGCATCGTGCGCGGCAAGGCCGAGTAATCAGGCGCCGACGACCGGCGAGCAAAACCACACAGGGGTCTTACACTTCAACTCAGAGCCTGCAACACGTACCGAGGAGCGCCTGCGATGAACCGCTGTGACGTCCTGATTATCGGCGCCGGCCCCACCGGGCTGGTGCTGGCGCTGTGGCTGAGCAAGCTTGGCATCAAGGTGCGGATCATCGACAAGACCGCCGCCCCCGGCACCACCTCCCGGGCGCTGGCGATACAGGCACGGACCCTGGAGCTGTACCGCCAGCTGGACTTGACCGAGGCCATTATCGGGCAGGGTCACCAGGTGCCGGCGGCCAACCTGTGGGTCAAAGGCAAAACCGCCGCGCGGTTGCCGTTCAGTGCCATTGGCGCCGGCTTTACCCCCTACCCGTTCCTGCACATCTACCCCCAGGATCAACATGAACAGCTGTTGATCGAGCGTCTGCAACACTTCGGCGTGGACGTCGAACGGCACACCGAACTGCTCGGTTTCAGCCAGGACAGCGGCGGTGTCACCACCCGGCTACGGCTGGCCGATGGCCTGGAAGAGGTCTGTGAAGCGGACTACCTGGCCGGTTGCGACGGCGCCCGTTCGACGGTGCGCAAGGTCCTGGGCATCGGCTTTCCCGGCGGCACCTATGAGCAGGTGTTCTATGTTGCCGATGTCGACGGCGCAGGTCCTGCGTTTAATGGCGAGCTGCATGTGGACCTGGACGAAGCAGACTTTCTCGCCGTGTTCCCGCTGGCCGGCAGTGGCCGCGCACGATTGATCGGCACGGTGCGCGACGAACGCGCCGAGCACCCGCAGAACCTGCGCTTCGAAGATGTCAGTCAACGGGCCATGGAGCACCTGAAGGTCGAGATAAAGCAGGTCAACTGGTTCTCCACTTACCGGGTGCACCACCGGGTGGCCGAGCAATTTGGCCGCGAACGTGCCTTCCTGCTGGGTGATGCCGCCCATGTGCACAGCCCGGCTGGTGGCCAGGGCATGAACACCGGCATTGGCGATGCCATCAACCTGGCCTGGAAACTGGCTGCCGTGTTGCAAGGCCAAGCCACTGACACCCTGCTCGACACCTATGAAATCGAGCGCAGCGCCTTCGCCCAGTGGTTGGTCTCGACCACCGACCAGGTGTTCAACTTCATCACTGCCGACGGCCGCCTGGCCGCCCTGCTGCGCACCCGTCTGGCGCCGATGCTGCTGCCACGGGTGGCGGCGCTCAAGTCAGCGCGGGAGTTCCTGTTCCGCACTGTCTCGCAAATCACCCTGAACTACCGCGACATGCCCTTGAGTGTCGGCAGCGCCGGCCAGGTGCATGGCGGCGAGCGCCTGCCCTGGGTCAGCGATGGCAAGCACGACAACTTTGCCGGGCTGGCGCGTCTGTGCTGGCAGGTACAGGTCTATGGCGCTGCCAGCGGCAGCCTGGTGGCCTGGTGTGCCGAGCGCGGCATGCCGCTGGAAGTGTTCGAATGGCATGAGGCGCATGAAGCGGCCGGGTTGCAGCAAGATGGCGTGTACCTGTTGCGGCCGGACAGCTATGTGGCGCTGGCCCAGGTCGATGCCGGGCCGGAGGTGCTGGAAGATTACTTCAGTGCACGCGGGTTGCGCGGATACTAGCGTTGTTGTGCGAGAATGCGCGCTGGTCTCGCGTCTCTATCTGCTAAGGAATGGCATCATCAGAACCCTCACCTCTTTGCTCCTGGCCTCGACCTTGTTCCTGGCCAGTTGCGGCACCTTTGTCGCGCGCGGCTCCAACAGCTACAGCAGCGGCGCCGACTACTACAAAGGCACCCAGGCCAATGTCCAGTTGCTGACCATGATCGGCGCCAGTGGCTACGACGGTTACTCAACGATGTTCTGCTGGGTGACCATCGTCTGCCCGGTGTTTGCCATTGCCACCCTGCCGGTGGACATGGTGGTCGACACCGCCCTGCTGCCCCATGATGCGATGAACTGAAATGCCACAACTCGAATACTTCCGCGTGGCGTTTCTGAACATCTATATCAATGACTTCAGCATTTATATCGGCGCGCCGCTCATGTTGCTGACGGTGTTCGACTGGATGCCCAAAAGCGTTGCCGCGACCTACATGCTGGTGATTTTCGGCCTGTGCTTTCTGAGTTTTCCGCTGGCGATGCTGGTGCGCTGCCCGCTGTGCAACGCGGCGATGCTGCACCTGTACAAGGACGAGCCGGGGACTGCGCTGTCACGCCGGGTCGGCTTTAGCGAAGTGCGCGGGTTGAAGAAGGTACGTTGCCTGAAGTGCGACGGGCTGATGAAGATTCGCGATTGATCGCGGGGCAAGCCCGCTCCCACAGGCTTTGCGCAGTCCGTGTGGGAGCTGGCTTGCCGGCGATGGGCTGCAAAGCAGCCCCCCTCGTCACGCCACCTCGGCCCGGGCAAACCGGTAGGTAGTCACCCCGCACAACAGCAACCCCGCCAGGGCCAGCGATCCGCCGACAAAACCGATATTACCCAGGCCCATGTGCACGCTGACCAGGCTGCCGATCAACGCCCCGGCGCCAATGCCGATGTTGTAGATGCCGGAGAACATGGCCATGGCCACGTCGGTGGCATCCGAGGCGAGGATCAGCACCCTGGACTGCAGCGCCAGGCTGAAGCACATGATCGCAACACCCCAGAACACGCTCAAGGTGCCCAGCAGGCTGAAGTCGCCAGACAACGGCAGCAACAGCAGCAGACAAGTCGCCAGCATGGCGATCGCCCCGATCAGAAAACCCTGCGGGAAGCGCTCGCTGTAGCGGCTGAACAGCACTGAACCAAACACCCCGGCACCCCCAAACAGCAACAGCAGCACGGTGGTCAGCTCACCGCCGATCTGCGCCACATTCAGGGCAAACGGCTCGATGTAGCTGTAGGCGGTGAACTGCGCGGCAATCACCAGCGCCACCAGCACATACACGGTCACCAGCGCCGGGCGCTTGAACAGCACTGGCACGCTGCGCAGCGAGCCGGAGTTCTGGCTCGGCAGCAGCGGCAGGGATTTGACCAGGCACAGCAAGGTCGCCAGGGCCACCCCGGCAATCGCCAGGAAAGTGGTACGCCAGCCCAGGGCCTCGCCGACCACCCGCCCCAGCGGAATGCCCATGACCATCGCCAGGGTGGTGCCGGTAGCCAGCAGGCCCAAAGCCTTGGCCTGTTGCCCCGGCGGCGCCACGCGCACCGCCAGCGAGGCGGTAATGGCCCAGAACACCGCATGGGCCAGGGCAATGCCGATACGGCTGAGCAGCAGCATGCCGAAGCTCTGCGCCACCCCCGAGAGCAAATGGCTGAGGATGAACAGGGCAAAGACGATGATCAGCAACTTGCGCCGCTCGATGTTGCGCGTCAGCAGCATCATCGGCAACGAGGCCAGGGCCACCACCCAGGCGTAGATGGTCAGCATCAGGCCAACCTGTGCGGTCGACATGTCGAAACTGCGGCCGATGTCGCTGAGCAGCGCCACAGGGACGAATTCGGTGGTGTTGAAAATGAAGGCCGCCAAGGCCAGGGCGATGACACTCAGCCAACTGCCGGTTCGCGCATCCACGGATGTATTCATGAGTAAAACCTTGCTCCGAGTCGTTTGCGGTTGCCGGGAACGAAAACGCGCCCAGCGCCAGACACTCACGCCGGTCGGGCCTGAGTGAAGCGTGTGCGCTGAGGAATGAGTTATAAGTATGCGGGGTATCGCTTGCTGGCAAGGATAGTACGTCAGCACCGATGCTGTCACAACCGCGCAGGCGTGGAGTACCATGACCCGATTCGTTCATGGAAGATTCCCCCGCTATGTCTGCCCCCTCCCCCGCTTTGGCCAACATCCTCGACAATGACAGCCTGATCGCTGCCCTCGACCAGGGCCTGGAGCCCTCCTACCTGTACTTCTGGGGCCACCGGCAAAAGGTCGAGGGCAAGCCGGACAAAAGCTGCTTTAGCCAGTGGTTCGAGGCCGGGTTCAAGCAGCAGGGCATCCACTACCCCAGCGCCGAGCACTACATGATGGCCGGCAAGGCGCGGCTGTTCGACGACCCGGCCACCCTTGAGAAAATCCTCGCCGCGCGCACGCCCGCTGACGCCAAGAAGCTCGGCCGCGAAGTCGCCGGGTACGATGACGCCGCCTGGGTGGCCGAGCGCTCGACCATCGTCGAACAGGCCAACCTGCTCAAGTTCGAACAGAACCCGGGGCTGCGCACGTTTTTGCTGTCCACCGCTGGCCAGGTGCTGGTCGAGGCCAGCCCGGTGGACCGCATCTGGGGCATCGGCCTGGACGCCAAGGCCATTGAGGCGGCGGACCCACGCCAGTGGCAAGGCCTGAACCTGCTCGGCTATGCGTTGATGCGCGTGCGCGAGCGCCTGGCCGGCTGAGGCCCCGGCGCAGGATTTTTCTGCGCTGCTACACTTTATTCGCGCAGATGGAGGATTCCCTCATGTCCGATAAAGAGATCACCACAGCCCTTAACCTGATCAACCAGCGCCAGGCCCGGCTCGCTTCGGCGTGCAAGGAGATTGCCGACTGGATCGACCGCCAGGGCGATGTGCCGGTGGCCGGCAAGATCCGCGACACCCTCAAGGCCGTCGAAGCCGACGATCAGCTGGTCAGAAAAACCCTCACCTCGCTGAGCGTTGAACGCCCACTGCCCCGGTTCCGCTAGCCCACAGAGGCTGGCGGCGGGTGGTAGGCGCACTTCAGGTTGATCCTTCAAGACCCTGGGTCGCCGGTACCAGGCGCCGTTCTTCGCCTTCGATTTTCCGCAGCTTCTGGCACCTTCCGGTGACCGGCCGTCAATGAATATCCTTTACGACGAAAACGTCGATGGTGCCCTGCCCGCAGTCGACAAGCAGGCGCTGCTGCAGGCCTTGCAGCTACAACTGCCGGATCTCGATGTCCTCCACGCCGAGGAAGACCTCAAGCCCTACGAATGCGATGGCCTTTCGGCCTACCGCACCACGCCGATGCTGGTGGTACTGCCGCATACCCTCGAACAGGTCCAGGGCATCCTCAAGCTGTGTTTTGCCCGCAAGGTGCCGGTGGTCGCGCGCGGTGCCGGCACCGGCCTGTCGGGCGGCGCCTTGCCGCTGGAGAAAGGCGTGCTGCTGGTGATGGCGCGCTTCAACAAGATCCTCGCCATCGACCCGGTCGCCCGCACGGCACGGGTGCAGCCTGGGGTGCGCAACCTGGCGATTTCCCAGGCCGCCGCGCCCTTTGACCTGTACTACGCGCCCGATCCGTCGTCGCAGATTGCCTGTTCGATCGGTGGCAACGTCGCCGAGAATGCCGGCGGCGTGCACTGCCTGAAGTACGGCCTGACCGTGCACAACCTGCTCAAGGTCGAGATCCTCACCGTCGAAGGCGAATGCCTGACCCTCGGCGCCGACAGCCTCGATGCCCCGGGTTTCGACCTGCTGGCGCTGTTCACCGGCTCCGAAGGCATGCTCGGGATCATCACCGAAGTGACGGTCAAGCTGCTGCCCAAGCCGCAGGTGGCCAAGGTGCTGCTGGCGGCCTTCGACTCGGTGGCCAAGGCCGGCCGAGCGGTCGGCGATATCATCGCGGCCGGGATCATTCCCGGTGGCCTGGAGATGATGGACAACCTGGCCATCCGCGCCGCCGAAGACTTCATTCATGCTGGCTACCCGGTGGAGGCCGAGGCGATCCTGCTGTGCGAACTGGACGGCGTCGAAGCCGATGTGCACGACGACTGCGACCGGGTTCGCGCCCTGCTCGAGCAGGCCGGCGCCAGCGAAGTGCGCCAGGCCCGGGATGAAGTGGAGCGGGTGAAGTTCTGGGCCGGGCGCAAGAACGCCTTCCCGGCGGTCGGGCGGATTTCTGCCGATTACTACTGCATGGACGGCACCATCCCGCGCCGCGAGCTGCCCCATGTGCTGCAGCGCATCGCTGCGCTGTCGCACAAGTACGCGCTGCGGGTGGCCAACGTCTTTCATGCCGGCGACGGCAACATGCACCCGCTGATCCTCTTCGACGCCAACCAGCCGGGCGAGCTGGCGCGGGCCGAAGCCTTTGGCGGCGAAATCCTCGAACTGTGCGTGAGCGTCGGCGGCAGCATCACCGGCGAACATGGCGTGGGCCGCGAGAAGATCAACCAGATGTGCGCGCAGTTCAGCAGCGACGAGCTGACCCTGTTCCACGCGGTCAAGGCAGCCTTCGACCCCCATGGCCTGCTCAACCCCGGCAAGAACATCCCCACCCTGCAGCGCTGCGCCGAGTTTGGCGCCATGCATGTGCACGCCGGGCAACTGCCCTTCCCCGACCTGGAGCGCTTCTGATGCTTGCGCACAACAATGATGCCAGCCAGGCGCTGCTGGAGCAGGTCAACCAGGCCCGCGCCGAAGGCACGCCGTTGCAGATTCGCGGCGGCGCCAGCAAGGCCTTTCTCGGCCGGCAGGTCGCCGGCGTTGCGCTCGATACCCGTGAACACCGCGGCATCGTCAACTACGACCCGACCGAGCTGGTGATTACCGCCCGTGCCGGTACGCCCCTGCACGAGCTGTCGGCTGCGCTTGAGGCCGCCGGGCAGATGCTGCCCTGCGAGCCGCCACACAGCGACGACGGCGCCACCCTCGGCGGCATGGTTGCTGCCGGCCTGTCCGGGCCACGCCGGCCCTGGGCAGGCTCGGTGCGCGACTATGTGCTGGGTACCCGGGTGATCAGCGGCCTGGGCCTGCACCTGCGCTTTGGCGGCGAGGTGATGAAGAACGTCGCCGGTTACGACCTGTCGCGCTTGATGGCCGGCAGTTTCGGCTGCCTGGGGCTGATCAGCGAAGTGTCGCTGAAGGTGCTGCCCAAGCCGCGCAGCGAAGCGCACATCGCCCTGCACATCGACCCGCAACAGGCCCTGCTCAAGCTGGCGCAATGGGGCCAGCAACCGATCCCGATCAGCGCCGCCTGCCATGACGGCACGGTGTTGCGCCTGCGCCTCGAGGGCGGCGAAGGCTCGGTCAAGGCCGCCCGCGACCGGCTCGGTGGCGAGCGTTTCGAGGCCAGCTGGTGGCAAAACCTGAACAACCGTCGCCTGGCTTTTTTCGCCGACCCGCGCCCGCTGTGGCGTTTGTCGCTACCCAACAACAGCCCGGCGCTGGCGCTGTCTGGCGCGCAACTGCTGGACTGGGCCGGTGCCCAGCGCTGGCTCAAATCCGAGGCCCGGGCCGAGACCATTCGCGCCGCTGTCAGCCGCCTGGGCGGCCATGCCACTTGCTACAGCGCCAGCGACAGCCCGTTCCAGCCGCTGCCCGCAGCCTTGCTGCGCTATCACCAGCAACTCAAGCAGCGCCTCGACCCACAAGGGATCTTCAACCCCGGGCGGATGTACGCGGAGATCTGAGCCATGCAAACCACCTTGAGCGATGCCGCCAAACGCCTGGCCCGCGCCGAAGAAGCCGAAAGCATCCTGCGCACCTGCGTGCACTGCGGCTTCTGCAATGCCACCTGCCCGACCTACCAACTGCTCGGCGACGAGCTGGACGGCCCGCGCGGACGCATCTACCTGATCAAGCAGGTGCTCGAAGGCCACCCCGCCAGTGCCAAGACCCAACTGCACCTGGACCGTTGCCTGTCGTGCCGCAACTGCGAAACCACCTGCCCGTCCGGCGTCGATTACCACAACCTGTTGGATATCGGCCGCGCCGTGGTCGATCAGGCCGTGCCTCGCCCGCCCCTGCAACGGGCCTTGCGCCGTGGGCTGCGCAACCTGGCCAGCCACCCGGCGGCCTTCAAGCGCCTGGTGCAGCTGGGACGCAGCGTCGACAGCCTGCTGCCGGCACCGCTCAAGGCCAAGCTGCCGCGCTCGGTGCCCCCCGCGCAACCCCGTCCACAGCCCCGCCATCCCCGGCGCGTACTGCTGCTCGAAGGCTGCGTGCAACCGACCCTGTCACCCAGCACCAACGCCGCCACGGCGCGGGTGCTCGATCGCCTGGGCATCAGCGTCACCGCGGCGCCCCAGGCCGGCTGCTGCGGTGCTGTCGACTATCACCTGGATGCACAAGCCAGCGGCCTTGAGCGCGCCCGGCGCAACATCGACGCCTGGTGGCCGGCCATCGAGGCCGGTGCCGAAGCCATCGTGCAGACGGCCAGCGGTTGTGGCGCCTTCGTCAAGGAGTACGCCAAGCTGCTGCAGGGCGATGCGCAGTACGCCGCCAAAGCCCGGCGGGTCAGCGAACTGGCCAGGGACCTGGTCGAGGTCATCAGCGTCGAACCCCTGGAACCACTGGCCTGCCACAGCGGCCAGCTGCTGGCGGTGCATTGCCCATGCACCTTGCAGCATGCGCAGAAGCTTGGCGGCAGCGTCGAAGCCCTGCTCAAGCGCCTGGGTTTCAACCTCAGCAACGTGCCCGACGGCCACCTGTGCTGCGGCTCGGCCGGCACCTATTCGCTGACCCAGCCGACGTTGGCCAGGCAGTTGCGCGACAACAGGCTCGATGCCCTGGAAAGCGGCCAGCCGGACCTGATCGTCACTGCCAACATCGGCTGCCAGACCCACCTCGACGGCGCCGGACGCACGCCGGTGCGCCACTGGATCGAGCTGCTGGACGAGGCGCTAGCGAAGTCGCCAACCCTGGCATAAGCTCAATCGGGCAACCCCTGTTCGACAACCCGAGGACTCGTCATGCGTCAGCTTCTACTGGTCTCATTGCTCGTCGTAAGCCCGGCCGTTCTGGCCAAGACCGAATGCAGCACCGCCGACAAGGTGCAATGGCAAGACCAGAACAACTTCCAGGAAGAACTGAAAAAACAGGGCTACGAGATCAAGAAGTTCAAGGTCACCGATGGCAACTGCTACGAGATCTACGGCAAGAACAAGGACGGTAAAAAAGTCGAGATCTACTTCGATCCGGTCACCGGTAAAAAGGTGAAGGAAGAGATCGACTGAAGTGAGCGGCGATAGCCTGCGCCTCTGGGACCCGGTGGTGCGCCTGTGCCACTGGTCGCTGGTGGTGGTGTTTGTCGGCGGTTATTTTCTCACCGAAGAAGGCGACGGCTGGCACCGCTGGCTGGGCTATTACGGCCTGGCGATCGTGCTGCTACGTAGCGTATGGGGCTTTGTCGGCACCCCGGCGGCGCGCTGGGCGGACTTCTGGCCGACGCCAACGCGACTGCAGTGGCACCTGCAGGCGTTGTACCGCGGCGAAAACTGCCACCGCCTCGGGCATTCGCCGTTGGGCGCACTGGTGATGGTACTGATGTTGCTGCTGATGGCCGGCCTTGGCGTCAGCGGTTTCATGATGGAAGAGATCTATTACTTCTGGGGTGAAGACGGCCTGCGCGATATCCATGAGTTGATGGCCGACGTCCTGCTGGCGCTGGTGTGCCTGCACATTGCGGCGGCGCTGTTCGAGAGCTGGCGGCTGAAGGAGAACCTGCCGCTGTCGATGCTCACCGGCCGGCGGCGCCAGCGTTGAAACGGGGCAACGCAGCCGCTGCTACGCTGCCCCGGCACTGGCGTCAGAAGCGGTAGTTGGTGCTCAGCTCGAGGGTCCGGGGCGCCCCGGGGGTGATCAGGTCCACCGAGCCGTGGGCCGAGGCGTAGTAGTCGCGGTCAAAGACGTTACGCAGGCGCAGGGCCATGTCCCACTTCGGCTGGTTGTACAGCAGTGCAGCGTCCACGGTGGTGTAGGACGGCATCACCACGAAGTTATCCAGCGCGGTATAGCGCTCGTCCACATAGTTGGCGCCCATGCCCACACGCCAGTGTTCGGTCAACGAGCGCACCAGCCACAGGTTGGCGCTGGTGCGCGGGGTCAGGGTCGGGGTCTGGCCTTCGTTGGCCACGCCGTTGGTGCGGCTGGTGGACTTGGTGATTTCGGCATCGAGGAAGGCAAAGCCGCCGTAGACCTGCCACTTGTCCGTCAGTTGCCCGCTCAGCGTCGCTTCGAAGCCGTCGGTACGTTGCTCACCCGCCAGCACCAGCTGCGCCGGGTTGGCCGGGTCGGTGGTTTTCATGTTGGTGCGTTCCAGGCGGAACAAGGCCGCAGTCAGTGCCAGACGGCTGTCGAGCAAGTCCCACTTGGCGCCGATTTCGTAGTTGGTGGTCTCTTCCGGTTCCAGGCCCTGGTTGCCGGCACTGAGGGCGAACACTTCCGACGAAGGTTGGTAGGAGCGGCTGACCGACACGTAATAGGACTGGATCGCGTCCGGCTGGTAGACCAGGCCGATGCGCGGGCTCCAGGTGGTGTCGGTACGCGACAGGTCGGTGCGGGTCAGGTCGTCGGCGTACTCCTGGTCAAACACGTCGTAACGCACCCCGAGCAGGGCCTTCCACTGCGGCGCCAGCTCAATCAGGTCCTGTACGTAGAAACCTGCGGTGTCCTGGGTGGTGGTGCCCTTGGCGGTCTGGCGGTTGGCCTGGAACGGCACATCGACCAGGCCGTCGCGGAACACCGGCACCTGGGCCACGTTGTTCTGGCTGAACACACTCTGGTCCTTGACCTGACGGCCGAGCTCCACGCCGTACAACAGGTTGTGGTTCATGCCGGCCAGCACGGCCTGCTGCTTGAGCTCGGTCTGGTTGAACCAGCCGTCTTCGGTGCGTTGCACGTTGCCGCGATTGAGCTTGACCAGCAGTTCACCATTGGCAGCGGTGACGAAGCGGGTCGGGCTGGAATCAGCCAAGGTGTTGTTGCGGTCCAGGTCGTAGTGGTAGTAGCGGCTGGTGTTGCTCAGGGTGAAGCTGTCATTGATCCGGTAGTCGACGCCGGCGCTGAAGGAAAACACCTCGCTGCGGGCGTAATCGTCATCCGGGTCGGCGGCGCCGAAGCGCTTGTCGCGATCGACATCGACCGGGCGCTTGCCCAGGGCCGGGATGCCGAAATCGATCAGGCGCTTGTCGTACAGGTAGGTGGCGCCCAGGTTCAGCTCCAGGTCATCGGACAGCTTGAAGTAAGCCGAGGGTGCCAGGGCCTTGCGGTCGATGTAGCCATCGTCGCGGAAGGTGTCGCTGTCTTCCAGGGCGCCGGTCAGGCGAAACGCCTTGTCACCCTGCTGCTGGTCGGCCCAGCCGGTGTCGAACTGGGTACGGCGCTTGCCCTCGCTGTCGAAGCTGACCCCCACTTCCTGCACCGGGTTGAAGGTGGGCTTCTTGCTCACGCTGTTGATCAGGCCGCCGGAGGAGCCACGGCCATAGAGCACGGCCGCCGGGCCCTTGACCACCTCGACCCGCTCGACATTGGACAGATCGCGGTAATACAGGGCGTCGTCGCGCATGCCATCGACATACATGTCGCCAATGGCACTGAAACCGCGAATCGTCACCTGGTCGCGCTGGCCGTCACCGTTGGACAGGCCGATACCCGGCACGTTCTTCAGCACATCCTCCATCGATTGCGCGCCCTGATCCTTGATCACGCTTTGCGGCACGACGTTGACGGTTTGCGGAATATCGCGCAGTGGCGCGTCGATTTTCAGCGCACTGCGGCTTTCACTGGCCTTGTAGCTTTGTTCTTCATAGTTGCTGTTGACCGAGGTTGCCGGAATAGCCAGGGTTTCAGCGTGCAGCGCTGGAACGACCAGGACACCGAGCACGGAGAGAGAAGCCGGGTGAATGCGCGAAAGAGCCACCATGCGTTCCTTTTTTTGTAAAGATTGTAAAGGGGCGCAAATGGTAACGATTTGTAATTGCGAATTAAATACTATTACGATTTAAATATTTTGACGTCACGCACAAAAAAGCCAGGCTGCGGTTCTTGACTGCAGCCTGGCTTGTTGTCGAGCGCGTGGCGGCGATCAATGCATGTGCTGGTGGCCCGACATGGCTTCAGCATTCAGCGCCCGCACCGGCGCCTTCACTTCAATGCTCTGCTTGACGCCCTTGGCATCCTCGACCACCAGGGTCAGCGGTACCTGCTCGCCTTCCTTGAGCTGCTGGTTCAGGTCCATGAGCATCACGTGATAACCGTTAGGGTCGAGGCTCACTGCCTTGCCTGCCGGCAGCGGCACACTGTCGACCTCGCCCATTTTCATCACGTCATTTTCCATGGTCATCTGGTGCACCTGCACGGTCCTGGCCACCGGCGAGGCCACGCTGAGCAGCTTGCTGTCAGTGCTGGCAGTGAGGATCATGAAGGCACCGCTGGACTTCTGGTGTGGCACGGTGGCCCGCGCCCAGGCGTCGCTGACGGTGGTTTCAGCCATGGCCGGCAAGGCGAGGCCGATCAGGGCCAGCGCGGCCAGGGTACGTTTGACAGGGTTGCGAAGCATTAACACACCTCCATGACAGTGAGCAGGTCTTCTGCGCACTCTTTTGCATTGAGCGAATGGGACAGGCCCAGGCGCAGCTGGCCGCGGGAATCGAAGACGTAGCTGGTCGAGGTGTGCGAGATGGTATAGGTATCGCCGGCTGGCACCTTCTCGTAGAACACCCCGAACTCCCGGGCTGCCGCCGCGGTTTCTTCAAGGGTGCCGGACAACGCCACGAACGACGGGTCGAACGCCTTGACGTAGGCGTCGAGCACCTCGGGGGTATCGCGCTCGGGGTCGAGGCTGATGAACACCACCTGCAAGAAGCCGGCGTCGCGGCCCATCAGCTTCTTGATCTGCGCCGCGCGCGCCAGGGTGGTCGGGCACACCGCCGGGCACTGGGTGAAACCGAAGAACACCATCGGCATCGAACCCCAGAAACTCGACAGGGTTCGGACGTTGCCTTGGGTATCCTTGAGCTTGAACGAACGGCCGAGGATCTTGTTGCTCATGTCCTTGCCGTACTTGAAGTCCAGCGCGCCTCCGGAACGGGGGTCGCAACCTGCAAGGGCGCCGAGGCCCAGCAGGCTGATCCCGGCAACAACCTGGCGCCGGGTCAGTAAATCAGTCATGTAACCATCCTTTTGGGAAGGTGCCAGCCCCTGGATAGAGGGCATGTCGAGAAACCTTCGCATTTTGTCATGGCGGTGGACGCAGGTTCCAGCGCGCAGCGACCCGTACGTCTGTATCCCAGTATTTACGGGGTGCGGCCTGTTGTCGCAGGCAGTGACAAGAAACATCCGGCAACGTCTACGGTAATAGTGATGCATCCCGTCCCGCCCATCATTCGTGGAGCCCTCCCCCATGCTCAGCAAAGCCGTACTGACCCAACAGGAAGTCGCGCAACTGCTTGCCGCCGCCCGCGCCGAAGCCCAGGCCAACCAGTGGGCGGTGAGCATCGCCGTGGTCGATGACGGCGGCCACCCACTGGCCCTGGAACGCCTGGACGGCTGCCCGCCGATCAGCGCCTACATCGCCCAGGAAAAGGCCCGCACCGCAGCCCTCGGGCGCAAGGAAAGCAAGGTCTATGAAGACATCGTCAACGGCGGGCGCACGGCCTTTCTCTCGGTGCCTGTGCTCAACGCCACCCTGGAAGGCGGCGTACCGCTGCTGGTCGATGGCCAGGTGATCGGCGCGGTCGGCGTCTCCGGGGTCAAGTCCGAGCAGGATGCGCAGGTGGCCAAGGTGGCGATCGCCGCACTGCTGGCCCAGTTGGCCGGCTAAACACTGACAAACCCGAACTGGGTGTATTGCACCCCTTCGGGCGTCTCAATGGTTTGCGCATGTGCCCCCGCCGGCAAGACCCTTGGCCAGAAGCGCAGGCCGGCGAGGTTGTCCGCCAGTACCGATAGCTCCCACGGGCCACGGTGCAAATCGAACAGCCCCTGCGCCGCAGCATGGCCGACTCCTGCCAGGCGATAGGCACTGACGACATAGAACTCGGCCAGTTCGTACACCGCGCGCTCTGGCTGCTGGCGAACCAGGGCAAACCCTGCTATTTCGTCCTCAACCAGCAGCAGGTAGGCAAATCGCCCTGGCTCCTGCCAGTAGAGCGGTAAATAAGGGTAGTCCCCGTCGACACCGAGTTCGCGCAAATACTCCGGAAGCATCGCCTCAAAGTGTTGTTTTTCACGCTCAAGTGCAGGTTTGATCTGAACCTTCATGCCGTTAATTTCCTACATCAGTCACAAAACGGTACACATCCTGCTTGCTGCGACGCGGCGCATCCTATGATGCGCCTTTCGTAACGACACATAAGGAAAAGTGCCGTGTTCAAACCGTTAGCAGTCGCTGTAAGCCTGGGTTGTGCAATGTTGTCATCCGGCGCCAGCGCCTACGAATATGGCGAGTATGCCGGTCAGACCCTGGACCGTCTGATCAACGACTACCCCGGGCGTTACCGGGGTACCGCCAGTTTCGAAGGTGCTACCGCCCTGATGCAAGCGCAACTGGGCTACGGCTACCAGACCCGTCGCCAGGACTTCACCTGGGCCGGCAACCGCAGCTCGCAGAACGTCATCGCTTCAGCCCCGGGCCAGAACAGCACCTACGTGGTGCTCGGCGCCCACTACGACACCTACTTCGGCCGCCCCACCCTGCAAGGCCTGGACGACAATGCCTCGGGCGCTGCGGTACTCACCGAGATCGCCCGCAACCTCGGCGGCGTGGCCCTGGAGAACGGCCTGGAAGTGGTCGGTTTTGGTGCCGAGGAAGAAGGCCTGCGCGGTTCGCGTGCCTACGTCGCCTCGTTGAGCGACAGCCAGCGCGCCAACCTGCTGGGCATGATCAACCTCGACAGCCTGATCACCGGCGACAAGATGTACGCCCACGCCGCCAGCAACAGCGTTGCCAACCCGGCCCTGGGTGCCTACCGCGACCAGCTGTTGCGCATCGCCCAGGAGATGAACATCCCGCTGTTCACCAACCCTGGCCTCAACCCCGCGTACCCGGCCGGCACCGGCTGCTGCAGCGACGGTGAAAGTTTCAAGGACCTCAACGTGCCGGTGCTGTTCATCGAAGCGACCAACTGGGAGCTGGGCGAGCTGGACGGCTACGAGCAGACCGACAACCCGGCGATCCCCGGCGGCTCGACCTGGCACGACCCGGCCGAAGACAACCAACAGGTGCTGACCAACGCCTTCGGCCAGCAGCGCATCGACCAGCGCTTGAGCGACTTCTCGCGGCTGCTGACCCGCCTGGTGCTGGAGCTGACCAACGCCGACCTGCTCGCCGCCACTGCTTCCGGCGGGGCCATGGCCCGGCAGATGGAAGACCAGTTGCAACGTCAGCACCAGGCCCTGACCCGCCTGCATGACCGCCGATGGCTGAGCCTGCTGGACGCCTCACGGGCGGTCGGCAGTTTTGACGGTGAAGTGGGTGTCGAAGGCGAAGTTTCGCCTGACAGCGGCTTCGATGCGCCGGGCAATCCGGAGTCGAAACGCGTAGGTGTCTATGGTGTCGGGGACTACCGCCTCAACGAAGCCCTCACCGTCGGCGCCAGCCTGAGCTTCCAGCGCAGCCGCGATTCCCTCGACCATGGCGGGCGCATCGAAGGCGACGCCTGGCAGGCCGGGCTGTTCGCCCTGCTCAACGATGGCGGCCCGCAATGGCTGGCCGGCGAGCTGAGTGCCGGGCATACCCGCTTTGATAGCAAGCGTTCGGTGTACATCCAGGCCAGCAACGGCCCGGTGCTGCTCGACCAGCGCCTGAGCGGCGACACCTCGGCGTGGTTCTGGGGCGCGCGGGTGGACGGCGGTTACGACTTCAGCTTCGGCGCCTTGAAGACCGGCCCGGTCGCGGGCCTGGACTACATGCACTACCGCATCGACGACTTCCACGAAGACGAAAGCCTGCGCACCGCCCTGGGCTACGAGAAGCAGAACTACGACGCCCTCGAAGCCAGCCTCGGCTGGCGCCTGCATGGCAGCGTCGGCCTGGGTGCGAACATGGCCCTGCAGCCCTACGCCAGCGTGCGCTGGGTCCGCGAACTGGCCGATGGCCGCCTGGATGAGATCGACCTGACCAGCAATGCCGACGGCCGCGTGCGGGTGGCGGACATGGGCAGTGTCGACAAGGACTTTGGCCGCGCGCAGTTGGGTGCGCAGTTGATGTTCACCGAGCAGCTGGGGGTGTTTGCCGAGGTCAACAGCCGCTTTGCCCACAGCGAGGGCAATCAGGCCGGCTACTCGCTGGGCGTGCAATGGCAGTTCTAACCCTGTAGGAGCGGGCTTGCCCCGCGATAGCGGTCTGTCAGTCATATCGCAATCGCGGGGCAAGCCCGCTCCCACAGGAATAAAAGGATATAAAAATAACTAAACAATCTAACTATTTGGAATAAAAAAATTGAAGGGCCTGGCCGGGCTCCTTATATTTTCGGGCATGCCTTGCCCTTGAATCCCAGGAGTCCGCCCATGTCGCACACGCCCCATTCCCCCTTGCGTCGCCTGCTTACCGGCGGCCTGTTTGCCGCCTTCGCCGCGCTGCTGCTGCCCGGCCCGCTGGCCCATGCCGAACCGAGCAAAACCCTGCGCATCGGCTACCAGAAGTTCAACAGCATCAACATCCTCAAAGGCAGCGGCGCCCTGGAAAAGGCCCTGGCATCGCAAGGGGTGAACGTCAGCTGGTACGAATTCGCCGCCGGCCCACAACTGCTCGAAGCCTTGAGCACCGGCGCCATCGACCTTGGTCATGCCGCCGATGCGCCGTCGGTGTTTGCCCAGGCCGCCGGCAAGCCGGTGGTGTACCTGGCTGCCGAGCAGCCCTACCCCAAAGGCATCGGCCTGGTGGTGCGCGAGCAGGACCACATCGCCAACGTCGCCGCCCTCAAGGGCCAGCGCGTGGCCACCGGACGCGGCTGGAACGCCCAGTACCTGCTGGCCGTGGCCCTGCAGGACGCCGGCCTGAGCTACAAGGACATCACCCCGGCCTACGTCAACAATGCCGCCGACGCCGTGGCCGCATTGCAGTCGGGTAGCGTCCAGGCCGTTACCCTCTGGGACCCCTTCCTCGCCGCCGCGGAAAAACAGCCGGGCCTGAAGAACCTGCGCGACGGCAGCGGGCTGTCCAATAACCGCACCTTCTACCTGTCGTCGGCGGCCTTTGCCGACGACAACCGCGCGCTGTTGAAAACCTTCTTCAGCGAATTGGCCAAGGTCAGCAGCTGGGCCAACCAGCAGCCCGACGAAGTCGCCGCCCTGCTGGCGCCGCAACTGGGTATCGGCGCCGACGTGCTGCAGGTAGCCAGCGAGCGCCGCAACTACAACGCCGTGGCCATCGACGCGAAGATCACCGCCGAACAGCAGAAGCTCGCCGACACCTTCCAGGGCCTGGGCCTGATCCCCAAGCCGCTGAACGTGGCTGACGCGGTCTACCCGGTGTCGGTCCTGCCCTGAGTGCAGCCCATGTCCAGCCAGATCTGACGCCAGGCACTATGCTCTGAACATTTGCCCGGTAATGGAACCGTTCATGAGCCTTCGCTTTGCTCTCTGTGCGTTGCTGGCCGTCAGCACCTGCGCCAGCGCGGCCGAATCCTGGCATCTGGTGCAGGACGACGACGGCATTCAGGTCTACCTCAGCGACGTGCCGGGCTCCCGGTACCAGCAGTTTCGCGGCGTCGCGCTGATCAAGGCCAGCGTGCCCACCCTCAGCGACCTGCAGGAGAACCTGCGGGTCGCCTGCAAATGGCTGTACGGCTGCGCCGACATGCGCCTGCTCAAGGTCGATGGCGACAGCACCTGGGTCTACCTGACCACTGCCCTGCCCTGGCCGGCCAGCACCCGGGACATGGTGATCCAGGTGCAGAGCGAGCGCCGCGACGACGGCAGCCTGGTGCGTCGTCTCAAGGCCGTGCCCGGCATGGTCAAGCATGTACCGGGGCAGATCCGCGTGCGCCAGCTCAAGGGCCTGTGGACCTTCGTGCCCAAGGGCGAACAGCTCACCGAAGTGACCTACGAACTACAGGCCGACCCGGCCGGGGACATCCCCTCGTGGCTGGCCAACCAGTTCGTCCTCGATGCACCTGTCATCTCCTTGCGCACCTTGCGTGCAGTGGCTGAACGCCAGGGCGCAGCGCCCTGAGCAGGGCCTGCATGGATTTTGTCGTCCACGGCTTGTTGCCGGGCCAGGGCCGAGCCTTAGCCTCGAAGCCGTGTGCCATAACGACAAAAAATGGAGTTGCCATGCCCTGCCTACCCCTGAACCCGCGTACGCGCCTGGCCAGCCTGATTGCTGCCGCCTGCCTGAGCCAGACCCTGCATGCCGCCCAGGCACCGGTTGGTGCCAGCGAACAGACCCGCAGCAGCAATGCCGCCGTGTTGACGCAACTGCCCTTCAGCGACCGCGCCGATTACGAGGCGGTCACCCGCGGCCTGATCGCGCCGTTCGACGGCCAGGTCAGCGATGCCGCCGGCAAACCGGTGTGGAACCTTGAGGGCTATAAATTCCTCGCCGCGCAAGACCGCCCCGACAGCGTCAACCCCAGCCTCTGGCGCCTGGCCCAGCTCAACGCCCACGCTGGCTTGTTCGAAGTAGCGCCGCGGCTGTACCAGGTGCGTGGCCTGGACCTGGCCAATATGACCCTCATCGAAGGCGACGACGGGCTGATCATCATCGACCCGCTGACCACCGCCGAAACCGCCCGCGCCGCGCTGCAGCTGTACTACCAGAACCGCCCGCGCAAACCGGTGGTGGCGGTGATCTACAGCCACAGCCATACCGATCATTTTGGCGGCGTGCGCGGGGTGATCGACGAGGCCGACGTCAAGGCCGGCAAGGTCAAGGTGTTCGCCCCCAGCGGCTTCATGGAACACGTGATGAGCGAGAACGTCTACGCCGGCAACGCCATGAGCCGTCGCGCCCAGTACCAGTTCGGTCTGTACTTGCCGCGCGGCGCCCAGGGCCAGGTCGACACCGGGATCGGCAAGGCGTTGGCCACCGGCGGCAGCATCACCCTGATCGAGCCCAGCGACCTGATCAGCAAGCCGTACGAGACCCGCACCGTGGCGGGCATCGAGCTTGAATTCCAATTGACCCCTGGCACCGAAGCACCGGCGGAAATGAACCTGTACCTGCCGCAGTTCAAGGCCCTGGGCATTGCCGAAAACGCCTCGCAGACCATGCACAACATCCTCACCCCGCGCGGCGCCCAGGTGCGCGATGCCAAGGCCTGGTCACAGTACCTGGACGCCAGCCTGACGCGTTACGGCGACAAGACCGAAGTGCTCTTCGGCCAGCACAACTGGCCGACCTGGGGCGCTGAACAGGTGCGCACGCTGATCGCCGACCAGCGCGACATGTATGCCTTCCTCAACGACCGCACCCTGCACCTGCTCAACCAGGGCCTGACGCCGATGGAGATCGCGCAGAACATGCAGACCCTGCCCGGGGAGCTGGCGAAGAAGTGGTACACCCGTGGCTACTACGGCTCGCTGAGCCACAACGCGCGGGCGGTGTACCAGCGCTACATGGGCTTTTACGACGGCAACCCGGCCAACCTCAACCCGTTGCCGCCGGTCGAGAGCGCCCAGCACTATGTCGAGGCCATGGGCGGTGGCGAGGCGGTGCTGGCCAAGGTGCGTGCGGCAATGGACAAGGGTGAGTATCGCTGGGCGGTGCAACTGGGCAACCAGCTGCTGTTTGCCCAGCCGGACAATGCCCGGGCACGTAGCGTGCAGGCTGAGGCGATGGAGCAGCTGGGTTACCAGAGCGAGAACGCCACCTGGCGCAACATGTACCTGACCGGTGCCATGGAGTTGCGCAATGGTGTGCCGAGCCAGGCGGGCAGTTCGGTGTCGGTGGACATGGTGCGGGCGCTGACTGCGGACATGTTCTTCGACTACATGGCGGTGCGGGTCGATGTCGACAAGGCGGTGGGCCATGACCTGAACCTGAACTGGAGCTTCACCGAGCCGGATCAGGCCTTCAACCTGACCTTGCGCAACGGCGTACTGACCCATCGTGCGGGTTTGAACCCCAAGGCTGATGCGAGCTTGAGCATGAACAAGGCGACGCTTGAGCAGATCAGCCTCAAGCAGCTGGACTTCCCGACGGCGATGCAAAAGGGCTTGATCAAGGTCGAAGGCAACGGCAAGAAAATCGCCGAGTTGCTGGGCACCCTCGACAGCTTCAGCCCGCAGTTCAATATCGTCACGCCTTGAGGGCCTCATCGCGGGTCAAGCCCGCTCCTACAATGGATCGGTGTACACCGGACCTGTGGGAGCCGGCCTTGCCGGCGATCGAGTCCGCAGGGGTCGTAATCCAGGCAACACTGATGTGCTGACTGGACTGGCCTCATCGCTGGCAAGCCAGCTCCCACAGTGGATCTGTGTACGCCGGCCTTGCCGCGCGCGCAGCGGTCGTAATCCAGGCAACACTGATGTGCTGGCTGGACCGGCCTCATCGCTGGCAAGCCAGCTCCCACAGTGGATCTGTGTACGCCGGACCTGTGGGAGCCGGCCTTGCCGGCGATCGAGCCCGCAGGGGTCGTAATCCTGCCAGCACCTGATGTGCTGGCTGGACCGGCCTCATCGCTGGCAAGCCAGCTCCCACAGTGGATCTGTGTACGCCGGACTTGTGGGAGCCGGACTTGCCGGCGATCGAGCCCGCAGGGGTCGTAATCCAGGCAACACTGATGTGCTGGCTGGACTGGCCTCATCGCTGGCAAGCCAGCTCCCACAGAGGATCTGTGTACGCCGGACCTGTGGGAGCCGGACTTGCCGGCGATCGAGCGCGCAGCGGTCGTAATCCTGCCAGCACCTGATGTGCTGGCTGGACCGGCCTCATCGCTGGCAAGCCAGCTCCCACAGTGGATCTGTGTACGCCGGACCTGTGGGAGCCGGCCTTGCCGGCGATCGAGCGCGCAGCGGTCGTAATCCAGGCAACACTGATGTGCTGGCTGGACTGGCCTCATCGCTGGCAAGCCAGCTCCCACAGTGGATCTGTGTACGCCGGACCTGTGGGAGCCGGACTTGCCGGCGATCAAGCGCGCAGGGGTCGTAATCCTGCCAGCACCTGATGTGCTGGCTGGACCGGCCTCATCGCTGGCAAGCCAGCTCCCACAGTGGATCTGTGTACGCCGGACCTGTGGGAGCCGGCCTTGCCGGCGATCGAGCCCGAAGGGCTCGTGCTTCACTTGGCCCAGCGACGCAATTCCGAAGGCGTGTAGTCATCGGTCTTGGCAGTAAACCCCACCCGCATCGGCGCCTTCTCTTCGTTGCTCAAGCCACCCGCGTAGTACCGCCCCGAAATCAGGTCGTACGAGGTTTCCAGCACGTTGTAGGTAAAGTCATGATCATAGTGCTGGATCGCATGCAGTTCGGAACTGCGCCACAACTCGCCACGGCTGTCGTACTGGTCCACCTGGGCGATCTGCCAGCTGTCTTCGTCCACATAAAACCGGCGCTTGCTGTAGATATGCCGCGCCCCCGGTTTGAGCGTGGCTTCAACCACCCACACCCGATGCTTCTCATAACGGGTATACGCCGGGTTGATGTGGTTGGGCTTGACCAGTTCATCGAGTTTCAATGAACGACTGCCCAGGCGATAACTGTTGTAGGGAATGTACAGCTCCTGCTTGCCGATCAGCTTCCAGTCAAAACGGTCCGGCGCACCATTGAAACCATCGATGTTGTCGGCCGTGATCAGGCCGTTGCTGTAGCGCGCACTGTTGTCATACGCCAGCATCGGCGCGCGACGCACCCGGCGTTGCGCCGGCAGGTACTGCCAGGCGGCACGCGGCTCGACCACCTGGTCAACCGGCTCATGCACCAGCACGGTCTCGCCCGCCAGGCGCGCCGGCTCCAGCACCCGGCTCTTGAACATGAACAGCACGTTGGCATTGGGCTCAAGCCCCGTCACCGCTTCGGCGAAACTCACCAGCGACTGCGCGCGGATATAGCTGACCGCACCGTTCTCACGTACCAGGGCAATACTGCTGAAGCGCTCGTAGCTGCCGCCACGCCAACGGGTCATGTGGTTCCACATCACTTCCATGCCTTCGGTCGGCAGCGGGAACGGAATCCCACGGGCGTAATCATGCAAGCCGTTGCCGCCGTCGGCCAGGGTGGTCTTGCCGGCGTTGGTGCGGCTATCGGCGAGGATCGGCGCCGGCAAACGGGCGCTGCGGTGGCTGGGGTACACCGGCATCTGGTAACTGTCCGGGTAGCGCTTGAACATCGCCAGCTGGCCGGGGCTCAGCGCCGCCTGGTACTGCCCGAGGTTCTGCGCGGTAATGGTGAACAGCGGCTTTTCACTGGCGAACGGGTCACTGTAGCCGCCGTTGCCATCCAGGCTCCCGGCCGCTTTGTCGAGGCCGCCGGTCCAGGCCGGGATGCTGCCGTCGGCATTGCCGGCGCGCTCCGAGCCCATCGGCGTGAGCGTCTTGTCCAAGAGGCCGAGGTCGTTGCTCTTGGCCTGGGCCAGGGCGCTGACGCAGGTCAGGGCTAACAACAGGGGATGAATACGCATTTTTATTGTTCTCCTTAGAAATCGACCTTGAAGCTGACCGAGGCAAAATCGCGGTCATCGAGGGTGCTGTAGTCGTTGGAACCGAAGAAGCTGTTGTAGGCCAGCTCTACGCTGTAGTCGTTGAGGTAGTTGGCGGTAAGACTCAGCCCCAGGGCCTGCTGGCCTTCCTGGAATGGCCCGAGCGGGTCGTAGGAATAGCCCTCGACGTCATGCCGCCAGTTGACCGCCGGGATCAGGTTGACCCCCGGCAGCACATCGCTGTACTCAAGGCTGGCGCGCAGGCGATAACCCCAGGACCAATCGGTGGCAAAGCCCTTGTCGGTGCAGTAGCGGTTGGTCACTCCGGAGGCAACGGTGTTGCACGCGCTGCCATTGCGCGGCGCGCTGCGGCCAAAGGCGGCATTACGGCCCAGGCGCTCATCACCGAGGCCGTCGATGTGCACCACGCCGACTTCACCGAACAGGCTCAGGCGGGTGGCACCCAGCACGTTGTCGATGGCCTGGGTTGCCGAGGTGGTCACTTGCCACACGCCTTTTCGCTCCCAGCCATCGAAGCGATCACCTGCGCGATTGTAGAAGCCCTCGGGCAGTGCTACCCACGCGTTGCCGGCAGCACCGGAGACCACCGCCGTGGTGACATCCGGGGCGTTGAAACTCAGCGGCATGTTGGGCCGATAGCTGAGCTCGGCCGCCAGCGACACCCCGCTGCTGGGCTCGACACCGTTGATGCTCAGCCCGTACAGGCGGATGTTCTCGGGGAAGGCCGCAGCATACGAAGGCCCCTGCCCGCCCCCGGGGAAATTCCCCGGCAGCGCGGTGTTGCGCGCATCGACGGTCAGGTACGGCAGGCGCGAGTGGTAGTTGATGAAGTACAGCGCCGCCTCGGCGTCGTTGAGCGCCGGCAACAGCTGGCGCAGGGCGAAGCCGAACTGGCCGTTGTCGGACGGCGACGCGTTGCCCCGTGAACTGGCATACAAGCCGCTGGCCTGCATCTGCGGGTCGGTGAGCACCTGGCCCAGGTACAACGGCCCGCAGCCAGGCTGAATCACATCGCTTGTGGCAAAGAAGGTGCCGCAACCGTCCAGCACGCTGGCGCGCCAGTTGTACTGGTAGAAGCCTTCGAGGTTGAGGGTGTCGGACACACCGAAGCTGAACGAAAGCATCTCCACCGGCAGCTGGCCTTCCTTGATCTCGACCCCGGGGCGGTTGAAGGCCGTGATGTCCAGCGGGTTGATGACGTTGATGCCGTTCTGGATCAGCAGCGCCTCGCCCCACGACAGCACCTGCTTGCCGAGCTTGAAACTCAGCGGATGGCCGGCCAGCTCGACGTCCTTCCACAGGTAGGCGTCGAGCACTTCCAGGCCCTGGAATTTGGCCAGGTCATCCCAGCCACTGTCGTCGAAATCCTTGAAGCGGCCGTCGCGGGTTTCATAGGCATGGTCGTACCAGTATTTCAAGCGCACAAAGGCGCCCTGCCCCTGGCCGTCGAGACTGAAATCGGTCAGGCCCTTGACGGTCTGCGAGATCGGGTCGCCTTTCTTGAAGTTAAGCCGGTTGTCGTCGGCGCTGACCCCGCTGCCATCGGCATTCACGCCTTGGGCCTGCAGGGCATTGGCGCGGGTCATCAGGTGTTTGTCGGGGCTTTGGGTCGACCAGCTGCTGCCCAGGCTCAGGGTGCTGCGGGTGGTAAAGCTCCAGTCTTCATTGAGATCAAAACTGCTGGCCTGGGCAGGCACGGCGAAGGAGGCCAGCGCCGCCAGTAGCCAGGGAGACGGCGTTGAGCTTGTTGTTGTCATTATCGAGCTCCATGAGGATTAAGCTCGATCAAGATGCCCAAGCGTCCGCCGCCAGGCGCAAGCGGCGCACGACAAAAAACGATCATCCGCGCGCTATGAAAAGTCGCCCTAGGCCGGCTGCAATGCGCTCAGGCGAAACTGCTTGGGGGTGACGCCGAACTGCTTGCGAAAGGCGCGGATGAAGTTGCTCGGCTGACGGTAACCGAGGCGCTCGGCAATCCGCTCGATGGGCTGGTCACCGGCGGCCAGCCAGTGCCGCGCCAGTTGCAGGCTGTCTTCGCGCGCCTCGCTCATGCCGGCGCCTTGCCACTGGCGCAGCATGCTCTGATGGAGGAAGGCATTGGCACCGGGCAGGTCCAGCTCGAGAGCGCCTGGCGCCAGTTGCAGGCTCGGCCATTGAGCGCTGACCACCGCCACCCCCCAGTCCTGCAACCAGCGCCCGGCCGCCTGCTGCGGCAACACGCTGACCTGGGTGAACATCTGGGCCGGCGTGCGCCCGGCACGCCTGGCGATGTTGCGCACCAGACTCAGCACCGCAGCATCGAGCATGTAGTAATGCGGTTGATGCTGATAGCGACGCATGTGCAGCTGTGCACCGTCCAGGCTGACCAGCACACAGTTGGTCACCAGCGGCAGGTAGCGGATAAAGCAGGCAAGGCTGTCGCGCACGCTGGCGGCCGAATCGAGCAGTATGTTCAGCCCCTGCAGCGAATGGGTGGCCATGCCCGGCACCAGCTCACAGCCGAACTCGCGCCCGGCACCGGCGAGCTCACATTCGAGCAGCAACTGCTCGACCTGCATGGCCGGGATCTGGCCGTGCCCGTGCAACTGCGCGGGCGTGAGCCCGGCACGCTGCAACAGCACATCCACAGGCAGGCCGCAGCCCTGGGCGTGAGCGACCAGGGTGCGGGTCAAGGCGGCGCAAACAAAAGGCGAAGCAAGCATGGCACGTCACGCAAAATGATCAGGCCATGAGTTATGCCAGCCGCTACACTATCGATCAAATGCATAAAAAGTATCCGCTGCATGCAAGAGGCGCATGATGGACCTTCGACAACTTCGCCACTTCGTGGCCCTGGCCGATTACCGTGGCTTCGTGCGCGCCGCCGATGCCGTCAACCTCAGCCAGCCCGCGTTCAGCCGCAGCATCCAGACCCTGGAACGCGATCTGGATTGTGCCCTGGTCGAGCGCGGCAGCCGCGAATTCCGCCTCACCGGCCAGGGCCAACTGGTGCTGCAGCACGCCCGGCGCCTGCTGGCCAGCAGTCAGAGCCTGCACAACGAGCTGCTGCAGTACAACGGCCTGGAAGGCGGCGAGCTGAGTTTCGGCAGCGGCCCCTACCCGGCCCAGTTGCTGGTGCCCGAGGCGCTGGCGCAGTTCATCCACGACCACCCGCTGGTGCGCGCACGTTTTCATCAGGGTGACTGGAAGCAACTGGGCAGTTGGCTCAAGGAGCAGCAGATCGAGTTTCTGGTCGCCGACTCGCGCTACTTCAAGGACGACCCGCGCTATCAGGTGCAGGCCCTGCGGCCCCGGCGCGGGCGCTTCTTCTGTCGCGCCGGGCACCCGCTGGCAGGGCGTGGCCCGCTCCAGCTCAGCGCCCTGCTCGATTACCCGATTGCCGGCACGCGGATCCCGCCGATGATCCGCAAGATCCTCGCCCGCGCCCAGGGTACCCAGGACTTTGTCACCAGCGTCGAGTGCGCGCAGTTCGATGCCATACGTCGGGTGGTGATGCGCTCGGACGCCATCGGCCTGGCCACCGCCGAAGCCCTGCACGAGCGGGTCGAGGCCGGTGAAATCCGCTTGTTGAGCTTTGCCGACCTGGATGCCGACGACCCTGATCTACAGTTGCAGTACGGCATTGTCAGCCGCGCCGGCGACAGCCTGACACCGGCAGCGCAGGCAATGATCGAAGCCATTTTCAAGGTGGATCAACAGCTGCAGGTGAACCCGTCATGACCCTCGTGCCGCCCAACGCGTTCTACGCCCCGACCCTGCTGCCGGCCATCGAAGAGCTGCAGGGCCGCGGGGTATCCCTGGAACTGATCGAGGCCGTGTTCCGCCGCAGCCTGTTCGAGATGCGTACACCGTTCCTGCGTGTGCCGCTGGTGCTGTCGCGGCGCTTTTGGACCCTGGCCCTGTGCGAGAGCAGCGACCCGTTTGTCGGCCTGACTGCCGGCAGGCGGTTCGTCTCCACCGCGACCAATGGCCTGACTTACCTGTTCGATGCCGCCGCCTCGCTGGACAGCGCCTGCGCCTACTTCGTCGAATACTTCCCGTTTTTCAACGGTCACTTTCGCGCCCGCATCGAACGCAGTGATGGCCAGGTCAGCCTGCGCCTGGAGGATTGCGGCAGCCTCAAGGCCACGGCACCCATCACCGACTACATGCTCACCAGCCTCTGCAGCCTGCTGCGCCGCAAGCTGCTGGCCAGCGGCCTGGAGCAGGACCCGATCCTGGCCATTGAACTGGCCCACCCGGCGCCGGCCGACATCAGCGTGCACCCCCACGCCTGGCGCGCGCCGGTGAGCTGGGGGCACGTTGAACATGGCATCCGCCTTGACCCAAAGCTGTTCGAGCAAGCGCTGACCCCCGGTAATCAGGCACTGGAACTGATGCTGGTGGAATTGCTGCAACAGACCCAACGCAACAGCCAGCCAACGCTGCTGGAGCTGGCCAGCGATCACCTGGCCGTGAGCCTTGCCGACAGCAACCGCTGGCCGGCCTTCTGCAGCCGCCAGCACCTGCTCGAACGCACCGCGGCCCGGCGCCTGAAGGCACTGGGCTGGAGTTATTCCGAGCTGCTGGACGAGTACCGCCGCTACCGCGCGGAAGACCTGCTGCAGGGCAGCGAGCTGGAGCTGGTGCAGATTGCCGATCAACTCGGCTACAGCGACGTGCAGAGTTTTCACCGCGCCTGCCTGCGCTGGTTTGCCTGCGCGCCCGGGGCCTACCGCGGGCGCTGACGGCCTCAGAGCACCTCGAACAAACCGGCGGCGCCCATGCCGCCGCCCACGCACATGCTCACCACCACGTACTTGACGCCACGGCGCTGACCTTCGAGCAAGGCATGGCCGACCATGCGCGCGCCGCTCATGCCGTAGGGATGACCGATGGCGATGGCGCCGCCATTGACGTTGAGCCGCGCAGGATCGATGCCCAGGGTCTGCGCGCAGTACAGTACCTGGCAGGCGAAGGCCTCGTTGATTTCCCACAGGCCGATATCATCGACGCGCAGGCCGTGCTGACGCAGCAACCTGGGGATCGCCAGCACCGGGCCGATGCCCATCTCTTCCGGCGCCAGGCCGGCCACCGCGATGCCGCGATACAGGCCCAGCGGCCTGACCCCGGCACGCGCCGCCAACGCCCCGCTCATCAGCACGCTGGCGCTGGCACCATCGGACAACTGGCTGGCGTTGCCGGCGGTGATGCAGCCGCCTTCGCGCACGGGCGCCAGGCCTTGCAGGTCGGCCAGGGTGGTGTGCGGGCGGTTGCCTTCATCCTGGCTCAGGTGCACGTCCTGGTAGGTGACCGCCCCGCTGAGCTTGTCGACCACCTTCTTGCGCACACTGACCGGCACGATCTCATCGGCAAACAACCCCGCGGCCTGGGCCGCCGCCGTGCGCTGCTGGGACTGCAGGCTGTAGGCGTCCTGGGCTTCGCGGCTGATACCGTAGCGCTTGGCGACGATCTCGGCAGTGAGCAGCATCGGCATGTAGGCATGCTCGGCCATGCGCACTACGCTGGCATCCTGCTCCACCGCTGCCGCCTGCATATGGGCGGTCTGCACCAGGCTGATCTGCTCCTGGCCGGCGCCAATCGCCACCTGCATGCCGTCGACCATGATCTGCTTGGCGGCAATCGATATCGCCATCAGCCCCGAGGCGCACTGGCGGTCGATGGTCTGGCCGCTGACCGATAGCGGCAAGCCGGCCGCCAGGGCTGAAAGACGCGCCAGGTTGGTCGAGGCGGTGCCGCTCTGCATGGCGGTGCCCATCACCAGGTCGTCGATCTCGCCGGGTTCGATACCGGCCCGTTCGACTGCCGCGCGAATGGCCACGGCACTCATCGACGGCGACTTGAAGTCGTTGAAGGCGCCGCGAAAGGCCTTGGCGATCGGCGTGCGGGCGGTCGAGACAATTACGGCATCTTGCATGGCAAAGCACTCCAGTCAGTCACAGCGCAAACGGCTCAATGCCGCCCGCAGGGGTTCAGGGATAGCGACCGGGCGGTTGCTGGCGCGCTCGACGAACACGTGGACAAAGCGCCCCGCCGCGCAGGCCTGCGCTTGCCCGGCCTTGAAGATGCCCAGGGTGTAGTGCACCGAGCTGTTGCCCAGCTTGCTCACCGCCAGGCCCACCTCGATGCACTCCGGAAAGGCAATCGAGGCAAAGTAGTCGCAGCTGGAATTGACCACCAAGGCGATCACTTCCCCCTGGTGGATATCCAGCCCGCCCTGCTCGATCAGGTAGCTGTTCACCGCGCTGTCGAAGAAGCTGTAGTAGACGACGTTGTTGACGTGGCCATAGAGGTCGTTGTCGTGCCAGCGCGTGGTGATCGGCTGGAAGTGGCGAAAGTGCTCGCGCCCGGGGTGCTCCATCAGAACGCCTCCCGGTAGATCGCCAGGGCATCGGCCTCGCTGACCTCACGCGGGTTGTTGACCAGCAAGCGCTGCTGTTGCATGGCGTCGCGGGCCAGATGTTCGAGACTGCTCTCAGGCACGCCGGCATCGCGCAAACGCGTCGGCAGGCCGCAGCGTGGGTTCAGTTCAGCCAGCTCGTTGATCAACTGGGCAGTGAGGCTGTTTACGTCACCTGCCTGCAAGCGCGCACCCAGCAACAGCGGCGCCAGCTCGGCATACAAGGGCGCCGCCGCTTCGGCGTTGAAGCGCAGCACATGGGGCAGCACCAGGGCATTGGACAGCCCGTGGGGGATCTGGAAATGCCCGCCCAGCGGATAGGCCAGCGCATGCACCGCCGCCACCGGTGCGTTGGCAAAGGCCTGGCCGGCCAGGCAAGCGCCGAGCAGCATGGCCTGGCGCGCCTCGCGGTTGCGGCCGTTGTGCACCGCCTCGTCAAGATTGCCGGCCAGCAATTGCAACGCCTCGCGGGCCAGCAGGTTGGACAGCGGATTACGCTTGAGCTTGCTGGTATAGGCCTCGATGGCGTGGACCATGGCGTCGATGCCGGTGGCGGCGGTAACCGCCGGCGGCAGGCCGAGGGTCAGGTCGGCATCGAGCAGCGCCAGGTCCGGCAGCAACAGGGTCGAGACCACGCCCATCTTGCTGTGCTCGCCGGTGGTGACGATAGCGATCGGCGTCACTTCCGAGCCGGTGCCCGCCGTGGTCGGCACCTGGATCAACGGCAGGCGCCGGCCACGGGCCTGGTCGACGCCGTAGATGTCGCCGAGCAATTGCGAGCACTGCGGGTGCGCCAGCAGCGCCACCAGCTTGGCCACGTCCATGGAACTGCCGCCGCCAAAGCCGACGATCAGGTCGGCCTGCATCGCCCGCGCTTGTAGCACCACCTCCAGCACACAGGCTTGCGGCGGGTCGGCCAGCACCTGGTCGAACACCGCCACAGTCAGGCCCTGCGCCGCGAAACCCGGCAGCAATGGCTCGAGCAAACCCAGGCGGGCGATACCCGGATCGGTGACGATCAACACCGCCCGCGCACCGCGTTCGCGGCACAGGCTGGCCAGGCGCAAGGCGGCGCCGGCTTCGCAGAGGATCTGCGCGGTGGTAGCAAAACTGAATGACTGCATGCGGCGTCCCTCGTTGTTGTTGTGATGTCCGCAAGGTGAAATCAGAAGGCGAAATCGGCCTCTGGCAAACTCATCAGGCAGCCGGCGCCGGCCAGCAACGCCTGGCGATGAGCGCCTGCACGCGGCAAAATCCTGCGAAGGTAAAAGTCCGCAGAATGCAGCTTGGCCTGGTAGAACGGCGCTTCACTGCTGCCGGCCGCCAGGGCGGAACTGGCACGCTCCGCCGCCTGCAACCACAGCGCCGCCAACAACACATAGGCCGAGTAGGCGAGAAAATCCACCGACACCGCGCCGATCTCTTCGGGGTCCTGGCGGCAGGCTTGCAGCACCGACTCGCCCAGCGCCCGCCACTCCTCCAGGCACTGCCCTACCCGCTCGGCCATCGGCGGCTGATGGGTAGCCTGGGCCACCTGCGTTGCCAGCTCATCGATCAGCGCATTGAGCTCACTGCCGCCATCGCCGAGCAGCTTGCGGCGAATCAGGTCCAGCGCCTGGATGCCATTGGTGCCCTCGTACAGCTGGGTGATGCGGCTGTCGCGCATCAGTTGCTCCATGCCCCACTCGCGGATAAAGCCATGGCCGCCGTACAGCTGTACGCCGAGGCTGGCGACTTCCTGGCCGCAGTCGGTGAAGAAGGCTTTGACGATCGGGATCAGCAAGGCGGCGCGCCGCCTGGCATTGCTGCAGCCGTGTTCAAGGTCGAGCTGGCGGGCGGTGTAAGCGGCGAGCATGCGGCAGCCTTCGCTCAGGGTTTTCTGGGTCAGCAGCATGCGCCGCACATCGGGGTGGACGATGATCGGGTCGGCGGCTTTGTTCGGCGCCACCGGGCCGCTGATGGCCCGCGACTGCAGGCGCTCACGGGCATAGGCCAGGCCGCCCTGGAACGCCGCTTCGGCGATGCCCAGGCCCTGCAGGCCGACCTGAAAGCGCGCGTCGTTCATCATGGTGAACATGCAGGCCAGGCCCTGGTTGGCCTCCCCCACCAGCCAGCCGGTGGCGCCGTCGAAATTCATCACACAGGTGGATGCGCCCTTGATGCCCATCTTGTGTTCCAGCGCACCGCAGCTCAAGGCATTGCGCTCGCCCAACGTGCCGTCGGCATTCACCAGCACCTTGGGCACCAGGAACAGGCTGATGCCTTTGACCCCGGGCGGTGCCTCGGGCAAGCGCGCCAGCACCAGGTGGATAATGTTGGCGCTCAGGTCCTGCTCGCCGCCGCTGATGAAAATCTTGCTGCCGCTGAGCTGGTAGCTGCCGTCGGCCTGGGGCAAGGCACGGGTGCGCAGCAAGGCCAGGTCGGTGCCGGCCTGGGGTTCGGTGAGGCACATGGTGCCGGTCCATTCGCCGCTGACCAGTTGCGCCAGGTAGCGCTGCTTGAGCTCGGCGCTGCCGTGGCGCTCCAGCGCCAGCACTGTGCCTTCGGTGAGCCCGGAATAGATTCGGAACGACAGCGACGCAGCCATCAGCATCTCGTGAAAACTGGCCGAGACCATCTGCGGGAAACCCTGGCCGCCGAATTCCAGCGGCCCGGTCATGCTCGCCCAACCTTGCTCGACGTACAGCTTGTAGGCCTGACGAAAGCCATCCGGGGTAGTCACCTGGCCTTCCTGCAAACGGCAGCCTTGCTCGTCGCTGTTGCGATTGAGCGGCGCCACCACTTCGGCGGCAAAGCGTGCGGCTTCTTCGAGCACGCCATCGATGGTTTCGCGGTCCAGGCCATTGCCCAGTTGCTGGCAATGACCGCTGACATCGAACAGCTCGTGCAGCACGAAACGCATATCGCGCAGCGGTGCCTGGTAACTCATACCCGGCCCTCCTGTACAGCGGCAAAGCCTTTGCCAGCGGCCACCAGCCGGGCAATCAGCGCGGCTGGCCGCCAATGTTCGCCGAGCATGCGTTGCAAACGTTGCAGACGCTCCTGGATCGAGGCCAGGCCCTGGCCATCGGCCCAGTGCAGCGGCCCGCCGACCGCGGCCGGGAAGCCGTAACCGTTGAGGTAGACCAGGTCGATGTCGTGGCTGTTGGCGGCGATGTTCTCTTCGAGGATCTTCGCCCCTTCGTTGACCAGCGCCAGCAGGCTGCGCTCGACGATTTCCGGGTCGCTGATCAGCCGGCGGCGATAGCCCAGGCCGGTAGCGATTCGCTCGATCAGGGCATCGACCTCAGGGTCGTGCTCGGCTTCGCGGCTGCCCTCGGCATACTGGTAATAACCAAGGCCGGCCTTCTGGCCGAAGCGGCCGAGGTCGCACAGGGCGTTGTCGACCTGCACCAGCGGGCTGTCCATGCCCTGCCCGGCCAGTTTCCGGGCGCGCCACTCCAGATCGACGCCAACCACGTCGTACATGCGAAACGGCCCCATGGCAAAACCGAACGCCTGCAAGGTGCCGTCGACCTGCTGTGGCAGCGCACCTTCAAGGAGCATCTTGCGCGCCTCGTCGGCGTAGGTTTTGAGCATGCGGTTGCCGATAAAGCCGCGGCAGTTGCCGGCCACCACGGCGATTTTGCCCAGGCGCTGGCCCAGGGCTTTGGCCTGGTCGAGCACGGTGGCCGAGGTCTGCTGGCCGCGGACGATCTCCAGCAGCTTCATGATGTGTGCCGGGCTGAAGAAATGCAGGCCCAGTACCTGTTGCGGGCGCTGGGTGACAGCGGCAATCGCATCGATATCCAGCGCCGAGGTGTTGCTGGCGAGGATCGCACCGGGCTTGAGGGTGCGGTCCAGGGTGCGGAAAATTTCCTGCTTGAGCTCGAGGTTTTCGTACACCGCCTCGATCACCAGGTCGACATCGGCCAGCGCCGCGTAGTCGTCCACCGCCTGAATGCGCGCGAGGTTTCGCTCGGCCTGTTCCTCACTGATGCGGCCCTTGACCACCTGGTGGGCCCAGGTGTCGGCGGCCATCTTCAGGCCTGCGGTGACCATCTGCGGGCTGGCATCGAGCCACAGCACCGGGATGCCGGCACTGGCCAGGCTGATGACAATCCCCCGGCCCATGGTTCCCGCCCCTACCACCGCAGCCTGTTGCCCATCGAATGCATTGCTCACACCGGCACCCCTAAGTCGAAAAGAAGGATTGCCGACACCGTAAGCAGCCGCCTACTATTTGAGAAATTTCATTTTCATATGCGTGATATTTGCGAAATGAATATAAACACCTTCGACCTCAACCTGCTGCGCATCCTCGACGTGCTGCTGCGCGAGCAGAACGTCTCACGCGCCGCCGTGCGCCTGGCCCTCAGCCAACCGACGGTGAGCAACGCCCTGGCGCGCCTGCGCGAGTTGCTCGACGACCCGCTGCTGGTGCGCATCGGCCGGCGCATGCAACCGACGCCCAAGGCCCTGGCCCTGGAAGGCCCGATCCGCTCGGCGCTGCAACAGATCGAGCAGACCCTCAACGTCGGCGAAAGCTTCGACCCGCGCCTGAGCCGGCAGACCTTTCGCATCGCCATGACCGACTTCGTCGAGCAGTTGTGCATGCCAGGCCTGCTGCGCCGCCTGCAGGACCGCGCGCCGAACCTGCGCCTGGACATCGCCCCGCTGGCGCCGAGCCTGCCGGTGGACGCCCTGGACCGGGGCCAGCTGGACCTGGTGCTGGGGCGCTTCGATGAGATTCCGGCGCGTTTTGCCCGTCATCACTGGCGCAACGAGACCCTGCAGATTGCCCTGCGCAAGGAGCATCCGCTGGTGAGCGGCGCACTGGACCTCGACACGTTTTTGCGCCTGCGTCACCTCTGGGTGCATGGCGGGCAGACGCGCGGCATGGTCGATCAATGGCTCGGGGAGCAAGGGTTGGCGCGGCAGATCGTCTACACCACGCCCAACTACCTGCAGGCGGCGCACCTGGTGGCGGCGTCGGATTTGTGCGTGGTGCTGCCGACGCAACTGGCACGCCACTTCGCCACGCTGCTGCCGTTGCAGCTGCATGACTTGCCGTTTGCGTTGGAGGCGTTTGAGCTTGAGCTGGTGCACCTGGCCCAGCGCGGTCAGGACCGGGCGCTGGGCTGGCTGGTGGGGGAGATTTTGCGGGTGGTTTGAGGGCCTCATCGCTGGCAAGCCAGCTCCCACAGGTCATGTGTACAACACAAATCCTGTGGGAGCGGGCTTGCCCCGCGATCGGGCGCTTCAGGACAACGCTTTTTTCGCCGCCCGCACGTGCAACACCGCGCCCATCAAGGCCACGACAATCGCCGCCGCACCGGTGGAGAACACCAGCACCTGGTAGTCCGGTACAAACGCCATGGTCACCAGGCAGCCGATGATGAACACGATCACCAGGTAGGTCAGCCACGGGAACAGCCACATTTTCAGGCGGATCGGCTTGCCTTCGGCTTCCAGCTTGCGGCGCATCTTCAGTTGCGAGAAAGCAATCACCAGGTACACCAGCAAGGCGATCATGCCGGTGGTGTTCATCAGCACATCGAGCACGTCTTTCGGGCGCAGGGTTTCGCTGAAGTTGATCAGGGCCACGAACACCGCCACCGAGCACGAGCCGATGATCGAGAACACCGGCACGCCGGTACCGGCACGGGTGATCTTGAAGAACGACGGCGCATCACCACGGGTCGACAGCGAGAACAGCATGCGCGAGGCGGTGTAGTGCGCCGAGATCAGGCAGCTGCTCACCGAGGTCAAGACCACAAAGTTCATCACCAACTCGGCACCGGGGATGCCCAGCAGCTCCAGGGTCCGACGGTACGAGCCGTAACCCGAGGTGCCCATCAGCGGGTCGTTCCACGGCACCAGGGCGACGATCAGGAAGATCGAACCGACATAGAACAGGCACACCCGCCAGACCACCGAGTTGGTCGCCTTGACGATCTGCTCCGAGGGGTTCTTCGACTCGGCGGCAGCGATGGTGACGATTTCCGCACCGAGGAAGGCGAACATCACCCCGAGCATGGCCACCACCACCGCCTCCATGCCGTTGGGCATGAAGCCTTGCGCAGTGAGGTTGCTCAGGCCGTGGACTTCACCTGTGGGCCACAGGTTGACCACCGCCAACCCGCAGACCACCAGGAAACAGATGATCGCCACCACCTTTATCAAGGCGAACCAGAACTCGAACTCGCCGTAGTGCTTGACGTTGAAGAAGTTGACGCTGATCAGCACCAGGGTGGTGGCCAGGACGAAGACGTTGACGCTGATCGAGGGGAACCAGCCGTGCAGGATCTTGCCGGCGACATAGGCTTCCCAGGCCATCAGGATGACCCAGAACCACCAGTACAACCAGCCGATGGTGAAGCCCGCCCAGCGGCCAATGGCGCGCTCGGCATAGGTGGAGAACGAGCCGGTATCGGGCGACGAAGTCGCCATTTCACCGAGCATGCGCATGATCAGCACCACCAGGATGCCGCCGGCCAGGTAGGCCAGAATGGCCGCGGGGCCGGCGCTGTGAATCACACTGCCGGAGCCGACGAACAATGCGCCGCCGATAACCCCGGCGATCGACATCATGGTCAGGTGACGAGACTTGAGCGAAGCGCTGAGCTTGCTCTCGTGCTCCACCTTCGCTGTGGAAGTGGATGTGGATGTTGCGTCCATCAGTAGCTACCTCGTGTTCTTTTTATGCAAGGAAACTCGAGAGACCGCCTGCTACAGCGGTCTCACCCATTCGAATCGGTAAACGTGCGGGCAGCCGAAATCGCCCGGCCCAGGTCATGGGTCGGCGACGCTGCTCACGGGGCCAGCGGAGTGCCTCTGGTCGGATTGAACGGTGCAATGGCGCGATGGCGGGTCAGTGCCATCTGTGCGCAAGGAGCGGTTGGGCGGCGCCCAAGGGTAAAAGCATCAGTGTCATTGTGATTATTCATACTGCTTCAACGTGCTTTAGCTAGCGATAACAGACCCCTAATGTAAAAATGTCCGACAAATAGAGCCATGCACAGCGCGATGAAAAATCCACTGCACTGTACAGGCCGCCGATGCAGTACACCGCGATTTCCTGCAGGCGCCCGGCGTTACGCACACCTGAAGGCACAGCTTCCCCATGCTTGAATTACGACCCGACGCATCGCCCCCGCTGGTCAACCAGATCATCAACGGGCTGCGTGAGTTGATCGAGAACCAGACCCTCAAACCCGGTGCCAAGGTCCCCTCGATCCGCGCCTTCGCCGCCACCTATTCGGTCAGCACCTTCACCGTGGTCGAGGCCTACGACCGCCTGGTCGCCCAGGGGTTGCTGGTCAGCCGCGGCAATGCCGGGTTCTTCGTCAACCGCTCGGCGGTCGAGCTGATCGAAAGCCAGGCCAGCGAACCTGCGCCGGGCAAGCCGGAATTCAACTCCGAGTGGTACCTGCAGCAGATCTTCGAAAGCCGCCAGCTCGAGTTCAAGCCCGGCTGCGGCTGGCTGCCCAACGACTGGATGTTCGAAGACGGCCTGCGCCGGGGCATGCGCCAGGTCGCCAGCAGCGTGCTGGAACTGAGCGGCTACGGCGACCCCATGGGCCTGCTGGAGCTGCGCACCCTCACCGCGCAGAACCTGCAGCAGGACCTGCGCATCGTCGCCAACCCCAACCAGCTGATGCTCACCCACGGCGCCAGCCAGGCCCTGGACCTGGCCGTGCGTACCCTGGTGCGCCCCGGTGACGTGGTGCTGGTGGACGACCCCGGCTACCCCAACCTGATGAGCATCCTGCGCTTTCAGGGCGCGACCTTGCTCGGCGTACCGCGCACGCCAAACGGCTACGACCTCGATCACCTGGAGCGGCTGCTTGAACACCATCGTCCGACGGTGTTCTTCACCCAGCCGCACCTGCACAGCCCGACCGCCTCGCGCACGCCGCTGGCGCAATTGCACCGCCTGCTGCAACTGGCGGCGCGCCACGGCTTTCGCCTGGTGGAGAACAACCTCTACGCCGACATGATCAGCGAACCGCTGCCGTGCCTGACCAGCCTCGATCATTTGCAGCAGGTGGTGTACGTCGGCAGCTACTCGAAAAGCATCTCGCCGAACGTGCGGGTCGGCTTCATGCTGGCCAATCCCGAACTGATGCAGCAACTGCTGCAACTGAAAATGCGCTCGGGCCTGACCACCTCGCAGGTGATGGAACGGGTGGTGTACGCCGCCATCACCGACGGCCGCTGGCGCAAGCACCTCAAGCGCCTGCGCCAGCGCCTGGCCGAGGCTCAGCAGCAGGTCAGCGAACAGCTCACGCGGCTGGGTTTCGAGCGTTTTATCGAAGGCGACGAAGGCATGTACCTGTGGACCCGCCACCCGGCCATCGCCGACAGCGCGGCGCTGGTGGATGACGCCCTGGCGCAGGGCATCATGCTCGGCCCCGGGCAGTTGTTCATGGTCGATTCACAGGCGACCGGGTGGATGCGTTTCAACGTGGCGTTCAGCACCGAGCCTGCGTTGTGGGAGAAGCTGGAGAAGTTGCTGGTCAAGCATGGGCGGCGGCAATAGGTGCAGCGGATATTGTCGATATAAATCGGCGATCTACAAAAATTTCCTTAAGGCCGTCTGTTTTTATAAACAGGCTAATTTCGCTGAAACCGGCAAACTAGAGCCACCCAGATCAGAAACCCCGTAAAAGCTCGACATAAGCCTGAAACACTTCGTGAAAATTTAATTGACACGCCTCTGTCACTCTTCTTATTTTCACAAACAAAACAAGGACATCCCCATGCTGCTGCGCCGCCTGCTCATTCAATGGAAGATCACCTTGCTCGCCGGCCTGTGCCTGCTGGCCATCGTGGTGGTGCTGATGGCGGCCACGCTGATGCAGTCGAGCCGCAGCGCCGCCCTGGTCAACAGCGCGAACACGCAGATGCTCGACCACAACGCACGGCTGCGCCTGCACACCTCGGCCCAGCTGCAGGCGGCGAACATCCAGCGCTACTTTCGTGACGCGTATTTGTATGGCGATGGCGTCGCGCAGTTGGTGATGTTCTTGAAGGCCCAAGGCAACGACAACCTGCGCCAGGACCTGACCGAACAGGCGCGCAAAGCCCTGGGCAAAAACCCCGACCTGCTCGGCCTGTACCTGGTGTTCCTGCCCAACGCCCTGGACAGCAAGGACGCCGCCTTCGTCGACCAGGCCGCCGTGGGCAGCAACGAAAACGGGCGTTTCTCGCTGTACTGGTCGCAGCCCAAGCCCGGCGAGCTGGAATCCGAAGCCATGCCCGAATCGATGCTCGCCGACACCAGCCTGTCGGCCAACGGCTCGGCCTACAACCGCTGGCTCACCTGCCCGCTGGAAACCGGCGAGGCCTGCGTAGTCGATCCGTACTTCGACAGCGTCGGCGACCGCACGCCGCTGATGACCAGCGTCGCCTTCCCGCTCAAACAGGACGGCAAGATCGTCGGCGTGATGGGCCTGGACATCAGCCTCGACAACCTGCAGCAACTGAGCCTGGACGGGCGCAAGGAGCTGTTCGACGGTAACGGCCAGGTCAGCATCGTCAGCCCCGCCGGCTTGCTGGCCGGGCATAGCCGCGATGCCACGCAACTGAGCAAGAAATTCGAAGAGGTGTTCGGCCAGCACGCCAGCGCCCTGGCCGCGCAGATGCGTGCCGGCAAAGCAGCGGAGTTCAGCGATAACGGCTTGCTGCAGGTCAGCCAGTCGTTCGCCCCGGTGCCCGGCGCGCAGCCGTGGAGCGTGTTGCTGGAAGTGCCGGAACAAGTGCTGCAGGCTCCGGCCATTGAACTCAACGCGCGCCTGGACGCGCACAACAGCAGCGCCAACCTCAGCAGCCTGCTGATGGCCCTGGCTGCCGCGGTGCTGGGCCTGGTGGTGATCTGGCTGACCGCCCGTGGCGTCACTCGACCAATCTTGGGTGTGGCGGCGATGCTCAAGGACATCGCCAGCGGCGAAGGCGACCTGACCCAGCGCCTGGACTACGCCAACAAGGACGAACTCGGCGAGCTGACCAACTGGTTCAACCGCTTCCTCGACAAGCTGCAACCGGTGATTGCCGACGTCAAAGCCTCGGTGCACGACGCGCGCAGCACCGCCGACCAATCGGCGGCGATTGCCAGCCAGACCAGCGCCGGCATGCAGCAGCAATACCGCGAAGTCGACCAGGTGGCCACCGCCTCCCAGGAAATGAGCGCCACCGCCCAGGACGTCGCCCGCAACGCCGCACAAGCGGCGGAAGCGGCGCGTGGCGCGGACCTGGCCAGCCGCGAAGGCTTGAGCATGATCCGCAACACCACCCAGGCCATCGAACGCCTGGCCAATGAAATGACCGCCGGCATGGAAGAAGTCCAGCACCTGGCCAGCCGCAGCGAGCAGATCGGCTCGGTGCTGGAAGTGATCCGCGCCATCGCCGAGCAGACCAACCTGCTGGCCCTCAACGCCGCCATTGAAGCAGCGCGTGCCGGTGAAGCCGGGCGCGGCTTTGCCGTGGTGGCCGATGAAGTGCGCAACCTGGCCAAACGCACCCAGGACTCGGTAGACGAAATTCGCGTGGTGATCGAAGGCCTGCAACAAGGCACCCGCGAAGTGGTCGAGGCCATGCACAGCAGCCACCGCCAGGCCCAGGACAGCGTGGCCCAGGCCGAACAGGCGCTACCGGCCTTGCAGCGTATTGGCGAAGCGGTGACGGTGATCACCGACATGAACCTGCAGATCGCCTCGGCGGCCGAGGAGCAAAGCGCCGTGGCGGAAGAAGTGAACCGCAACGTAGCGGGGATTCGGGATGTGACCGAGTCGCTGTCGGGGCAAGCGGAGGAGTCGGCGCAGATCAGCCAGGCGTTGAACCGGCTGGCCAATCATCAGCAGGGGTTGATGCAGATGTTCCGGGTGTAACGCTCTCCTGTGGGAGCGGCGGTGCGACGACTCGACTTGACCCGCGATGAGGCTAGGATTGCGACCGCTGCGCGCTCGATCGCTGGCAAGTCCAGCTCCCACAGGTCGCCTACATGCACAAATCCACTGTGGGAGCTGGCTTGCCAGCGATGAGGCCAGCAGCCAATGCACCCTCTCACCGCCGCCGATAACTCTTCTTGCCACTGGGCGTCAGGCAATACACCCCACCCCGCGGCCCAGTGCAGAAGTTCCCGGTCCCACAACCACAACCCTCACTCGCCCCGCGCAATGGCTGCAACGCAGGCCGTGCAGCACTGCCGCCCATGTACGCCGTGCAACTACGTTTCGACGCACTGATCGACCCGTCATTACACAAAAACAGATCGCCATCACACCCGGCAATCCCACCCTTGCGCCCGGAGCAAGGCTTGTTGGCCGCCAACGCAGTGGACGCCGCCAACACCAGTACCAGGGCCAACCCTACCCGCCCGGAAAAACAACGCGCCACAGCATTCCCTCCCTAGAATATGGCCCAATGCTATCAGCCTTGCCATAGCACAGCAAAACTCACCCATCCGTGCCCCCAGCGCAAAACTGATTGTCCCCAACCCGGCTGTTTCCCCGGCCCCACCTTGCACAGAATCGGCCCCCTCAATTGCACAGGACCGACTCATGAAGCCTCTCAAGCCCCTGCTCCTCGCCACCGCTCTGGCCATCACCATCCAAACCACCCTGGCCGCCGACTGGTACCCTTCCGCCTACGGCGCCAACGACGAAATCGGCGCCGCCAACCTGCTCACCCCTGAAGTGGTCAAAAACGCCATCGGCCTGGTCACCACCGGCAAGACTTACGCCCTCGGCGTACCGGTGAGCAAAGACCTCCCGGCCTTCCGCCACCGTAGCTTCCACCTCTACAACATCCAGCCGGGTGAACAAGCCGGGCAGACCCTGGGCAAAAACAAATTCACCTTCAACGACGAACTGGTCAACGGCTGGACCGGCGTCGGCACCCAGCTCAACGGCATCGGCCATATCGGTATCGACAACGTCTACTACAACGGCCACAAGTCCGCCGACTTCGTCACCGTCGAAGGCGTCACTAAACTCGGCATCGAAAAAGTCCCGCCCATGGTCACCCGCGGCGTGGTACTGGACATGACCGCCCACTACGGCAAAGCCATCGTCCCGGGCGGCACGGTATTCACCGTGGAAGACGTCAAAGCGGTGCTGAAGCAACAGAACATCACCCTGCGCAAGGGCGATGTGGTGCTGTTCAACACCGGCTGGCTGGAACTGATCGGCAAGGACCACCAGCAGTTCCTCGCCACCGAACCCGGCATCGACATGCCCGCCGCGCAGTGGCTGGCCGACCAGGGCATCGTCGCCTTTGGCGGTGATACCTGGGCTTCGGAGGTGTACCCGAACCCGTCGGGCGAAGAGTTCCCGGTCAACCAGTTCATGCTGGCCAAACGCGGCATCTACAACCTCGAACTGATCGACACCCGCGCGCTGGTGCGCGACAAGGCTTTCGAGTTTCTGTTTGTGCTGGGCCAGCCCCTGTACAAAGGCTCGACCCAGGTGAATATCAACCCGGTGGCGATCCGCTAAGGAAACGCCGAAGCAGTTGCTCAGCAAACGGCAGTGAGCGGTTTGCTGATTCAGGCCAACTCGCTTTCGGGCGCTGAGCGTCAGTTGGACAAACTGGTGCATCAAGGTGAGTTCGTACAGCGCTTCCTGCCGATTCAGCATCGCGGAAATGACCTTGCAAAACGCTGCGTTGCACTTATTCTATGAATTCAGGACGTTTATTTCCGTTTTCTCTAGCGCCCCCTAATGGCCTAGCGCGTGTTTCTGTCAAGCGCTAGAAATGGAGGCATTTACCAGGGTAAGCCGGCGATATATCCCCGATGTTGCTCAATACAAGTGAAGGAACACTTATGTACATTGAGTCAGATGGTGCAAGGTACGAGTTTGCAAAGTCACGCTCCGATAATTATAGAGCGGCCGTTGGGTCGATAGGGCGTGTGTGGGATGAGGATCTGGATGCCATGTATGCGTATCTCGATCCGGAACCTGGTGACAATATTCTGGAGGTGGGAGCAGGCTCTGGATTCTTTAGCTTCCCCATCTCGCGTGGGATTGGCGAGCAAGGGCTGTTGTATGTAACAGACCCCTCCATTGAGCAACTTCAATCTGTGCTGGAACAACAATCGGCCAACATGATCATTCTGGCGCAGGGCGCGGAAGAGATGGGTTCGTCGCGAGGTCTTGCGTGACGGGCCATGAAGTCTCTTACCTGAGCAAAGACTTCGCGACCAGCCTGTGTGCAAATACCGGCTGGCGTGAACCCGAGTTTCATGACATCGACTTGAAGTGGAGCTTTGAAAACGAACAGCACCTGGGGCGTTTTCTGGGGCTGCTGTTGGCCAATAAAGCTTCCTTCTCCGAGGCTGACTCGGTCGCTGCGGCCAAGCACTATCTTGGCGTGCGGGATACCGATGACGGCTTGAGCCTGGATTGGCCGATGACGATGATGACCAGCTCTGCGCTGCCAGGTTACGAATGATGCTTGCGTCAACACTTCTGACCTACTTCCTGACCTGTGCAGTGGCGGCAGCCACCCCAGGCCCTGGGACAATCAGCGTGATTACCTACAGCGCCTTCCTCGGGTGGCGTAGAACCCTTCCGGTCATCCTCGGTATTCAGGTTGGCATGCTGGCCATGGCGGGACTGGCGCTTTCCGGTGTTGCCGCTGTGTTGATTTCGTCTCCGCTGTTGTTCGTTACCCTGCAACTGGTGGGGGCCTTGTACATTGCTTATCTGGGCGTTTCCTCCATCCGCTATGCCCGGCAGGGTGTTGAAATCATTGCCCAGCATGACGACAGTGGTAACTGGCGAAATTTCAGGCACGGAGCGGTTGTAACCTTTGCCAGCCCGAAAACGCTGTTGTTCTTCACGTCGTTCTTCCCGGTGTTCATCGATCCGACAAAAAGTGCGCTCTCGCAAATGCTGTTGCTGTTGGCGCTACTGTTGCTGATCACCTTGCTGGTTCATCTCGTTTATGCGTATTTCATGAAGTACCTGAAGGACATATTGGTACGTTACAGTTATACGTTTAACGTGGTGGTCGGCGTGACGTTCATCTCCTTGGCGGTATATATGGGCGTGCAGTCGTTGAAATGACGTTCTCTCGGAAATGGGTCGAACCTTGCCAATGATCGCTTTTTGGCGGTGTCGGGGTCATGCAGCACAGGTCAGATGGCCTGTGCTGACTTGATCGGCGTATCCCTAAAGGCGTAATGAGTAACGTTCACAGCAAAGTCCAGCGAAATATTCAACTTTATTCGCTAAGCGATTGATCCATATCAATATTTAACTAGTTAACCAGTTAAGAGATGTCCGCAATTGCCCACTTAATGTCGACAATGTCTCCACCCTTTTCGGTGGAGAGTAGAGTTGAAGCGCATCAAGATAGTGTTGTGGACGTTGTTCATCGGGTTAACCCTGCTATGGGCACTGGCAGATACCTTTGTGCCCACCCCACTGACTTATTTCTCGCTACGTTCGGTACTGGTGCAATACACCGGCGTCATCGCCATCGCCGCCATGAGCGTGGCGATGATGCTGGCCGTGCGCCCGCGCCGCCCGGAGCCGCTGCTGGGCGGGCTCGACAAGATGTACCGGCTGCACAAGTGGCTCGGCATCAGCGCCCTGCTGTTCGCCAGCGTGCACTGGGTCTGGGCCAAGGGCACCAAGTGGGCGGTCGGCTGGGGCTGGCTGGTCAAGCCGGCCAAGGGCGGCGGTGCGGCGCCGGAACTGGGCGCGATCGAGCAGGCGCTGCGCAGCCAGCGCGGCCTGGCCGAAACCCTGGGGGAATGGGCGTTCTACGCCATCGGCGTGCTGATCATCCTGGCCCTGATCAAGCGCTTCCCGTACCACTGGTTTGCCAAGACCCACACTGTGCTGGCGGCACTCTATCTGGTGCTGGTGTTCCACACCGTGGTGCTGCTCAAGTTCGACTACTGGCTGCAACCTATCGGCATCGTCACCGCCCTGCTGCTGATCGGCGGCACGCTGGCGGCATTGCAGGCGTTGTTCAAGCGCATCGGCAAGCAGCGCAAGGTCCAGGGCCACATCCAGACCCTGATCCGCTACCCAGAGGCGAACCTGCTGGAAACCCATATCGCCCTGCAAGCGGGCTGGCCCGGGCACCAGGCCGGCCAGTTCGCCTTCGTGACCTCATCCGAGTCGGAGGGGCCGCACCCTTACACCATCGCCTCGGCCTGGGACCCGCAAGCGGCGCAGCTGCGCTTTATCACCAAAGGGCTGGGCGATCACACCCGCCGACTGCCAACGCACCTGAAAGAAGGCGACCGGGTGACGGTGGAAGGCCCGTACGGCTGCTTCACCTTCGAAGACCAAAAGCCGCGGCAGGTCTGGATCGGTGCCGGCATTGGCATTACGCCCTTCGTGGCCCGGCTGAAGCAACTGGCGCTGGAGCCGGACCGGCAACACAGTATCGACCTGTTCCATCCGTGCGGCGTGTATGCAGCCGACGCCATCGACAACTTGCGCGCCGACGCGGCAGCTGCGGGCGTGCGTTTGCATGTGTTGGTGTCTGGCCAGGATGGCCGGCTCAGTGGCGAACGCCTGCGCCAGGAAGTTGCCGACTGGCAGCAGGCGAGTTTCTGGTACTGCGGGCCCGCGGACTTTGGCCAGGCCCTGCGCGAAGACCTGGTGGCCCATGGGCTGAAGCCGAAAGACTTCCATCAGGAACTGTTCCAGATGCGCTAGGCCACAAATCGCACACCGCCCCGGTAGGAGCGGGCTTGCCCCGCGATGAGGCCATCAAATCACCTACCAGCCTTACGCAACCGCAACCGCCGCACCACCGCAAAGCGCTTACAAAACTGCCGATGGTGATGACTGTTCATCAAAACCAGCGCCACCAACGGCAGCGCAATTGACGTCGCGGTAAAAAACGGATGGATTCCTGCTGCAACACTTGCGATGGCCATGAGCAGACTCGTCACCGCAACCGCGACGAGACACCACACTCCCCAGGCAAAACCGTTGGCGATCAGACCGGCGCCTACGCCACACACAGCCGCCCCGACCAGAATCACAATCACCACATACCCCATGTTCTCGAGATGCTGGGCAAAATAGGCGTACTCCACCTGCACCGTTGCCAGCGCAATGGAGGCCATGGTCAAGAAAAATGCGGCGAAAGATCGGCCCATGTAACGCCTTAAAAACGCCGCCATCCCCGGATACCGCAGCACATCCACAGGTTCACCCGGCAAGCGCTTGGCGCGGGGCGCCTTGCTGATCTCGACGAGCCTTGCATATATCCGCCGATAACCCTGGCTGTTGAGCACCAGCAGGCCAGCCAAGGGACAGAAAAGCGCCAGGTAATAAATCAGCCCAGGTGGACGCTGGGTATACAACCCCAAAGTGACCAGTAAGCAACACACCAGCAGTGCCGCCAGCCACCAGATCAACCGGGTGCTCCCCCACACCAGCAAGAGGTGCAGCATGGTCGGGATAACCACGCCGTTTTTCACGTTGCGCAGGATGTCGGATGAACTCATGGCGCTCGGTGAGTGTGTCCCGTTAATCACCAGCATCAGGCTCATGAGGGAGGCAACTGACAGCAACCAGCTCAAAGTCAGGAGCGGGAAATTGCGGCGTAGACAGGCGTTGATTTGTTCTTGGTGATTCATCCGTGAACCTTTGTTGGTGGGGTTCGATTTTATCGTTTGCCAGATACAGGCTTGAAGCGATTGCGCCGGATATCCGACAGGGTTTTGCTCATCTCCCGATAACGGCGGCTGTTATACGCCAGCAACGACAACAAGGGGGCGATCACTGAAACCACTGCCAGGAGTGCATCGTGAGAAAAGGGATAGGTCACCACGCCGGCAATAAGGCAAATGAGCAACAGCCCAACCACCGCCCGGTTCCCGGCTGAATAGCCGCGGATCACGACGAATTGGCCGATGCCGAGGGTGAATGAGCCCAGCATGATAAAAGCGACGATGTATCCGGGCTCGGCGGGGTTGCCTGAGAAGATGGTCTCTCCAGCGCGAATGGATGCGCAGGTGAGGGATATAACTGCGAGGAAAAATCCGGTCCACAGCGTGAGGTAGTAGCGACGTATAAAAGCCGGCAATTGCGTTAGATCTAGCACTAGCTCGCTCTCCTTGCCGGACTTGCTAAGTGGCCCCGTCCCTTCATCGGTTTTCCCTCTGCCGCAACCTCATCAACCGCCGCCGCATCTCGCGGTGTCGTTCACTGTTGAACAAAAGCAGAGCCAGCAAGGGTGCTAACAGCGCCAATGTAAAAAGTGGCATGGGCGTGCGGGGGCCATATGTGGAAAGGGTTAGCAGCATGCACGCGCCAAGCACCATGACGACAAGCCACATGCCGGAGCGCCGCCCTCGAAGCTGAAGCATGTTGCCCACGCTCAGCAGCAAAGAGCAGACCACGATTGAAGAAATGATGTACTCGGGTAGGTCGGGATGGGTCTTGAAATGAAGCAGGCTCGCGAGTGCTATCGCCAGTGCGAAGGAAAAGCAGCTCAGCATCAATGCTGCGGCGTACACGGGAAAGTACCGATTCAGAAATTTCTTGTTCCTCACGGGATAAGTCACGATTCAAATTCCTCATACAATGCAACGACTATGCTGTACAAAATCGCGCTCCCCGGTACTGCCAAGGCCACTCCAACTGCGTCTCTGATCATCGAAAGGGTGGTGTTATTTAGCTCTGTATTGGAGTAACGCTTCGGAAGCGATTCCAAGTGCTTTTTCAGCTTCAACTGATTAGCAGTCAATGACGGATGGCGAATCGATAGAATTTCCTTGGTCAACGCTTTGCGTTGTTGACGACTCAGCGGCCTACTAAGATCAAACCAGCTGTTCCCTGTGGCAGCCTTTCGCATTTGAAGGTATCGCAAGATCACATGCGTTGAGACGGCAGCCCCCAACAAAGAAATCGAATCGAGCAGAGGGACTATCGTTCGATACCACTCCTGCTCCATCATCTTGTCATTGAGCTCAGGATCATGAATCTCTAGAGCAGTACTGACTGAACCAATGCCACACAGTATTAACCCAGCGCCCGCGACCACCGTCCCGACGATCTTGATCGCCAATGCAATAGGGGGCGAAAACAACTTCACTGCCGGACCATCAAGTACAGCCCGTAACGCTATTACCGCCCCAGCGCATGTCGCGGAAGCTTTCAACGCTTCCGTTACAACCTGTGACTCTCTGGGGTGATGCACCAATTGATCCACGTATTGCATTGGTGCCAAGTGTCGCTTCACCTCCCGCAACACCACCCGCTTGGGCAACACACTACAAATCGGCCGAAACTCCCGCAACGTCACCACGTTGTAGTCCGCATCGATGTACACTACCCCTGCCCCGACAATCCCGGGGTCGGCATCAATCGCTGCAAACAACCTCGGCACATTGACCAGGCTTTCAATCCGCTGGCGCGCAAAGTACTGCGACGGGCTCGCGCCAAGCCCGCTCATCCTTGAGTCGTTCATGGGGGTCTCCTGAAACGTGAAAGCGCCCGCAAACCCGAAGGTCGCAGGCGCTTGAGCGGCCTAGTTTTAGCAGCTAAAAATCAACGTTTCAGAAGCGTATTTTTGCCGGGTATGTCGTCCTACACATTCAAAACAAGAATAAAAACAATGCCTTGTAGGAAGAAACCATTGAGGCTCTTGTAGACGTATTACCCAGCCGTTGTTTCCACCGGGTCAATCACCCGCAACGCTACGTTTGAGCTCAGTTCGACCAGGCAGAGCAGGTGCGAAGTTCCATCACCGCCGAAGAACTTGTCCGCTCGATCGCCGGTCAGTTTTTCCTGGAACTTGAACGGTGTAGTGATAATCCGCTTGATATCCTCCTTGAAGCTCTCGGTATTGGCGTTGATCCATTCGGCTGCCTTGCGTCGTTCGGCAATCGGCGCTTTGGGCGTGTCTGTGCTCCTGAGCAAGACGGCAGGATCGATATCAAGGTCTTCGGTGTTGTAGCGCATGAACACATGGCACAGCTCCTTACCCTGGTGGTCAGCAACCGCCACACGCAAGTTGTACCCGCCCCTCCTCGCCTTGCACGCCTGCTCGGTTGCATCAACGCCAACCTCCCAGTGCACCTGGCCTCTGATTTCACCTCGTTCCATATCGATCTGGTTTTCAATGAACGAGTACACCGTTCTGTTCACCCTGACCCAGCCGAGCTTCCCGGCACCGGATATGCACAAATAGCGGTGCTGAGGCTTGAGCTCGTGGGGGGCCTTGCCGATGGACCAGCTCAACAGCTCTTCGCCTTTCAACGAATGTTGAAGCTTGGCGTTTTTTTCATCGTAGCGAGAAACGATGGTGCACTTTCTGGGATTGGACTGCGGCCGCTTGGCCAACTCCGAGCGAACCTCGGCATCGATTGCCCGCTCGCCGCGTTGCGCACTTGCGCGCGATTTCTCGGCAGCAATCAAGTCGCGATCCAGTTCTTCGGCCTGCTTGCGCAACGCATCATATTTGCCAGCCAGCGCCTTCGCAGCATTGTTAACCGACTCCAGAAAGCCCGGCGTCAACAAGGTGGCCTTACGCTCCATCTTCGCCACCAGCGCCTCAACACCCTTGCTGACCCCGCGAACGCGAACGTTGGTTTCAAAATTCGCACCCGCACCCCGCTCGGTAAAATTCTGGCTGCCCAAGGTCACAAAACGGTCCTTGGCAACGACCATCTTCGCGTGAAGATTGGGCAGGTAGTAAACCGGGATCTTTTTCTTCAGGAGGGCTTTGATGGCACTGTAACTGGAAGCGCCAGACGCAAGCACCTGCACATTGACCAACGTATAAACCTTGGCGCTTTTACCCAGCTGGGCAATCTCCAGCGCTGCCGAACCGGTCAGGTACGGCGAGAAAATCTTCAGATCAACCTTGTCGTTTTGCAGCTGTTCTTTTATCAGCGGCACGATATTGCTAGTGAACTTCAATCGTCGGCATCCTTGTTCGAACCTCTGCCGATAATACTACATTGCCACTATCCGGCGATTAGCCCAAAATCCCGCCCCCAGCACGCCCAAGCCGCCCTACAAGGAAACCGCCATGGCCCAGCCCCTGCTCGATGCCTTCATTGCATGGATGAGCGCCAACCTGGACAACGCCACCTTCGCCCATGGGTACCAGAACCGCATGAGTAGCGAGCACTGGCACTGCAGCAGCCTGTTCAACGCCTATGCAACGTACGACTGGCCGCACCCGGCGATTGCGCACCTGGACATCGGCAAGGGCAACGACATCACCAGCAACACCCGCGCACTGACGGCGCTTGAGCAGCAACTGCAACGTGCCCTGACGCCCACACCTGATGACCTTGCCGCCAGCCGCGCGGCTATTGATGTGATGATCTGGGGCGGCGTACAGAACGGTAACGTCAGTTGGCTGACCAACAATGTCGATGGCTTGGCCAACCTGCTGATCAACACCCGCGACGCGATCGACAGCGGTGCACTGCACCATGCACTGCTGCTTGACCCCGAGCTGCGCTTCAATGCCGGCATGACCAAGGTCTACTCGTTGATCTGCAAGCAGTTGGTGATCTACGACAGCCGCGTTGCTGCAGCGTTGGGTTGGGCGGTGGTGAAGTTCTGCAAGCAGGTTGAGCCTGAACTTACCCAGGTACCACCCGAGCTGGCCTTCCCCTGGGCGTCGGCAAGGCCGAACAAGGGCATATCCAAGCAGCGCGATCCGTCCCAGGGCAACTTGCAGTTCCCGCCGTTGCAGGGCGGTACGCTGCACGCGCAGTGGAACATCCGGGCCAGCCAGATACTGGCGGCGGTACTCGCCCATGACAATGCAAAGCACAGCGGCTTCAACAAGGACGACGGTTCGGGCAGCAGCCCGTTGCGGCGTCTGGAAGCGGCGTTGTTCATGATCGGCTATGACCTGGGCGGCGGCACTGCGACCGCCGCTATGCCAAAGGTCACCAGCCAAAGCGCGATGACAGCGCCAACCGTCGGCTGGGTCCAATGCTGGACGCCGACCCATCGCAAGCCTTTTCACTACCGCGTGACCAACCAGGGCTTCGAAGCCCGCGGCACGAGCATCACCCGCTACCCGCTGCAGGTGGTCAACGATACCCTCAACTACCTGTGGCGGCAGTTCGGCCGCGGGAAGTTCCCCCTGGCCAACAGTGCCGACGGTGTGCCGGCCGGCACCAGCGAAGAAGGCATCGGTACCGCTTACTACCATGCAATCAACCGGCAACAGCGGGTGCCGGAGTCGAGCCGCCTGGCTGCCATCCTTGAGGACCTTGGGGTAATTCAGCTAGTGAGCCGTGGGAAAAAGCACTGGGTGTTGAACCTGGCGTTGCTGAACGCTACCGACAAAGGCACCCTGGATATCGAGCCGCTGTTGCTGCGCCTGCTTGAAGACGAGGCACAGGACTAACCTCTCGCAGGCCTTTGTGGGAGCGGGCTTGCCCCGCGATGGAGGCTACAACCAAAGCACATTGCCATCACCCACCGATTCACTCACACTCCCCCTTCGCTCGCTGCTCAGGGATGACCGCGACGCATGGCCGCCGAGCCCACGCTGCACCCGGCGCCCATGCCTGCACACCCTCGACCGGGCTTACCCAACTGTCGACTACCGCACCTAAGGTTCAAGAATGGAAGCTGCCCTCCCACCCAAGAAGATCTCTGGCCTGATTACCCGCATCATGGGTGGCATCAGCGCCTTGCTGGCCACCATGTGGGGCCTGATCACCTACGTGTTCCCCGACCCGACCGTGTTCGGCCTGAGCTTTTTGAACTGGAAAAACCTCATCCTGTTCATGAGCGCCTTCGTATTCTTGTGCGTGATTTTTCTCGGCTGGTGCGCCAACCGCCTGCCGCAGATGCTCAACGGCGCGATGCTGGTGATCCTGGCTGCAGGCCTGGCAGTCATCTTCTTCGCCCTGGGCGGGGAATACGCCAAGCCCAGCTTCGACTTCGCCCGTGATCAACAGAAGTTCATCGAAAACGGCGGTGCCAACCTGCTGGGCAAACGCCTGGAAGTGATCGATGGCGTGCGCATCGAACTGTTGGGCTGCGAAAAAATCGGTCGCCAGCCCAACTGCGCCTTCGAGCTGACCAACACCCGGCTGGACAGCGAGTTCCGCTTCGAATCGCAAACCACCCTGTTCGAAGAAAGCGGTGGCGCCCTGAGCATCGACAAGATGCAGGTCGGCTCATCCAAATTCACCTACCGCGACGCCTTCCCCCTGGTACGTGGCGTACCCACCCGCGTGACCCTGGCCTTCGAACAAGGCCGCGGCGACCTGCAACAGGCACCGGCGCTCAAACTCAAAGTGCGCGTAGGCCGTGGTGAAGAAAGCGTGGTGAAATTCAACGAAGTCGACATCAAGTAAGCAACAACGCCCCACGCCGGCCTTCGCCTGCGTGGGGCGCTTTCCTACCGTCCAGCACAAAACGCCTTACCCGCGCAGTCCCTGCGCCACATCCTCCACCAGCGCCTTGGCCATGCCGCTGAGGTAATGCGCCGCCCAGACCAACGCCGCGTCATGCTCGATCCCGGCTTGCAAGGTCAGCCGATGCACGCAGCCCATCAGCACTGCCGATTGCTCCAGAGCGAACGCTGCACTGTGACCGGGTTCGACGCGGAACAGCCTTTGTGTGGAATGCCCGCTTTCGCCTTCGCCGAAGGCGGCGATGCCAGCGGTCTTGAAGGTGCTGGCTGCCTTCAAATCCTCATCCATTGACAGGTCCTCCTGCTGAAATCGCTAGCCCGCGTTGCTAAGGGATTTCGTCAGCAACGCGGGCGTCTGCTTATTGGCCACTCAGTGGCGTAACTGCACCTTGCTCAAGGCGACTTCGACCAGAGCACGGGCGTGTTCGATTTCATGCATGGTCGCCAAGGTGAGGACCTGGTCGGGAGGTCTGGGATGGAGTAGGACAGTTTGCTGGGCGATGGTCAGGGCGCAGACCAGGTATTCGGAGGTCTGGACCAAGAGGTCTTCGAGGGAATGGTTGGGGTGATGAGGTGGGTCGGGGACGATTTTTAGCATCAGGTATTGCTCCGTTTAGATGGAGCCGCCACACCCAAGCTGTCAAACAAAGAGGTGGCAGCTGTACGCGGGTTGACAGACCGGTAAACGAAGAAACCCGGCGCACACGAAGGTGCCCCACGCACAGCCGCCATTACGCAGGTGCACAGATGGTTTCATTTGTTGCGGTCTGTCAAAACCGGTCGTTGAATTGGCAACGACTGGCGGAGACTAGAGCGCTGAAGGAACCACTGCAATGGCTTGAAGGCGGTGGGAGTATGATTGGGAAACGGACTACAGGGAATCAGGAAATTCTGAAGATTTTGATGCTGCGGATTGTAAATCCGCCGGTACTGGGGCTGGGGCGGATTTTCATCGGCAAGGTCATCGAAAAGAACGGCAAAAGCCTGCCAGAGTGCGCAGGCTGTTCGCCATTCACTAGCGTTTTGCCATAAAATGGCCGGTTGCCGAAAGAACCGTCATGGCCATAGCCATGAAGGGCTTTCATTCTTTCCAAATAACTGTGGTGAAGATGAACAAGCCTTTCATTTCGCTGTGCCCGGAAATTACTCGGGCACACGCACTGACGCTCATGGATTGGTTGGAAGATGAGCGCGTTACCTGCTACTTGAGCGATTCGCGTCATGTCTCCCGCTCCATCGAGCAAGTTATCGATCGAACTCAATTGCCGATCCTGACCCATCTATTCAACCGGGGCGGCCGATTCTTCATGGCCTACGACCGGCATGATGCCCCGGTGGGCTTTGTCCGCCTGATCAAGACCGGCTCCAATTGCGAGATCGTCCTGGTCATTGGAGACAGCGACAAATGGGGCCGAAACCTTGGGGCGCGCACAATCCGCGAAGGCATGAAACTGGCCTTCCTCGACATGCGCGCCGAGAAGCTCATCGCCAAGATCCACCCCGACAACACCCGCTCGCTGAAAGCCTTTGTGCGCGGCGGTTTTCTGCTTGAAAGCGAAACGCCGACATTAAAGTCATTTTCCATGACGGCGGCGCGCTATCTGCAGTTCTTGCGCGAAGGTGCCGTGGCCGACTCCACTGAGATCTACATCACCGAAATCGACAAGGCCAGGCTCGAGAGCCTGATCGCGCTCGAGCAAGGCCCGGCGGTTGTTGAGCTCGAACATGAGCTTGAGCGCGCCATTGTCGTCACGCCGCAGCAGGTGGCGCGCAATGTCGTCACGATGAACTCCAGGGCCTTGCTGCAGCTGGACGACGAAGAGATCGAAGTGGCCCTGGTCTACCCTGAAGACGCGGACAGCAGCGCCGGGAAGTATTCCGTGTGTTCCGACATCGGTGCCGCCATCCTGGGCTATCAGGAGGGGGACGCCATCGACTGGCGAGTTTCTGACCGGACCCGCCGGATCGGGATCAGGAAAGTGCTTTACCAGCCGGAGGCTGCGGGCGATTTCCACCTGTAATTGCGCCTCTAGCTAAGTGCTCCATCAGGCACGAAGATCCCCAACGATTTCCGTGCCTGATGCAGACATGGTGGACAAGGTCAGGACTTGGCCAGAGGACCTCCTTCCTGCGCTCAATTTGGTAACAGCAAGTAGGACCAATCCTTCATTTTCGTAGGATCTCGCGGTATGGTTGCTGGCGATATGCCAGACCTGTAAGGACGCGAGATGCAATTTTTCTGGGTGAACCTAGGTACAACGCACAAGGAGGCCAGGGCCAGCAATTTTCTCTGGGCCCCACTGAGTTCGCGTACACAGGCCGGCAAGGTGCAAACCCGTCGCCACTGGGACAACGTCGGTAAAGTTAAAGCCGGAGACTTGATCTTCTGTTACCACGACAACTACCTACGCGCGATTGCCAAAGCCGAGCGCGATGCCTACCAAGCCGAACGCCCTCCAACTCGCTCATTCAACGAGTGGAGCAACCAAGGGCACCGAGTCGATATCACCCTCACCGACCTCAAGCACCTCTTGCGCAGCGACGACATTGCACCCACCTACCAGGCGCAATTCGATGCCCGCACGGAGCCATCGTTGTTCAACAACAAAGGCAGTGTGAATCAGATCTACATGGCGCAGTTGCCTGCCGATGCTGCGCTGTATTTGTTGGAGCAAGCCGAGGTTGTTGCTGACTACGAAGACCAGCTCGTAGATGCTGGATCGCCTGGAAAAAGTCCTTCCGTTACGACTCGAGAAGCGCTCGTAAAGGCTCGAGTTGGCCAGGGCGCGTTTCGAACAGGGCTGCTCAAACGCTGGGAGAAAAAGTGCGCGTTGACCGGACTAAAAAATCCCAACCTCCTCGTCGCCTCGCACATTCAGGCTTGGGCATTAGCCGACAACAAAGCCCGGTTGGATACAGACAACGGATTGCTGCTGGCCACCCACATTGATCGACTCTTCGACTGTGGATTGATTTCTTTTGGTGAGGATGGGCAACTGCTGATCAGCGACGATTTGGCAGCGGAGGAACACAAAATTCTAGGGCTGGACCAGTACACATCGATTCCTACCTTGAGTGAGGGCAATCGCCGCTACCTTGAGAAGCACCGCAAGCGATTTAGTTTTGCGTAGGGGGCGTTTTCCAGATCGCGTAAACTCCGCGCTATAGACCTACTGACCTGCACGGCCCCAGTGGCCCGGCATCAAAATCAACTGACAAGGCAAATGATATGACACGGATGTGGATGGTTCGCGGCGAAGGGGGAAGCTTGTACGACGCTTTTCGCGAAAGAGAAGTAGCGGCCATCGGATGGGTCCAGTTAGCGCCACATGCCAAACCAGGCGTCGGCCGCAAACAGTTAATGTCCTTGTATCAGTCAATTGAACCTCAGATGAAACAAGGCACCATTGTCTCAGGCGCATCTCAGGTTTGGCGTTTCGTGAACGAAATCCAGAGTGGTGATTGGGTCATAACCTACTCTCCTGCAAACCGCCTCTACCTGGTTGGCACATTCACGGGCGTAGCAGAGCACCACCCTGAGTGGGCAGAACAAGGCATGGCGCTGGCTCGAAAAGTACGATGGCAACCGCTAGAACTGTCACGCGAGAAACTGGGTGTAACCACCAAAAACAGCTTGGGCTCTACCCTGACCGTTTTCGAAGTGCCAGCCCAAGCTGTTTCAGAAGTCTTGGCTGCGTTAAAAGGTGGCCCAGCCCCTGAGCCCGATGACGTCACCGATGAAGCCATTGCCGACCCACTCGCTGACATTGAATCTCAAGCCATCGAGCGAATCAAAGACCGAGTGAGCGAGATTGATTGGGACGAAATGCAGCATCTGGTTGCGGGGATTCTACGTGCGATGGGCTACAAAACTCAGGTTTCACCACCGGGTTCAGACCGTGGGAAAGACATTGTTGCTTCCCCAGACGGATTTGGGTTTGAGAACCCGCGCATCGTTGTTGAGGTGAAACACCGCAAGGGACAGATGGGTAGTCAGGATATCCGTAGCTTCCTCGGTGGCCGACATAAAGACGATCGAGGCTTGTACGTCAGTACAGGTGGTTTCAGTAAGGACGCACTTTACGAAGCGGATCGTGCTTCGATTCCTCTATCGCTGTGGACGCTGGATCATGTGGTTAGAGCGTTGATCGAGCACTACGATGCTACGGATGCTGAGACCAAGAGGATTGTTCCTTTGAAGAGGCTTTATTGGCCTGCTTAGGGTCTGTGCGGGGAGTGGTTTGCTTGGGCTCTCGTATAGTAGTTAGCTGAAGACGGGGGTTCAAATCCCCCCGGCTCCACCAAATGATCAATCAAAGACGTCCATGGACGTCTTTTTTTGTGCCTGCGATCCAGTAAATACGCGGCTTCCAGCGCTTTTGCGGTCTTTGAAGAGTTTTTGAGTTCCAGCCATTCAGGTATTCCAGACGGTATTCCAGCTCACCCGGTGCTAATCTTTGGAATACCGAATCAGTGCTTGAGGACAATCTCATGCCTGCTCAAAACCTCCGCCTCTCCGATCGACAGCTCAAGGGAGTCAAACCCGCGTCCAAGGATTATGTCCTCACGGACGGTGACGGTTTGCAGCTCCGCGTACGCAGCAACGGCTCGTTGCTGTGGAATTTCAACTACCGCGAACCGGTGACCAAAAAGCGCATCAACATCGGCTTCGGGACCTATCCCGAACTGTCACTGGCGAACGCACGAAAGAAGGCAGTCGAAGCTCGCGAGCTGCTCGCTCAGGGCATCGATCCAAAGGTGCAGCGCAATACGTTGAATGAAGCCAAGCGCGCAGAAACGGAACACACCTTCGAGAACGTGGCCACCGCCTGGTTCGAGCTCAAGAAAGACTCGGTCACCCCAGCCTACGCCGAGGACATTTGGCGGTCCCTCACACTGCACGTATTCCCCGATTTGAAGACGACACCACTTGCGAAGATCACAGCGCCGATGGTGATCGCATTGCTTCGACCAATAGAAGCGAAAGGCAGCCTGGAGACGGTCAAACGGCTTAGCCAGCGGCTAAACGAGATCATGACCTACGGTGTAAATTCCGGTCTGATCTTCGCCAACCCGCTCAGCGGGATCAGGGCGGTTTTCAAGAAACCCAAGAAAGAGAACATGGCTGCGCTTCCACCCGAAGAGCTCCCCGAGCTCATGCTGGAGATCGCGAACGCCAGCATCAAACGCACCACCCGCTGCCTGATCGAATGGCAGTTGCACACAATGACTCGCCCCGCCGAGGCGGCGACTACTCGCTGGGCGGACATCGACTTTGAAAGGCGTGTCTGGACTATCCCACCGGAGCGAATGAAGAAGCGCCGTCCGCATAGCATCCCGTTGAGTGATCACGCTGTCGCCCTGTTGGAGTCACTCAAGCCTCACAGCGGCCATCGCGAATACGTCTTCCCGGCAGACAGAAATCCGCGCACCCATGCCAATAGCCAGACCGCCAACATGGCGTTGAAACGTATGGGGTTCCAGGACCGGTTGGTCAGCCACGGCATGCGCTCGATGGCCAGCACCATCTTGAATGAACATGGGTGGGACCCCGAACTCATTGAGGTCGCACTGGCGCATGTCGACAAGGATGAGGTGCGCAGTGCCTACAACCGAGCCGACTACATCGAGCGACGGCGGCCGATGATGGCCTGGTGGAGTGAGTACATCCAGAAAGCCGCCACCGGCAGCCTGCTTGCCTCAGCATACGGTCAAGTCAGAGACAAGAACGTGGTACCGATCCGCTAGCTCTGTACGGCGCAAGAATTGCGGAAACAACTGAACGTCCAAGATTCGGGGCAAGCAGCCTCGCTTATCTGCTTCTCAGCGCGGGTCCATCCAAACAGGGCTGCAAAGCCGCCCTGTTTGGATGGACCTCATTTTGAAGAGCTAAAAGCCACGACGTTGTCCGGGATTTACCAAGTAATTCCACCGATGGATAACCGCTTTTCACGTCCTCAAGGGCGCTTAATTTCGGCCCTTGACCGGGTTTATCCACAGGCGTAGAACTGGCCGTGCAAAGGCTGTCGATGACAGCACCCCAGGTGACCCGAGCCTTAAAGGTCACGCCGCTCCCGCGGTGGCTCAGCCCAAGTACGATTCGCATCCGGCAGCTCGTACGGTCACTACCCATGTGATGGATGCTCTTACACATATAGCGCTCGTGCGCCAGATACACCGTACCTCGCTGCCCTGCAGCAACCTATCCGCTTGGCCGAATATTGCGCCAACCTGTGCCCGTCTCTTTCTGTGGAAAGAGACGGGCACTTCTACCACTGCTGCAGCCCTGATCGCACAAGGCTTTGCGGCATTCCCCCTCGTGACAATCGGCGTGACAAATGCCGATGTCACCAGCAACAGCGCTGTAGATGATGGTGCCGCAGACCAGGGAATGGACTGCACCTGACTGACAGTCAGGTATGCCCCGGTCATCGCATTGCTGCTTGCACATGGCTCAGGATCTTTAGGCGCAGGTCTCGTCAGCCAGTGCTGCCTCCACCCGCCCACCGGCAACGGTGTACAGGAGGCCAGATCATGAGATGCCCTTGCTCCCGGACGTAAGGAGCCGCCAGTCCCGCGTAGTGGACATTCCCCACAGGTCGCAGGGGCCTTGATCCCTGATAACACTCAACATTCTTGGCGGGATGACGTGGGGCAAGGATCGGAGATCGGAAGATGAGGTGACCGACATGGCATTGGTGGGTAGACGCAGTGGCCGCAATTTCGGCTACGGCAGGCAACTGAGCTATGCAGGGCCGCAGGCGTTGAAAGACATGTTCGGCGGTGGCCACTACGGCACGGTCAAGGCGCACTGTGATCGGTGGCTAGCATTCGTGAAGTGGTGCCGCTCCGAACAGGGGCCCGGGATCAACGATGCGCGGCAGATTGATCGGAAGGTGTTGGCCGACTATGCGGCGTATCTGCGCGAAGTGGTTGGGCGCGGTGACCTCGCCGTCAGCACCGCACAAAACCGGCTATCCAGCGTTAACAGGACCATGGCGGCGCTTCGCGGTGATCAGTACGTGAAGTTGTCAAGTTCGAGCACGGCGTTGGGTATGCAGCGCACCAGGGTTCGCCAGTCGTTGCCGCAAGGACAGGATCGCGCGCAGGTGCAGCAGATTGTCGATGTGCTTTGTGATCGTGAACAGCTACGCGCGGCGGCGATGATTCAGATGGCACGTGCCACTGGGATGCGGTTGCGCGAGACGATATTGGCTGATTTGCCCAGATTGATCCGTGAGGCTGACAGGCTCGGCAAGATCAATATCCAGGAGGGCACGAAAGGCCGCCGAGGTGGTGCTTCGGCGCCACGCTGGATTGCGGTGGATGAACATATTCGGGATGCACTGAGGTTTGCGGCAAAGGTGTCGCCGAAGGGTAGCCGTAACATGGTCGCGCCAAGCGAAAGCTATGCGAACGTATTGCAACGAGTAGCCGGGGCATCGCGGGACGTCCTGCATAAAAACGCCCTGAAAGGGTTTCATGAGTTGCGCGCGGCTTATGCCTGTGAGCGCTACGAGCAGATTACCCAACATCCTGCACCGATTAACGGTGGTCATTGCTATGCCATCGATCCGCGCCTCGACCGTGAGGCTCGCATACAGATCAGCTATGAGCTAGGGCATGGCCGGATTGAGGTAGTCGCTGCCTACATCGGGAGACGGATATGACCAAGGCATTTGATATGGAGGTGTTCTTGGCTGCCGCGCTGACTGGGTCTCACGCGACGCGGCAGCGACACTTGCGCCAAGCGAAGATTATCCAGGCTGCAATCGTACAGCGATGGCAATGCGAGTCGCCTTGGAGATGGAAACGGAAGCATCTAGCTTGGTTTCTCAAACATAGCCTGAAACATCGCGGTGAGGGCACACGATATTACTATCTGCTCACTGTTCGACTGATCACCCGACGCCTGGATACGTCATGGGTTTTCGATCTTTGAAAAGAGATAGGGCCTCCTCTGCGAGCGGCTGCCAGAATCGGCCAGGCAAGCACACCGCGACAGATCCGCAATTACTCTCTCCAGATTACTACCTGAAATCAAAGTTTGAAGTTGCCACTTCAAACCCACGGCAAACGTCGGATCAGTAAAATACTCCCCGGTTCAACCCCCGCGCTGCAAGCAACAAACCCACGCTTTAATCTAATCAGTATTGTCTCCACTCAACAACAATCTCATCTCCTGCTGTAATACGCTTAGCTCGAACTGCAATTTTTCTTGTCGCTCCAATAGTGTAGCCACAGACTCCACTCCCACTATGACAGGAGGGGAAACATATCTGGAAACCGTCAAATTCCAGTCGTTCTCTTCCAAATCCTTAACAGAAACACAACAAGCAACACCATCAACAGCTTTTCGCTCTGCATACAAGCTTACAATTTTATCTATCGCGTCTCCCCCCAAACGATTCAGGCGTTGACTTCTCGAAAAGTAACTTGACCCATCAATAAAAAGCACATCTCTAGATACCGAAGATTTCCTCATTATCAAGATATTCGCCGGTACGGCAGTACCATAAAATGACATTGGAGGAATTGAAATAATGGCATCCACATTATTCTCTAACAGCATCTTCCTTCTGATCTCCCTCTCTACTCCCCCTCTGAATAAAACCCCCATAGGCACAACCATTGCTGCTCGACCATTCTCATTCAAACTGAAAAGGACATTCTGGATAAATGCAAAATCCGCATTAGCTTGAGGAGGCAACCCATAGCGCAGAAAGTCAACGGATCTTTCGCCATCCCAATGACGAAGCGAAAAAGGCGGATTTGCAAAAGCCAAATCAAACTTTCCGTAAATCTTCTCTTCATAATCCATACGGGCTAGCGCATCACAAACCTCTATACTATCCACACTAATTCCGTGGACATAAGCATTTGCCATCGCTATAAAAGCTGTCTCAGCAGACCTTTCTCGACCTAAAACATACAGCCAATTCCTTTCCGATGACTCCTTAACTTTATTGATAGCTCCTATCAAAAACTCTCCGGAGCCACATACCGGGTCATATAGCTTTTCTCCACTTTTAGGATCGAGAAGCTGGACCATCAAACTAACTATTCCATCAGGAGTAAAGAAATATCCTCCCTTATTAGAATTCCGCTCAGCCAACTCTACCAAGAACCACTCAAAAAATGAGGCCAACCCATCTTCGCAATTACACTCATCAAAAGAAAAACACCTAAACTCATCCCAGAGCCTAACCAACTCACTCCTCTCCGACAAATCAGAACTGAAGACAGGCTGTACTTCACTCCAAATACTTAGAATGGAGTCTGAGAAAAACGAACTTGAATTTCTTTCAACTACGTGCGCCACAACCGATGCCAACGACTCCACATTGCACAACTCATCAAGATCTGAGTCTTTAATCAAGCCCTCTCTCGCCTGGACACTCCGCTCCTCCTTGAGTAGATCAAGCGTTTTCTTGCAGACCATAAAGAGCAATAAAACCTTTGCCGCGTCCAGATCCGTCCCTCTCAGGCGCATACGCTCAATACTTTCCAGCACAAACGCTTTCAAACCAGCAAACGAAGTACCCATATTTATCAGTCTCCACCTAACATTTCGTGCGCAGCACTTGCCACCATACTCTCTCCATTAACAATCAACTCACGCAATGTAGCCCTCTGCGCACACCAATTATGATAAATTTCAACTATTTGCTTTTGTTTTTTCAGGCTTGGAACTGGCACCGATATTTCAAGCAAATTCTTAACACTTATATTTGGTATACTTGCGGAGGTTCGTATGGATTCAAGCAAAACACTCCCCTCAGCTGAATTAAAAAACCAATGGAGGTACTCCAAACTTACCTCTCCATCCTGCCTGGGGCGAATTATGGCGACTTGGTTTGTTGTGGTGACATTACCGCCCCCCCCTCTAAACACCATGGCTTCAGTTCGCGTACCTCTTAGCGGCAATAGCAAATCTCCGGCCAGGAGTTTAATCTTCAATTTAGATGGCTCGATATCAGCATAAGGGAGGGAAGTTATATCATTCAGCTCCCCCTCCCGGACGTCCTTTATCTGAATCAACCTAATGCCACTTTCGGGGCTGTCTGTCTCCGCTCGCTCCCGAAAAGTCTGACCTAATGAGACATCAGCGATATGAGAGAGTGTTTTTTTCGCCACCATTAATTAACTTCCCATGTTCAAATTTTTTTATATCTACTTTCAGGCTTCTAGTTTCACTGCCATCAGCATTTACCTGCCACGAACGATTGAAGCCGACCTCGATATTGGGGCTGAGAGCAAGGTAGACCACAAGGGAAAGATACGTCGGGGGTGCTAATTTCAATCGTTTTCGTTTCATTCAATCTCCTTGCGTGTCTGCCAATATTCAATTCGATCCGTCGCGAGCGCAGAATGCGATCATACTGCAGCCGGCTTGGAGACCATGCTAAGGGAATGGACACGGGACGTCAATGCAGTATTGTCGCATTCTGCATTTTTTACACGAAAAGGTCAGCTTGAAGAGACAAGCCTTACGAGATGGAATGCACCCTACCTAACCCAGAGGGGCGTCCAGCGATTTGACAGCAAATAGCTTTCAAAGCCGCTTGCCCCCTCAGGGTTGAGGGCTAGCCGATCTCTACTTAGTCGGCCTCGCTAGGTCAAAGAGCTCTGCCCCAGGATCTTTCTTCAACAGCTCGTATACCACCGTCAGAAACACCTCGCGCGTCGACTCATCGCTGAGCAGCTTGGTCGCCATACTAGTGTGGCTGCTCATGGCGGCAGCGATGGCAGAGATGGCTTTTGAAGGCAGGTCCGCCTTCATGGTCTGTTCCATCGTGTTGTTCTGCACTTGGGCCATTACCACGCTGTCAGCGCGCAGCTTCTCGGATACGTGCACCGCGAAGGCCACCTGGTCAGTGTCGGTAATGTCCTTGCCGAAGGAGTTGTTGAGCTTCTCAATCAGCTCGGCGAGGTATTTTTTCTCGCGGTCGCGGGCGTCGCGCAGGCCGTTATCGGTCATACCATAGAGGCCAGGTGTTTCACCCAGGACGGCGACACCACTGAGGTTACTGCCCTTTTTGATCTTGTAGTGGCTGAGTTTGAGGTCCCCCAGATCCACCTGCTCGGCAGTGATGCCCTTGAGCCGTTTACGCAGCAGGCGCGCATAGCTGGCAAAAGCCTCCAGGCTTGGGTCGCCGAAATCGATCAACTGGGCGATGTACTCGTAGCTGCGCACGAACTTGGTCAGGCTCTCACTGAAGATCATCAGTTCGTCGCGTGCCTTGCAATACTCCGAACGCCGCACATCGGCGTATTCCATGTCTTTGCCGCTGCCCTCGTCATGGGCCTTCTCCCAGGCTTTCTCCCATTGGTCGATGGCATCGTTGAGCGTCTTCAACTTTCCGTTGAAGCGGTCAGTGGCTGACTGAGTAAGCGAGAACAGCTTCTGGTGCGTCACTTTCGGATCGACGATAGCATCACCGAAAGCCTCAACCTCAGCCTGCTCATAGATGAACATGCCATCCAAGCGCTGCTTGATGTCATAGACGATGTTCGGATCCTGGATATCCGCCACCTGGGCATCACGATAGAAAGTCTTGAATGACGCCAGTATCTCGTCGGCCTTGTTAGCGAAGTCGATGACGAACGTCTTGTCTTTTCCGGGGAAGGTACGGTTCAGACGCGAGAGGGTCTGCACGGCCTCCACACCGGATATTTTTTTGTCCAGGTACATGGCAACCAGCTTGGGCTGGTCGAAGCCGGTCTGGTACTTGTTGGCGACGATCATCACCCGGTAGTCCGGAGTGTCGAACACCTTGCGCATATCGCGGCCATGCAGGCCGGGGTTCAGGTTGGTTTCACTGAATTGGTGATCCTTGGGCAGGCTGGCCGCTTCCACATCCGTATTAGGCACTTCACCTGAGAAGGCCACCATCGCCAGCACGTTGTCATAGCCCTTGCGCTTGCAGTAGTCCTCCAGCGCCAGGTGGTACTTCACCGCCGCAGCACGCGAGCTGGTCACAACCATGGCCTTGGCCTGGCCACCGAGCAGGTGCGCGACGTTCTTGCGGAAGTGCTCGACGATCAGCTCGACCTTCTGTCCCACATTCACCGGGTTGAGCGATAGCCACTTGGCCAGTTTGCGCCCGGCGCTCTTCTCGTCCACGCGCTTGTCATCGACCATCTCGCTGCCAATTTTGAACGCCACCTCGTAGCTGGTGTAGTTCTTCAGCACATCGAGGATGAAGCCTTCGTCGATCGCCTGCTGCATGGTGTAGAGGTGGAACGGTGCCGGCGGGTTGTCGGTGCTGACGGGCCGCGCCGGATTGCGCGGGCGACCGAACAGGCTCAGCGTCGAATGCTTGGGCGTGGCGGTGAAGGCGAAGTAGCTGGCATTGCCTGGGCGCGAGCGCGAGCTCTGCCACACGGACAACCGCTCCGTCTTGGAGAGTTTCTCCCACTCCGCCTCACTCTGCCCGGTCAGTACATAGCGCAGGTCATCTGCCGTGCTGCCCCCGGTGGAGCTGTGCGCCTCGTCGATGATGATGGCGAAACGGCGATTTCGCAGGCTCTGCTCGCCGAGGATGGCCTTCTGCGCATAGGGAAACGTCTGTAGGGTACAGACGATAATCGGCACACCATCGAGCATGGCCTTGGCCAACTGCTGGCTCTTGGGCAGGCTCGACTGTTGGCGTTCGATAGCGCACACCACGCCGGCCTGGTGCTCGATCTGTTGGATGGCATCCTGCAACTGCTGGTCAAGCACCTGGCGGTCGGTCACCACAATCACACTGTGGAAATACGGCTCACCGTCCGAACGGCGCACACGAATCAGCGAATGCGCGGTCCAGGCGATGGTATTGGTCTTGCCCGAGCCGGCGCTGTGCTGGATCAGATACGGTTGCCCTGCCCCTTCTACCCGCACCGCGTCGATCATCCTCGTCACACCTTCCCACTGATGGAAGCGCGGGAAGATTAGGCCTTCCTTGAAGTAGGTTTTGCCGTTGACATCCTGGGCTTCCTTACGCTCCTGCAGCACGAAGCGGTGGAAGATGTGCAGCCAGTTGTCCTTCTGCAGCACCCGCTCCCAGAAGTAGCTTACCGGGTAACTACCGTTTTCACCCGGCGGGTTGCCGGCAGCGCCATCGTTGCCCCGGTTGAACGGCAGGAAGAAGGTCGAATCTCCAGCCAGCTTGGTGGTCATGCGTATGTCGCTATCGCTCATGGCGAAATGCACCACCGCGCCACGCTTGAAGGTGAGCAGCGGCTCTAGGCCACCGCTCTTGCGCTCAGGACGGCGGTCCATGCAGTACTGCTGCATGGCGGCCTGGACTGACTGGGTGAAGTCGGTCTTCAACTCCACCGTGGCCACCGGGATACCGTTGATAAAGAAGGCCAGATCGATTTCGTCAGCCTTGTGCAACGAATAACGCAGTTGCGGCACTACGCGCAGACGGTTCGCCGCATAGCGAGTGGTCACCGTGTCGTTGCGCTCATCTTCAGGCAGAGACTGGCTCATGGCTAGAGTTCCGCCGCCGGCCACGGCAAAGCCGTAGCGCAGCACATTTACGGTGCCGCCTTCTACCCTGTTCTCCAGCTGCTTGACCAGTCGGTCCAGCACCAAGTCGCGCGTGCCTACATCATTCATTGCGACAATCTTAGCCATAGCCTGCGGCTGACTTTCTCCTAGCCAACCCAGCACATCTTCAGGGACTAGCGCCCGCCCTTGGTCATAGTCTGCAGACTTACCCACCAGCCAGCCGGCAGCTTCAAGTTGCTCGACGATATGGCGTTCCAGTTCGCATTCGTGGTGGATTTGGTTCATGGTTCTCTTCTCTTCCCTGTCTTCTGCCGACTGCAAAGGACCCGGACGGGCTTATTTGTTATCAGTACCGGGAGCGAGGCCGACCAGTTGTTGATTCTGCCACTCGGCATAAGTCTGGCCAGTGCCATCTACGACCCAGGCTTTTCTGCCATTGGAAGAGCGCCCAGACACAACAGCAGCCGCTGCACTCGGACTTCTGAAAGCGTAATCATCGGCAAACTGCATGTGGTTGGGGCCGTCAGGAGTTAAAACACCTTCTAACACCAATTGCTTGAACAACGACTCGTAGCCACCCGATACACCGCTCCACTGAGCTCGCGCCTGCGAGCCTTTGAGCACGAAGAACTCCCCGTCAATTTCCTGCGCATAAGCCACACCGCCTTCCTTCGGAACCGCACGACGGAAGCGCGGCGAGTGTTGAATAGCTAGACCGTCTGATTCCACTACTGGCGACGAAGGCTTGATCAGCTCGCGCAGGAAATCGAAACCCAGGACCGGCAATACGGTGCGGATCTGTTCGAGGAAAAAAGCCATGTCAGCTCGGTCGGACTCCGGCAGCCCCACATATTCGTGAGCGGTGCCATTTGCCAACATGCAACGACCAGCGCTAATCGCTACGCCGATCAGCTTGCTTTCCAGATATTTCACATGGGCTTTGGTGAGGTTTAGATCTTTGCTGGTGATCAGGCACACTCGCTCCCAAAAATCCTTACCACCCTGCTCTTCAAGGCGATTGTGCTGTTTGAGGCGCTGAGCCACATCATCGGATTCGCCGATATATACACGGGTGCGCAGATTATCGTCTGGGTCAGGGCCGACCAGGAAGTACACCCCGGTGCGTGCGCACTCAGGGCGCTGCACCAGTTCGGCCAACTTAGAACGCGGGCCGGTTAGCACATGGCCGGTCCAATTCATGATCTCGGCAGTGAGCAGGCCGTTGGGCGTACCATCCACCAGAAACAGACGCAGACTACGGCCCTGATTCACACCGCCTCCCGTAGGTCGATCTGGCCAGTGACGGCGGCGGTGATCAGAGCGGAGCGACGCTCTTTTAGCATTACAACGCTGCGCTCTGATAACCGGATAAGGCGGTCTAGCCGCCCGACATGCAGAGCAATAAAGCGGTCAATTTCAACCTGCTCATCTCTAGGTGGCAGTAACACCGGCGTTCGCCGGAGTGCATCCAGCGTAATTTCCTTGAACGTCGCCCCCTTCGCCATCAAATCAAAGTACACCTGGGCTGCACCTGAGTTCAAAAAAGCCAACAAAAATTCTCGCGTAATTTTTTGCCCTGGCGAGACCTTTGCTGTGCCCTGTGTGAGATTGGCGATGCTCAGTTCGTCCGGGACAGGTAAGCACTTGCCGACTGACGCCCGTATCGACATGACAATGTCGCCTGGTCTTACCCTTGACCGAGCATAAGACTTATCGATTTCAGGGGAGGTAAGGGGATAACCATTTACTGGAAGCTCATCGCTACTCATATCACTCGTACGGATATACGGTACTCCGCCTTCAAACTCGGGGCCTGCTTGAACGATTCCGTAGGTGATCGACGAGTTCGGATCTACAACGTGCTTGAGCTGCTTGACGCACCAATGGTCCGGCACTTCCCCCAGCCACTCCACGCCGGAATCTTTCATCTTAACTCTGGGGTTTAGGCCTTTGGTGATGGCATGGGTGATCAGCGCATAGCGCTTTTCGCGCAGTAGTTCGACGAAGCGGGTTTTCTTTCCAATCAGCGTATCGATGCGGGCGGTTTCGCGGTCGAGGTGAGTAATTATTGCCTCTTGCTCCGATAGCTCCTGGGGGCAAGGAAGTAACAGGTTGCGGATTTTATCGCCGCTTATGTTTGGCTGGCCTGCTCCAGTAGCCAGACCTACAAGCTCAGTCCGAAATCCCTCGAACCAATAACGCAGGAAGGAAATCAGCACCCTCTCACTAGGGTGAATGGCGAAGCACGCCTGATTCAAAGTAGCCTCAATCCCGAGTACGCCAAGCCGTCCAACTGTCGCGCCATACATGGCGATCACCAGAGATCCTGCTGGATGGAGCTTCAATGCCGAATTACTTTTGAGCGAATCATGAGTGACGCGCTTCTCGGTAATAAACACGGTGTTCTCTCTGAGCTCTCCCGTTGTAACCCAAGGGATTCCGTCAGTGGAGTACTCATCCTCGCTCGAGGGCGTAGTACCACTCCCGTAGCCTGAAATCCAATAAAGGAGCTTCTTCGTGACCCAATGCTCCGGCACCCGCCCCAACCACTCAACCCCGGAGTCCTTATAGGCCGCATAGGGCTTGTATTGGCTCATGCCGTTACCACTCCCAGCAGCGCAGCAATCTCAACTTCCACGGCCTTGAGGTCAGCATCAATCTCAGCCAGCGAGCGCGGCGGCTGGTAGACGTAGAAGTAACGATTGAAGTTGATCTCATAACCGACGATGCCGACCTGACCGTCCTTCGCATCCGTCTTGCCGGTATCGATCCAGGCATCCGGCACATGGGGCAGCACTTCGCGAGCGAAGTAGTCGGCGATGCTCTGGCTGAGCGGTACGTTTTCAAACTCGCGCAGGTCGGAGTCGGCCATCAGGTTGCCCTTGTCGTCCAGAACCGGCTGAGCATTGGCGTCGCGCTCACCGAAGCAGGCCAGTGCAGCTTTCAACGCGCCCCTGCCGAGCTTCTTGATACCGGCCGCCTGGAGAAAGGTCGCCAGGCTGTCGAATTCGCCCTGTAAGCCGGCAAAGGCCTCAATCTGATCGGCGCCCTTGGTGTTCTGATAGGTGACGAGCTTGTCCGGGGTGGCCGAGAAGCGCAGGCGCAGCGGGCGCTCGACGGTGATGCGGCGGTAGCCAAAGTCGGTGTTGGCGAAGATCTTGGAGTTCGAGCCGTCCTCTAAGCCCTCGTGCAGCTTGGCGATATCGGCAATCTGCTCGTCCGAGAGGTATTTGCGCTTGCTGCCCAGGCTCTTGCGCATCGACGCATGCATGGCGGTAGCATCGATCAGTTGCACCTTGCCCTTGCGCAGCGCGTCTTTGTGGTTGGACAACACCCATACATAAGTACCGATGCCGGTGTTGTAGAACAGGTCGTTTGGCAGGGCGATGATTGCCTCCAGCCAGTCGTTCTCCAGAATCCAGCGGCGAATCTCCGATTCGCCCGAACCAGCCCCCCCGTTGAACAGCGGCGAACCGGACAGCACGATGCCGATGCGGCTGCCGCCCAACTCAAGCGGCTTGCGCTTGGACAGCAGGTGCATGAGGAACAGCAGCGAACCATCACCCACGCGTGGCAGGCCTGCGCCAAAACGGCCGGCGAAGCCTTGCTGGCTGTGCTCGGCCTGCACCTGCTTCTGGACGTTCTCCCACTTCACACCGAACGGCGGGTTAGCCAAGCAGTAGTCGAACTGCTCATGCGACAGATGATCGTCGGACAGGGTGTTACCGAGTTTGATGTTACGGGTGTCGTAGCCCTGGATCAACTTGTCCGCCACGGAGATGGCGTAGGTTTCCGGGTTCAGTTCCTGAGCGTAGGGCACCAGCCTGGCATTGGGGTTCCACTCGTAGACCTGCTCAATGGCCGAAGACAGAAAGCCGCCCGTGCCGGCGGCGCAGTCGTAGACGGTGCGCACCACACCATCGCCGTTGAGTGCCTGATGATCCGGCGCAAACACCAGGGTGGTGGCCAGACGCACCACATCGCGCGGAGTAAAATACTGCCCGGCATCATCGTTGGATGACTCGGCAAACTTGCGGATCAGGTGCTCGAAGACGAGCCCCATTTCGTGATTGCTAATCTTGTCCGGGTGCAAATCGACTGCTGCAAACTTCTGCGTGACCAGGTACAGCAGGTTGGCTTTCTCCAGCTTCTCCAACCACCGGTCAAAGGCGAAGTGCTCGAACACCTGGCGGGCGTTGGCGGAGAACTTGGCGATGTAGTCTTCCAGGTTGGCGCGGGTGCTGGTAGAGCCCACGCTGTCCAGGGAAAACTGCGAGACGTTGTAGAAGGTTACGCCTGCCGTGGTCGGCAAGATCAGGTCCATGTCAACGCCACTGGCCTTCATCGCTTCATACTGACTGCGTACCTTGCCGCGGGTGGGTTCGAGCACACATTCCAGACGACGCAGCACGGTGAACGGCAGGATGATGCGGCCGTACTCGGAGGGCTTGAAGGCTCCCAGAAGCAGATCTGCGATATTCCAGATGAAAGGGGCCAGGGTCTGCTGGTTCACGCGCACGTTCCTTACACAGAAGCAGGGAGGGCGTGCTCGCCGCATCCCAGTGAGGTATATGTGATCAATCCCACACCTTAACCGGTTGCATAGCTTCGAGCCAGTATCGACATACGGCTAAGGTGCTGATTTCATTCATCTCGGCCAGGAAACGCTCACGGCACGTTTGCTTACGCTTACAGGCGTACTCCAAATCTGAAAAGCTCACCGACTCACCGGGAGGCTACTATTGGGAGTTAATGGAGCGTAACTCGGCACCTACTGTCGTTTCCGCGCCTTCTACCCGATTCTTGTGTTATTCCAAACGGTATTCCAAGTACATTTTAAAACAAAAAATACTTCATAAAATCAATGAACTGGGCACACAATTCAACTCACCCCGGCACATTGATGACCAAGCACCTCAGACCTTTCATTAAGGTTAATCACAAGAACGGGAGCATCAGCAACCACAATTCAGACGCCGGGCTTACCAGTAGATAGAGGCGACAAATACGATGTGAGCCACTGCTTCACGAGGACCAGCACTAACCATTCTGAGCAGAAGATCGGGATATTGAACAAGGCCAATTCAACCAAAAGTGCCCTACCCCAAAAACAACAAAGCCACCCGAAGGTGGCTTAGTCGTTCTAAATAATGGTCGGGACGGAGTGATTCGAACACTCGACCCCTTGCACCCCATGCAAGTGCGCTACCGGGCTGCGCTACGCCCCGACTGGGCTTGAAGCATGTTCCCCTGGTTGCTGAGAACGTTGAAGAATGTACCCTAACCTTTTGAATTATGGAAGCATTTTTTCCAAAATTCCGGGCCCGATAAGGGTTACTTCTTCAGCACCACCAACACGTCTTCCAACTCGACAATCATCTGCCGGATCAGTTGTTTGTACTGGGTGGTGTCGTCCTTGGCTTCATCGCCAGAGAGGCGCAGGCGCGCCCCGCCGATGGTGAAGCCTTGGTCGTACAGCAGCGCGCGGATCTGGCGGATCATCAGCACGTCCTGGCGCTGATAGTACCGCCGGTTACCGCGGCGCTTTACCGGGTTGAGTTGCGGGAATTCCTGCTCCCAGTAGCGGAGCACGTGCGGTTTTACCGCGCAAAGCTCACTCACTTCACCAATGGTGAAGTAGCGTTTGCCTGGAATCGGCGGAAGCTCGTCGTTATGACTTGGTTCCAGCATAGGCCTCAACTCGGGCTTTCAACTTCTGCCCTGGACGAAAGGTGACAACCCGACGTGCCGTGATCGGGATTTCTTCCCCGGTTTTGGGGTTACGGCCCGGCCGCTGGCGCTTGTCGCGCAGGTCGAAATTGCCGAATCCGGACAATTTGACCTGCTCGTTGTCTTCTAGAGCGTGCCTGATTTCCTCAAAGAACAGCTCGACCAATTCCTTGGCCTCGCGCTTGTTCAGGCCCAGCTCCTCGTACAGCCGTTCGGCCATCTCAGCTTTCGTCAGAGCACCCATACGCTATTTCCTTAACGTGGTGTTCAACCTTTGTTCGAGCGAGGTGAGGATGTTCTGCGTCGCGGTGTTCACCTCTTCATCATTAAGAGTGCGCGATGGATGCTGCCAGGTCAAGCCGACGGCCAGGCTTTTTCTATCAGGATCAATGCCTTTACCCTGATAAACATCAAACAGCCTGAGGTCTGTGAGCCATTCGCCTGCATTGTCACGAATTACTTCAAGCACCGAGCTCGAAGCAACATCACGTCCTGCCACCAAGGCCAGGTCACGACGCACTTCCGGGAACTTCGACAGTTCGCTGAACTTCGGCAGGCGGCCGTCGGCCACTTCGCCCAGCACCAGCTCGAAGACGTACACCGGACGGTCCAGGCCCAGGGTCTTGGCCAGCTCCGGGTGGATGGCACCCAGGTAGCCGACTTCGCGACCGTCACGCTCGATGCGTGCGGTTTGGCCCGGGTGCAGCGCCGGGTGTTTGCCCGGGACGAAGCTGAACTCGGCGAGCGAACCGGAGAAGCCCAGTACTGCTTCAACGTCTGCTTTCACGTCGAAGAAGTCGATGCTGTCACGGCCGTTGGCCCAGCCTTCCGGCAGGCGGCTGCCGCAAACCACACCAGCGAGCATCGGCTGCTGCTTGAGGTCACCCAGCTGGCCGACGAAGCGCAGGCCGCTTTCGAACATGCGCACGCGGTCTTGCTGGCGGTTGAGGTTGTGCTGCAGCGACTTGACCAGGCCCGGCCACAGGGAGGCACGCATGGCCGCCATGTCGCTGGAGATCGGGTTGGCCAGCAGCAGCGGCTCGACGCCCGGGCTGAACAGTTCGAACAGTTTCGGGTCGATGAAGCTGTAGGTGATGGCTTCCTGGTAACCACGGGCCACCAGCAGGCGGCGCAGGGCTGGCAGTTCGCCACGGGCTTCAGCCTTGGCCTGCGGGGCCAGGCGCGCTTGCGGGTAACGTACCGGCAGGCGGTTGTAGCCGTACAGGCGCGCCAGTTCTTCGATCAGGTCGACTTCCAGGCTGATGTCGAAGCGATGGCTAGGTACTTCGACCTGCCACTGCCCTTCCCCGGCGGTGGTTTTCAGGCCCAGGCCGTTGAGCAGCTGCTCGACGTCGGCACTGGCCATTTCCATGCCCAGCATCTGGGTCAGGCGCTCGGCGCGCAGGGTGACCGGTGCAACCTTCGGCAGGTGCGCTTCGCTGGTGACGTCGATCACAGGACCGGCTTCGCCGCCAACGATCTCCAGCAGCAGGCCGGTGGCGCGCTCGATGGCTTCGCGAGCCAGCTGCGAGTCGACGCCACGCTCGTAGCGGTGCGAGGCATCGGTGTGCAGGCCGTAGGACCGCGCCTTGCCAGCGACGGAGATCGGCTCGAAGAAGGCGCTCTCGAGGAAGATGTCGCGGGTGCCCGCGGCAACGCCACTGTGCTCGCCACCCATCACGCCGGCAATGGCCAGGGCGCGGCTGTGGTCGGCGATCACCAGGGTGTCGGGACGCAGGGTAACTTCCTGGCCGTCGAGCAGTACCAGCTTCTCGCCCTCTTCTGCCATGCGCACGCGGATGCCGCCGTTGATCTCGGCGAGATCGAAGGCGTGCATCGGCTGGCCCAGCTCGAGCATCACGTAGTTGGTGATATCGACGGCAGCGTCGATGCTGCGCACGTCGGAGCGACGCAGGCGCTCGACCATCCACAGCGGGGTCGGCTTGGTCAAGTCGACGTTACGGATAACGCGGCCCAGGTAGCGCGGGCAGGCCGCGGGCGCCAGCACTTCAACCGGACGCACTTCGTCGTGGGCAGCAGCAACGGCCGGCACTTGCGGACGGGTAACCGCTACGTCGTACAAGGCACCCACGTCACGGGCCAGGCCCGCCACAGACAGGCAGTCGCCACGGTTCGGGGTCAGGCCGATCTCGATGCTGGCGTCGTCCAGGTCCAGGTACACGCGAATGTCTTCGCCAACCGGGGCATCGGCAGCCAGCTCGAGCAGGCCGTCGTTTTCTTCGCTGATCTGCAGCTCGGCCGCCGAGCAGAGCATGCCGTTGGATTCAACGCCACGCAGCTTGGCTTTCTTGATTTTGAAGTCGCCCGGCAGTTCGGCGCCGATCATGGCGAAAGGGATCTTCAGGCCAGGGCGCACGTTAGGCGCGCCACACACTACCTGGAAGGTCTCGCTGCCGCTGCTGACCTGGCACACGCGCAGCTTGTCGGCATCGGGGTGCTGTTCGGTGCTCAGCACCTCACCGACGATGATGCCGCTGAACTGACCGGCGGCCGGGGTGACGCTGTCGACCTCAAGGCCGGCCATCGACAGACGGGCGACCAGATCGTCACGGGATACCTGCGGGTTGACCCAACCGCGCAGCCACTTTTCACTGAATTTCATCCTGCTCTCCTGAAAGATTCGTTACGGGTGCGCGACCTAGCGAAATTGCGCAAGGAACCGCAAGTCGTTGTCGAAGAACAGGCGCAAATCGTTGACGCCGTAACGCAGCATGGCCAGGCGCTCGGCGCCCATGCCGAAGGCAAAGCCCTGGAACTCTTCGGGGTCGATGCCCGACATGCGCAGCACGTTCGGGTGAACCATGCCGCAGCCCATGACTTCCAGCCAGCCGGTCTGCTTGCACACGCGGCAGCCTTTGCCGCTGCAGATGACGCACTGGATGTCGACTTCAGCCGAAGGCTCGGTGAAGGGGAAGAACGACGGACGGAAACGTACCGCCAGCTCTTTTTCGAAGAACACCCGCAGGAATTCTTCGATGGTGCCTTTGAGGTCGGCGAAATTGATGTCGCGATCGATCAACAGGCCTTCGACCTGGTGGAACATCGGCGAGTGGGTCAGGTCCGAGTCGCAGCGGTAAACGCGGCCCGGGCAGACAATGCGGATGGGCGGCTGGGTGGACTCCATGGTCCGCACCTGCACCGGCGAGGTGTGGGTACGCAGCAGCATGTTGGCATTGAAATAGAAGGTGTCGTGCATTGCCCGGGCCGGGTGGTGGCCGGGAATGTTGAGCGCTTCGAAGTTGTGGTAGTCGTCTTCGACCTCAGGGCCTTCGGCGATGCCGTAGCCGATGTGGGTGAAGAACTGCTCGATGCGTTCCAGGGTACGGGTGATCGGATGCAGACCACCGGAGGTCTGGCCACGGCCCGGCAGGGTCACATCAATGCACTCGGCAGCCAGACGGGCGCTGAGCTCGGCTTCTTCAAACGCCGCCTTGCGCGCGTTGAGCACCTCGGTGACGCGTTCCTTGGCGTCGTTGATCAGCGCGCCAACTTTTGGCCGCTCTTCGGCAGGCAGGTTGCCCAGGGTCTTCATCACCTGGGTCAGTTCGCCTTTCTTGCCAAGGAATTGCACCCGGATCTGTTCCAGGGCATTGATGTCTTCAGCGCGTTCCACGGCCTCCAGGGCTTGGGAGACCAGCGCGTCCAGGTTTTCCATGTACAGACTCCAGATACGAAATAGGGGAAGAGCGCAGGCTCTTCCCCTATTAAGACGTTTAACACCAGGCGCCGGAAATGACGCCAGGTGATTGTCGGGGGTACTTAAGCCAGCGAGGCTTTAGCTTTCTCGACAATCGCAGCAAACGCCGCTTTTTCGTTCACTGCCAGATCGGCCAGAACCTTGCGGTCGATTTCGATCGACGCTTTTTTCAGGCCAGCGATCAGGCGGCTGTAGGACAGACCGTTGATACGCGCACCAGCGTTGATACGAGCGATCCACAGAGCGCGGAACTGACGTTTTTTCTGACGACGGTCGCGGTAGGCGTATTGGCCTGCCTTGATGACCGCTTGCTTGGCAACACGGAATACGCGCGAGCGAGCGCCGTAGTAGCCTTTAGCCAGTTTCAGAATTTTCTTGTGACGCTTACGAGCGATGACGCCACGCTTTACACGAGCCATGAGTAACTTCCTCTATCTAGAACCAAAAATTAACGAAGGCGCAGCATGCGCTCGACTTTTGCCACGTCCGACGGGTTCAGCAAGCTGCTACCACGAAGTTGACGCTTACGCTTGGTCGACATTTTGGTCAGGATGTGGCTCTTGAAAGCGTGTTTGTGCTTGATGCCGTTAGCCGTTTTCAAGAAACGCTTGGCTGCACCGCTTTTGGTTTTCATTTTTGGCATGTTCGGATACTCCGCATTCAGTTGATAAACATAACCGCAAGGCCTGCCGTGCCCTGGTGGTTATTTCTTTTTCTTGGGTGCGATGACCATGATTAGCTGGCGTCCTTCCATCTTAGGATGCTGTTCGACAGAACCGTATTCCACGAGGTCACCTTCAACCCGCTTCAGCAGTTCCATACCCAGCTCCTGGTGGGCCATCTCACGACCGCGAAATCTCAAGGAAATCTTGGCCCTGTCCCCATCACTCAGGAAACGTACCAGGTTGCGTAGTTTTACCTGGTAATCCCCCTCCTCCGTCCCTGGACGAAACTTGATTTCTTTAATCTGGACCTGCTTCTGATTCTTCTTGGCCTCGTTGGCTTGCTTCTTCTTTTCGAAGAGGTGCTTGCCGTAGTCCATGACCTTACAGACAGGCGGTACTGCGTCGGCAGAGATCTCTACCAGGTCCAGCTTCGCTTCTTCAGCGATACGAAGCGCTTCATCAATCGAGACGATGCCAATCTGCTCGCCGTCAGCGCCAATTAACCGAACCTCGCGTGCCGAGATATTCTCGTTGATCGGGGCCTTCGGTGCAGCTCGTTTATCGTTTCTCATTTCACGCTTAATAGTAATTACTCCGATTCTTGGCGACCACGCCGGGAAACCGCTTGAGCGAGGAATTCAGCGAATTGAGCGACGGGCATCGAGCCCAGGTCAGCGCCTTCACGAGTACGCACAGCGACGGTTTGCGTTTCGACTTCGCGATCCCCTATAACCAAAAGGTAAGGGACCTTGAGCAAAGTATGCTCGCGGATTTTAAAGCCGATTTTCTCATTTCTCAAGTCGGACTTGGCACGGAACCCGCTTTCGTTGAGAGTTTTTTCAACATTCTGGGCGAATTCGGCCTGCTTGTCGGTGATATTCATGATCACCGCCTGGGTTGGCGCGAGCCAGGCCGGGAATGCACCTTCGTAGTGCTCGATGAGAATTCCGACGAAACGCTCGAACGAACCGAGGATTGCACGGTGCAGCATCACGGGATGCTTGCGGCCGTTGTCTTCGGAAACGAATTCGGCGCCCAGACGGATCGGCAGGTTGAAATCGAGCTGCAGGGTACCACACTGCCAGACGCGGCCCAGGCAATCTTTCAGCGAGAACTCGATCTTCGGCCCGTAGAAGGCACCTTCGCCCGGCTGCAGGTCGTACGGCAGGCCGGCGCTGTCGAGGGCGGCGGCCAGTGCGGCTTCGGCGCGATCCCACAGCTCATCGGAACCGACGCGCTTTTCAGGGCGGGTCGAGAGCTTCATTTCGATGTCTTTGAAGCCGAAGTCGGCGTAGACATCCATGGTCAGCTTGATGAAGGCGGCGGACTCGGACTGCATCTGCTCTTCGGTGCAGAAGATGTGCGCGTCGTCCTGGGTGAAGCCACGTACACGCATGATGCCGTGCAGCGCACCCGACGGCTCGTTACGGTGGCAGGCACCGAACTCGGCCAGACGCAGCGGCAGCTCGCGGTAGCTCTTCAGGCCCTGGTTGAACACCTGCACGTGGCATGGGCAGTTCATCGGCTTGATGGCGTAGTCGCGGTTTTCCGACTGGGTGGTGAACATGTTGTCGGCGTAGTTGGCCCAGTGGCCAGACTTTTCCCACAGCGAACGGTCAACAACCTGCGGAGTCTTGATCTCCAGGTAGCCGTTCTCGCGCTGAACCTTGCGCATGTACTGTTCCAGTACCTGGTACAGGGTCCAGCCGTTCGGGTGCCAGAACACCATGCCCGGCGCTTCTTCCTGGAGGTGGAACAGGCCCAGGCGCTTGCCGATTTTACGGTGGTCGCGTTTTTCGGCTTCTTCGATGCGCTGAATATAAGCAGCCAGCTGCTTCTTGTCGGCCCAGGCGGTGCCGTAGACGCGCTGCAGCTGCTCGTTTTTAGCGTCGCCGCGCCAGTAGGCGCCGGACAGCTTGGTCAGCTTGAAGGATTTCAGGAAACGGGTGTTCGGCACGTGCGGGCCGCGGCACATGTCGACGTATTCTTCGTGGTAGTACAGGCCCATGGCCTGTTCATCCGGCATGTCCTCGACCAGGCGCAGCTTGTAGTCTTCGCCGCGGGCCTTGAACACTTCGATCACTTCGGCGCGCGGAGTGACCTTTTTGATGACGTCGTACTCGGTTTCGATCAGCTGCTGCATGCGCTGTTCGATCGCCGCCATGTCTTCGGGCGTGAAAGGACGCTCGTAGGCGATGTCGTAATAGAAGCCTTCGTCGATGACCGGACCGATGACCATGCGCGCAGTCGGGTACAGCTGCTTGACCGCGTGGCCGACCAGGTGGGCGCACGAGTGACGGATGATCTCCAGCCCCTCTTCGTCCTTGGGCGTGATGATTTGCAGGCTGGCATCGTTCTCGATCAGGTCGCAGGCGTCGACCAGCTTGCCGTCGACCTTGCCGGCGACGGTGGCTTTGGCGAGGCCCGCACCAATGGATGCGGCGACTTCGGCAACGGAAACTGCCTTGTCGAATGAACGTTGACTGCCATCGGGAAGAGTAATAATGGGCATGGCGCCTCCTCTCCTAGTGGTGACCCCTACCAAAGGTCACGTGGGTTGGGATGAGCCAGTACGCGATCCGCCCCTGCCTTTGCACAAGCAAAGCCTGCCTCACAGTGGCAGAAGCCCGAAGGCCTGTCAGGGAACGAACCAGAGTGACTGGAATAGTAAAAAACAGTTGGGAGCTGCAAGCCGCAAGCTGCAAGAAAAAGCCGGCGGCGAGCTCAAGCCACGCATGCTAGCACAAAGCTTTCGGGCGATTGCGGGCAGATTGACCGGCTGGGCAGAAATATTCGGAAATTGAGCCTTGGCGGTGAACTTGCGCGGATTTTTTCCGCTCAGAGTTTGTGAAGCGTCCTACTCTTGTGAGACTCGACCCCAAGGAGTGTTTGGTTATGCGACTTCAGTCTCTTCTGGCCCTGGCGGCTGCATCTGCCCTGCTGCTGCCGTTGGGAGCCCATGCTGGCAAGCTACCCGCCAACTACCAGACGACCTGCGTAACGCAGGCGCAGAAGCAAGGTCTGGCACAGGATAAAGCCGAACAGCACTGCAAATGCGCCGGAGACGTGCTCGAAAAAAATCTCAGCGAGAAGGAGATCAAGGACCTGGATACCCTGCAGGATGGCGTAGATGCGGCGGTAATGGAACGCGCGCAAAAAAATATTGCAGCGGTCTGCGGCCCGAAAAAATAGGGCCTTTCGCCAGTTATCCATCGCTAATTTGCTCCAGATCAGCAATCTGCGAAGGTAAAAGGGGCTACAAGCCCATAATTAGACTATGATGGTCGGCGTGCACCCTGTTGGCCTCGGCAACACCGCACTACTGAAAATCATGTTTCCTGGAGATACACCCATGTCTAATCGCCAAACCGGCACCGTAAAATGGTTCAACGATGAGAAAGGCTTCGGCTTCATCACTCCACAAGGTGGCGGCGACGACCTGTTCGTTCACTTCAAGGCTATCGAAACCGACGGTTTCAAAAGCCTGAAGGAAGGCCAGACTGTCTCCTTCGTTGCCGAAAAAGGCCAGAAGGGCATGCAGGCTGCACAAGTTCGTCCAGAGTAAGATCTGACCGAATAAAAAAACCCGTCCTTGTGGCGGGTTTTTTTGTGCCTGTATTTTGGGGCTGCTTTGCAGCCCATCGCTGGCAAGCCAGCTCCCACAGGGGCTTGTGGGAGCTGGCTTGCCAGCGATGAGGCCCCGGGCTTAGCCGCAGTTCACGCGGGTGATCACGCCTTTTTCGTCGGCGTTGAGGTTCAGGCGCTCGGAGCGGTATTCCAGGGTCATGACGTCGTGAGGCTTGAGCACACGGGCCAGTTGCGAGCCACTGGCTTTGCGCGCCTGCTCGAGCAACTCGGGGGTGGCCGGCTTGCCGATGGCGAACTCGGCGCCGCTGGCCTGGCAACGGCCATCGGTATTGGCGGCAACGTCTTCCGGGGCCTTCGACGATGAGCCACCAGTGCTGCTGCAACCTGCCAATACAGCGACAGCCAACAGGCTTGCCAATGATGCACGCGTGCGGAACATGAATCCTCCTTAAATTCTTGAATGCTGCCCATATGACAGCACTCCTGGTTTTTCGTTGCAAAACCGGACCATTGTGCCCGAGCCAGAGCGCTCAAGGCCAAGAGCAATCGTGACCGGATTTTGCACACGCTCAATACAGGTCGATGTAATCGTTAGCCGGATTGGGCCAGTTATTCTTCAGGGCGTTGTACACCTGTTGTATCCAGCGCTCGTCGGCGGCCATCTGCGGGCCGACGCAACCTGAGCCCGCGGCCCAGGTTTCCAGACGAAAGGACAGGCCGTCCAGGTCTCGGCCACCGGTGACCTGGGACAACCAGGCGATGCCGTCGCGATTGACCCGCAGCTGGTTGTGTACCGCGCCATTTCCGGCCACCAGCAGGGCCCGCACGTTATCGAGGGTGAAGTCTTGAGGGTTGGTCAAATCGATCTGCACTGCGCTGTCCCGGCAAGCTAAAACACCGTTAGTTTGCCACGCCCCTGTGCTTATGCCTAAGTCGCAGTGCGCGGCAAGCGGCCCGCATGATTTACTGCAAGCATCGGCGGAGTGCAGGCCAGCCTCCCCTTCAAACGCCAGGGCCCGGCATTTGAACCGACAGCGTGCGCAGTTTTCATTCGAGAATCTTCATGACAAGCCACACCATCGATGCCGACATCAAGGTCAAATGGCCTGAGGGTCAGAGCGCCTACAGCCCGGCCAGCGCCGAAGAATTGCTGCTGATCGCCCTCGATCTGCTGGTCAAGGACCTGGGCCCGGACGACGCGCGCAGCTACGTCGACCAGGTCTTTGAACGTTACACCCAGCCGCCGGTCATGGCAGACGCGCCAGACGAGCACTCAACAGATCAAAAAAGCCCTGGGCATCACCCTCTGTAATCCAGGTGACATTGCCCGGCTGTTTCAGGGTGCCATACCAGTCGGTGATGGTCTGGCCAAAGGTCGGCCCGTCGCGGCTGTCGACCTGCATGAATACCTGCCGGCCGGTGAACAGCTCAGGCTTGAGCAGGTAGGCAATCACCGTAGTGTCATGCACCGGGCCGCCGGGGATGCCGTAGTGCTTCATGTCCGCCTTGACGTAGGCGTTGAGAATATCCACCACGCGCTTGCTCGCCGCATTGTTCAGGTCAGCAATCTGTTTCAGCCGCGCCTCGCTGGTCAGCACCTTGTGGGTGACATCCAGCGGCAGGTAAGTCAGCTTGACCCCGCTTTTGAGCACCACTTCGGCAGCGTGGGGATCGGCAAACAGGTTGAACTCGGCCACCGGCGTGATATTGCCGCCATTGAAGTGGGCGCCGCCCATGACGATCACTTCCTTGATGCCGTTAACGATCTCCGGCGCCTCGATCAGCGCCAAAGCCAGGTTGGTCTGCGGGCCGAGCATGGCCACGGTGATGCTGTGCGGCTTGGCACTGCTCAAGGTGTCGATCAGGTAGCGCACCGCATTGCCGTTGGCCAGCCCCTTCTGCGGCTCGCTGACCGCCACTCCGGGTAAACCTTCTTCGCCATGGATGTCGGCGGCGTAGATCGGCGTGCGCAGCAACGGCCTGGGCGCGCCGGCGTACACCGGAATCTCTTCGCGCCCTGCCCACTCCCGGGCCAGGCGGGCATTGCGCGAGGTCTTTTCCAGGCGCACGTTGCCGGCCACGGTGGTGATGGCACGGATCTTCAGCTCATCAGGCGAAGCCATGGCCAGGAACAGCGCCACTACGTCATCGGCGCCGGGGTCGGTATCGATAATCAGGTCAATGGGCGCAGCCTGGGCGCCAGCCGACAGCATGGACATCAGCAGTACTCCTTGGAGCAAACGTTTGGCACAGTTCAACATGAGACACGTCCTTATGATCAGATGGAAAAACGCTAGAAGGTCACCCCGGCAACCAACGCGATATTGCTGTAGGGCTGACATTCACCGGTCCGCACGATGGCGCGGGCACTGCGGCTCAAGTGCTTGAACTCGTCATGGCTGAGCAGGCGTCGGACGCCCAGCTCGCCCTGGGCAGTCAACTGCTCGACCGCTGTCAGACCAGGCGGCTGATGCTGGAGGATTTCGTCCGCTAGCACGTGGCTTTCGACCTGCATTTCACTCAGCACTATGCGCAGGGTGCTGGCGAAATCCGGAATGCCCGGCGTCAGCGCCAGGTCGATCAGCTCCACACCCGGCGGCACCGGCAAACCGGCGTCGCCGATCAGCAGGATGTCGCCATGGCCAAGGGAGGCGATCAGGCGCGACAGGGCGATATTGAGCAACGGCGTCTTCTTCATGGCTGCAGCTCGGCGAGGTGCGGAATCGACGGCTGTGCACCCGCACGAGTGACCGACAGGGCCGCGGCACGTTGGCCGAAGGCGATGGCCGCACCCTCCTCTTCGCCGCGCGCCAGGGCCGCGGCGAAACCGCCGACAAAGGTGTCGCCCGCCGCCGTGGTATCCACCGGCTTCACCACCGGCGCCGGGAAATGCCTGAATGCCTGAGCATCGGCAAACAATGCCCCCTGAGCCCCCAGGGTGACAATCACCTTGCCAACGCCCATGGCCAGCAACCGGGTGGCGGCCGCCTTGGCGCTTTCCAGGTCGTTGACCGGCAGCCCGCTGAGGGCTTCGGCTTCGCTTTCGTTGGGGATCAGGTAGTCGATATTGGCAAACCATTCTGCCGGCAGCGGGCCGCTGGCCGGCGCCGGATTGAGGATTACCGTCTTGCCCAGCGCCCTGCCCCGCTCAAGGGTGTAGGCAACGGTCGCCATGGGCACCTCCAGCTGACAGATGATCACGTCAGCTTGTTGCAGCAAGGCATCGAAGCGCTGCACCGACTCGGGCAGCAACTGGCCATTGCCACCGGCAATGATGACGATGGCGTTCTGGCTGGCAGCATCGACCACAATCAGCGCCACACCGCTGGACACCCCGGCGGCAATGCTCACCGCCTGGCAGTCGATCTGCTCAGCGGCCAGGGCCTGGCGCAGTTGCTGGCCATAGGCATCGTCACCGACGCAGCCAACCATCGCCACCTGCGCCCCCAGGCGCGCCGCCGCCACCGCCTGGTTGGCGCCCTTGCCACCCGGCACCGTGACGAAGGTTTCACCCACCAGGGTTTCGCCACCGCGCGGCAGGCGCTGGGCGCGCGCCACCAGGTCCATGTTCAGGCTACCTACCACTACTACATTGGCTTGCATGTGCGGGCTCGTTCTCAGCGGTAATCATTGAAAAGGTCGGGGCGCGGCGCCGTGGATTCGCGCAGGACGATGCTCGGCGCGACGATGCGCTGCTCCGGGGCACCGCGCAGGGGTTCGGCGATGCGCCGCAGCAGCAGTTCGGCGGCGCTCTCGCCCAGTTCGCGGATCGACTGGCCGACGGTGGTCAACGCCGGGAACACGTACTGGCTGATCTGGATGTCGTCGAAGCCGATCACCGACAGCTCGCTGGGCACGCAGATATTGCGCTCGGCGGCGGCACGCAATACGCCGATACCGATCATGTCGTTGCCGGCAAAGATCGCCGTCGGCCGCTCGCCTTCAAGCAGCGCCGCCGCCGCGGTATAGCCACCGATACTGGTGAATTCGCTGCTCAGCAGCCAGTCCTGGCGCGGGGTAACGCCGGCTTCGGCGAGCGCCCGATGGAAACCGGCCAGGCGCAACTGGGCGACGCTGGTACTGGCCGGGCCGCCAATGCAGGCGATGTCGCGATGGCCCAGTTCCAGCAGGTGCCGGGTCGCCAGGTATGCACCCTGCTCGTGGTCGATTCGCACCAGGTCGGCAGCCACGCCTTCCAGCGCGCGGTCGACGATGACCATCGGCGTGCGCACGCTGGCCAGGCTGTCGAGCAGGTCGCTGTCTTCACCGACCGAAGCGACGATCAGGCCGTCGATGCGTTTTTCCAGCAGCACGCGCAGGTAGCTGCGCTGCTTCTGCGGGTTGTCGTCGGAGTTGCAGAGGATCACGCAGTAGCCGTTGCGCTCGCAGCCGTCCTCGATACCGCGTGCCAGCTCGGCGAAGTACGGGTTGACGCTGTTGGGCACCAGCAGGCCGATGGTTGCGGTGCTGCGGGCCTTGAGCGAACGCGCTACGGCGCTGGGCACGTAGTCGAGCTCGGCGATCGCCGCTTCGACTTTAAGGCGCACCGGCTCGCTGACCGGGCGGGTCTTGTTCAGTACATGGGACACGGTGGTGTAGGAAATCCCCGCCAGTGCCGCAACATCTTTGATGGTTGCCATTGTTTCAGTTCCGCCTGCGCGCGCGCCGGCTGCGGTAAGTGTCGAGGACCACGGCGATGACGATCACCGCCCCGGTGATGATGCGTTTGGTCGGCTCCGAGGCGCCAATCTGCGCCAGGCCTGCGGCCAGCACCGAAATGATCAGCACGCCGAAGAAGGTACTGATCACCGAGCCGCGCCCGCCCATCAGGCTGGTGCCGCCGATCACCACGGCGGCGATCACCTGCAGTTCGAGGCCGGAGCCGGCATTGGGGTCAGCGGCTTCCAGGCGGGAAATCTGGAACAGCGCGGCAAGACCTGCGAGCAGGCCCATCAGCGAGAACACCAGGATCTTGTACGGGCGCGGGTCGATACCGGCCAGGCGCACTGCCTCTTCGTTGGTGCCGATACCGATCAGGTAGCGGCCAAACACCGTGCGCGTGAGGACCAGTTGGGCGAGGATGATCACCAGCAAGGCGATCAGGAACGACGGCGAGATACCGAAGGCCAGCGGGTTGGACAGCCAGGCAAAGGCGTCGCCGATGTAGGCGGTGCGCGAATCGGTCAACTGATAGGCCATGCCCCGGGCCATTTCCAGCACGCCGAGGGAAACGATGAACGACGGGATGCGCCAGGCCACGGTGATCGAGCCGGTGATGCTCCCGGCCAACGCCGCCACGCCCATGCCGAGCAGGGCCGCCGGCATCACGCTCCAGCCCCAGCCGAGCATCGCCACGCTGACCGCGGAACCGGCCAGGGCCAGCACCGAGCCCACCGACAGGTCGATGCCGCCGATAATCAGCACGAAGGTCATGCCCACCGCCAGCACCATCAGGTCGGGGATCTGGTTGGCCAGGGTGCTGAAGGTGGCGTACGACAGAAAGTGGCTGCTCAACAACGAGAACAGCACGATCATCGCCAGCAAGGCGCCGGCCAGGCCCAGGTAGGTACCGAGGCCGAAGTAGGTGCCGCTGCGCTTGGCGCTGGGGGCGGCGGTGTCCAGTTGCGTGGTTTTCATGGGGTTGTCCTGGGTGCCGCTTCATGCAGCAACGCATCACGTTTCTGATAGCCGGCAAAGGCTGCGGCCAGTAGTTGGTCCTGGGTCCAGCTGTCGCGCTCGAAGGTGTCGATCAGGCGCCCGGCGCTGAGCACGCCGATGCGGTCGCAAATCAGCATCAGCTCGCGCAGGTCGCTGGACACCACCACCAGCGCCTTGCCCTGGCGCGCCAGTTCGGCCAACAGGCCATAGATATCGAACTTGGCGCCCACGTCGATGCCGCGGGTCGGTTCGTCGAACAGCAGCACTGAACAGTCGCGCTCCAGCCAGCGGCCGATCACCACCTTTTGCTGGTTGCCGCCCGACAGCTCGCCGACCACCTGCTCGGGGCTGGAGCTGCGGATACGCATGGCGGCGATCTGGCGTTCGGCCAGTTCGCGCTCGGCGCCACTGTTGACCACCCCAACGCGGGAAATCGCCGGCAGGTTGCCCAGGGCGATATTGGCGCTGATCGACTGGCTCAGCAGCAGGCCTTCGCCCTTGCGGTCTTCGGTGATCAGGGCAATGCCCTGGCGCACCGCGGCCACGGGCGAATCGACCCGCACCGGGCGCAAGGGCTTGCCCAGCTCGAGGCTGCCACTGTCGGCGCTGTCGGCACCGTAGATCAACCGCAGCAACTCGGTGCGCCCGGCGCCGACCAGGCCGGAGATACCGAAAATCTCGCCGCTGCGCACCTCGAACGAGACATCCTTGACCTTATCGCTGCGACTGAGGCCGTTGACCTTGAGGATCGGCGCGCCGATGTTGCGCACGCCCAAATCGATATGCTCGCCCAGCTCGCGGCCGACCATCAGGTTGACCAGTTGCTCGCTGTTGTAACGCTGCATCGGCTCGACACACACCAGCTTGCCATCACGCAGCACGGCAATGCGCTGGGCGATGCGCTTGAGCTCTTCGAGGCGATGGGAGATGTAGACGATGGCCACGCCGCGCTGCTGCAGGCGCTCGATCTGGGTGAACAGCAGCTCCACCTCGCGGGCGGTGAGCATCGCCGTGGGCTCATCAAAAATCAGTACATGACAATCGCCGATCAGGTTGCGGGCGATCTCGACCATCTGCTGATGACCGATGCCCAGCTCGCCGACCGGGGTATCCGGGTCGATGGCGTCCAGGCCGACCTGGGCCATGGCCGCCACCGCCAGTTGGCGCAGGCGCTTGCGATTGATCCAGCCGGCGCGCCCGGGCAAATTGTCGAGAAACAGGTTCTCGGCCACGGTCAGGGTCGGCAGCAGGTTGAGCTCCTGCATGACCATGCGCACGCCCAGCCGCTCGGCGGCGGCGCGGCTGCCCGGCTGGTAAGGCTGGCCTTGATAGAGCATGTGCCCGGTGGTGGGCACTTCGAGGCCGCCGATGATCTTCGACAGGGTGCTCTTGCCCGCCCCGTTTTCGCCGGTCAGGGCCAGCACTTCACCCCGGCGCAGGCTCAGGTCGATATCGCCGAGTACCGGCTGGGCGTAGGTCTTGCCGATCGCGCTGACTGAAAGTACGACATCCGCAGTCGCTGACATTGCCTGTTCTCCTGGCGCCCGCCGCACGACGGGCGCCCATAGTGCGACTACTTATTGGGTGACCAGCTCGACCGGCGTCTGGATGACGTTGTCGGCGTCGACATCGGTTTTCTCGCCTTTGAGCATCTTCAGCGCCGCCTCGATGCCGAACACCGCCTGCTTGGCGGCGTACTGGTCGGCGGTGGCGAGCACGCGGCCGTCCTTGAGCATCGGTTTGATCGCATTGATGTTGTCGTAGCCAACCACTTGCACCTGCCCGGCCTTCCCCGCTGCGCGCACGGCTGAAACAGCGCCCAGGGCCATGCTGTCGTTACCGGCCAGCAGCGCCTTGAGGTCAGGGTTGGCGTTGAGCAGGGAGGCCGCCACGGCGTTGCCCTTGGCAATTTCCCAGTCGCCCGACTGCACCGAGACGACCTTGATCTGCGCCGCTTCCATCGCATCCTTGAAGCCTGCGGTGCGCTGCTGGGCGTTGGTGGTGGTCGAGACGCCTTCAATGATGGCGACCTGGTCACCGGCCTTGAGCTTCTGCGTGGCCAGGTACTCACCTACCAGGCGTGCGCCCTTGCGGTTGTCGGGGCCCACGAACGGCACGCTGAGGTTCTTGCTCTTGAGCACCTCGGGGTCGAGGCGGTTGTCGATGTTGATCACGGTGATACCCGCGTCCATGGCCTTTTTCACCACGGGCACCAGGGCCTTGGAGTCGGCCGGGGCGATGACCAGGGCATTGACCCCGGAGACGATCATCTGCTCGACGATGCGGATCTGGTTGCCGGCATCGGTCTCGTCCTTGATGCCGTTGGACACCAGGTCGAAGTCATTGGCGTGATCTTTCTGATAGGCCTTGGCGCCATCTTCCATGGTCCGGAAGAATTCGTTGGCGAGCGACTTCATCACCAGCGCGACTTTGGGCTTGGCTTCATCGGCCAGGGCTTGGGAAAAAGGGGTAGCGAGGGACAGCGAGGAAAGTACGGCGACCGCCAGCAGGCGTCCAGCAAAGGGCAGCTTCATGGGTTTACTCCGGATCTTATGATTTTTATCGGGTCGCAAACGTTTGCGTTAAGCCACTATGGGAATGTAACCAAATTTTGTCAAATCCACCGCCGGAGACCATTTGGAAAGTACGCGTAGGAATTATCCTAAAAATAACCGGAAAACCGAACACCTCTTGTACACAATATTCGGAATTCCGAATAGAAAAATGCTTTGCCGGTGTTTCGCAAAGCCCGCAAAGCCCATGAAAATCAATAGATTGAAGATGAAAACCGACGAACGGCTGTTCTGGTACGGAATCTGCTCCTGTAAGCGCGTTACACAGCGAACTCCAGACAGAAGAGAGATCAACGATGAAAGCTGCGCTTAATTCCTTCGTTCCGGGCGCTTTGGCCCTGCTGCTGTTACTGCCCGCAGGCGTCAACGCCAAGGAAGTCGAGAACCAACAGAAACTGGCCAACGTGGTGATCCTCGCCACCGGTGGCACCATCGCCGGCGCTGGCGCCAGCACCGCCAACAGCGCGACCTACCAGGCTGCCAAAGTCGGTGTCGACAAGCTGATCGCCGGCGTCCCGGAACTGGCCACCCTGGCCAATGTGCGCGGCGAGCAAGTCCTGCAGATCGCCTCCGAAAGCATCAGCAACGAAAACCTGCTGCAACTGGGCAAGCGCGTTGCCGAACTTGCCGACAGCAAGGACGTCGACGGCATCGTCATCACCCACGGTACCGACACCCTGGAAGAGACCGCCTACTTCCTCAACCTGGTCGAAAAAACCGACAAGCCAATCGTCGTGGTCGGCTCCATGCGCCCGGGCACCGCGATGTCGGCTGACGGCATGCTCAACCTGTACAACGCCGTGGCCGTTGCCAGCAACAAGGATTCGCGCGGCAAGGGCGTGCTGGTCACCATGAACGACGAGATCCTGTCGGGTCGCGACGTCAGCAAGACCGTGAACATCAAGACCGAAGCCTTCAAGAGCCCATGGGGCCCGCTGGGCATGGTCGTGGAAGGCAAGTCCTACTGGTTCCGCCTGCCGGCCAAGCGTCACACCGTCGACTCGGAATTCGACATCAAGAAGATCAGCAGCCTGCCTGCCGTTGATATCGCCTATGGTTACGGCAACGTCACCGACACCGCCTACAAGGCACTGGCGCAAAATGGCGCCAAGGCGATCATCCACGCCGGCACCGGCAATGGCTCGGTTTCCTCGCGTGTAGTGCCTGCCCTGCAAGAACTGCGCAAGCAAGGCGTGCAGATCATTCGTTCGTCCCACGTCAATGCCGGCGGCTTCGTGCTGCGTAACGCCGAGCAGCCTGACGACAAGAATGACTTCGTCGTCGCCCATGACCTGAACCCGCAAAAAGCCCGCATCCTGGCCATGGTCGCCATGACCAAGACCCAGGACAGCAAAGAGCTGCAGCGGATCTTCTGGGAATACTGATCGAGTAACCCCCAAGTGCTTGCCCGCCCTGTAGGACGGGCAAGCCTGCTTCCCCTACCCTCGCAAAAAATACTTTAAACAGACCGCAGCAAACCGCGCGGTTTGCGGTCACATGCGCTCTTTCACCGACGAGCTGTTGCGAAATTGCTTACAGTAAAATACTGTATGCGCATACAGCTAAAAAAGGAACGCTTCGTGGCCACCACTTCCGCCCCTGCCAGCAGTTACGAGCAACTGGGCACCCGCATCCAGAAAATCATCAATTCCCCCACTGCGCAAAAAGCCCGGGCCGCACTGATCTTCCGCCTGGAGCACGAATCGCCTGAAGACTGGGCCACCCTGCTCGACGAAATCGCCGAGAACGACAACGTCACCCTCGCCTACCGCGATGACGGTGGCGTGCAGATTTTCTGGGTTGTGCCGAAGGAAGATTGAAAGCGCATGAGATTTCCGGTTTTTGCAGTAGCTTGTCTGTTGTTCAGTGTCACCACCGCCCACGCCGATGCACCGCGCACCTTCAGCGAAGCCAAGAAGGTCGCCTGGCGCCTGTACGCGCCGCAGTCCACCGAGTTCTACTGCGGCTGCAAGTACAACGGCAACAAGGTCGATTTGAATGCCTGCGGTTATGTGCCGCGCAAGAATGCCAACCGCGCCTCGCGCATCGAGTGGGAGCATATCGTCCCGGCCTGGCATATCGGCCATCAGCGTCAATGCTGGCAAAGCGGCGGGCGCAAGAACTGCTCGCGCAATGACAAGGTCTACCAACGCGCCGAGGCCGACCTGCACAACCTGGTGCCGAGCATTGGCGAGGTCAATGGCGATCGCAGCAACTTCAGTTTCGGCTGGCTGCCCGAGCAGCGCGGGCAATACGGCTCGTGCCTGACCCAGGTGGACTTCAAGGCCAAGAAGGTCATGCCGCGGCCGTCGATTCGCGGGATGATCGCGCGCACCTACTTCTATATGAGCAAGCAGTACAGCCTCAAGCTGTCCAAGCAGGACCGCCAGCTGTACGAAGCCTGGAACAAGACCTACCCGCCGCAGCCCTGGGAGCGCCAGCGCAACCAGCGAGTGGCCTGCGTGATGGGCCATGGCAATGAGTTCGTCGGACCCGTGAACCTCAGCGCCTGCGGTTGAGGCTCAGGCCAGCGCCTGCAGGTAGGCGCTGGCCTGCTGGTAACGGGCCAGGCGGGCAATGTCTTCAGGGCTGGGGATACTGATGCGCGACAGGTCGCTGTTGTCGGCAAGGTCAGCCAGCTTGACCACCCGCGCCAGCGGGTCATCGCCTACCCGCACAACGAAGGCCTCGTAGCTTTCGTCATCTCGCCGGCTCAGCGCCTGCACCGCCGCAAGGATCTTCAGGGCGAAGCCTTCGCGAGCAAGGTCGGAGAGTGTCATCGGTGAATCCTCGAGCACGTCGTGGAGCACCGCGACAATGCGCTGCTCGGGCGTCGTCACCCTCAGCATCACCCGCAACGGGTGGAGGATATAGGCCGCCCCACCTTTGTCGTGCTGTCCTTCATGTGCCCTCGCCGCAACCGCAATGGCCCGCTCCAGCGTAGACATATGGCCCTCCTGCTCAGCCTGGCTGTCGTCGCAGACGCGCCATGCTGTAGACATCGATCAACTCACCGTCACGCATAGCATAGTCAATCAATTGACCTTCAACCGTAAAGCCGAAGCGTTTGTACAAGGCCAGCGCCGGATGATTGTCGGTGTACACGGTCAGCTCGACGCGCTGCAGGCCCATCCAGTTGTCGGCCACGTCCAGTACCGCCTCCAGCAGGCGACTGCCAACACCTTTGCCTTGCCAGGCTGGCGCCACGCCCATGCCGATACCGCCACAGTGGGCACGGCGGATACGCGCGTATTGCTCCAGCGAGCAACTGCCGATGACTTCGCCCTGGTGCAGCGCCACCAGAAACAGCATCCGTTCGTTGTCCAGGCTCAGTCGCTTGCGCCATATCTCCGGTGACTGGTAAGGCATCTGCAGCACCTGACGCGCCACCCGCGGGTCGTTGTACAGCGCGGTCAGGCCCTCGACATGCTGTTCGGTACCACGCTGCAGGGTAATGGCGGCGGATGAATCACTCATGACGGCTCTCCTTGCGTAGAGCCGTGAGTGTACGAGGACCGGGAAGCCGCTGGCTAGCGCGGGGCGTCGTGCTGGATGACGATCGAGTCGGTGCCCAGGCGGGCCATGACGTCGGCTTGCTGCGCTTGCGCTTGAACCTTGTCGGGATAAGGGCCGAGCAGCACCACCGGCTTGCCGTTGCGGTAGACCACCGAGGACGGGATCTGCTTTTCGATCAGGCGGGCGGTCATGTCGCTCAAGGCGCCCATGTTCGCCCCCTGGACGATCTCGACATCCCAGCCCTGCGGCGCTGGCTGGTCAGCGGCGGCGGCGGCGGCGCGCTGCAGGTCGGCGCCGCCGCATTTTTCGCGAATGGCCAGGTTGCTGCCCTGGTCGGCAATAATGAGCTGATAGTCGCCACCGGCCTGCTTGATCGCCACGTAGCTGCGATACGGCACGAAGACGCCAGCGTCATCCTTGCCACGCACCTGGCCGCAGATAATGCCTTGCTGGTCGAATCGCACGTTGGCGAACTTGGCTGTCTTGGGGTTCTGCAGGTGTTCGGCCACCTGCTTGTGCACGCCTTCGACTTCGTTCTCGCAACCGGCCAGAGCCAGCACCGCCATTACCACCGCCACTTTGCGCACGCGTCTATCTCCTGAATGCAAGCGGCGGATTTTAGCATCTGCAGGCAGGGCAATGGTTACTATCGACGGCTTATTGCGATCACTGTGGGAGCTGGCTTGCCAGCGATGAGGCCCGCGCGGTTGCCGCCTGAATTGCGACCGCTTCGCGCTCGATCGCTGGCAAGCCAGCTCCCACAGGGGCATTGGCCAGCCTTGGGACTGAAATGCAAAAAGGGCGACCCTTGCGGATCGCCCTTTCTGTTACCACACAGCAGTGTGGATTTGTTTGGTAGGCACAATTGGATTCGAACCAACGACCCCCACCATGTCAAGGTGGTGCTCTAACCAACTGAGCTATGTGCCTGCTGTGGGGCGCATAATACGCAGGTCTTTAACCTTCGTAAAGCGAAATTTCATAAAAAAATCAGCAGCTTTGCTTTGCCAGCAAAAATACCGCGCAAACAAAAAAGCGACCCTTTCGGATCGCCTTTTTCAGTACCGCCAGCAGGGGCGGATTTGATTTGGTAGGCACAATTGGACTCGAACCAACGACCCCCACCATGTCAAGGTGGTGCTCTAACCAACTGAGCTATGTGCCTGCTGTGGGGCGCATTCTACGCAATCGCCGAACAGTGTCAACTCTTTTTTTAACGCTAAGCCACTGAATAACAAAAGTATTTGCGAAAACCCGGGGTAAAGGATTTTCAACACACGACTAGCGGGTGTTTATTATTATTGATAGCATCGGTACAGTCGTAAAAAATATAAAACAGAGGTTTCGCAGCATGGCCAATACCCCCTACCCTCAGTCCTACTACGCCGCATCGGCCAATCCGGTTCCGCCGCGCCCGGCGCTGCAGGAAGAGGTACAGACCGATGTCTGCGTGATCGGCGCCGGCTACACCGGCTTGTCCAGCGCCCTGTTCCTGCTTGAAAGCGGCTTCAAGGTCACCGTGCTGGAAGCCGCCAAGGTCGGCTTCGGCGCCTCGGGCCGTAACGGCGGGCAGATCGTCAACAGCTATAGCCGCGACATCGACGTCATCGAACGCACCGTCGGCCCCAAGCAGGCGCAACTGCTGGGCCACATGGCCTTCGAGGGCGGGCGCATCATCCGTGAGCGCGTGGCCAAATACAACATCCAGTGCGACCTCAAGGACGGTGGCGTATTCGCCGCCCTGACACCCAAGCAGATGGGCCACCTGGAATCGCAAAAGCGCCTGTGGGAACGCTTCGGCCACACCCAGCTGGAGCTGATGGACCAGAAGCGCATCCGTGAAGTGGTCGACTGCGACCAATATATCGGCGGCATGCTCGACATGAGCGGCGGCCACATCCACCCGCTGAACCTGGCCCTGGGCGAAGCCGCCGCGGTCGAGTCGCTGGGCGGCAAGATCTACGAGCAATCGCCGGCCATCCGCATCGAGCGCGGCGCCAACCCGGTAGTGCACACCCCACAAGGTAAAGTGCGCGCCAAGTTCATCATCGTTGCCGGTAACGCCTACCTCGGCGGCCTGGTGCCGGAGCTGGCGGCCAAGTCGATGCCCTGCGGCACCCAGGTGATCACCACCGAGCCACTGAGCGAAGACCTGGCGCGCAGCCTGCTGCCGCAAGACTACTGCGTCGAAGACTGCAACTACCTGCTCGACTACTACCGCCTGACCGGCGACAAGCGCCTGATCTTCGGCGGTGGCGTGGTGTACGGCGCCCGTGACCCGGCCAACATCGAAGCGATCATCCGCCCGAAAATGCTCAAGGCCTTCCCGCAGCTCAAGGACGTGAAGATCGACTACGCCTGGACCGGCAACTTCCTGCTGACCCTGTCGCGCCTTCCGCAAGTGGGTCGCCTGGGCGACAACATCTATTACTCCCAGGGCTGCAGTGGCCACGGCGTTACCTACACCCACCTGGCGGGCAAGGTGCTGGCCGAGGCCCTGCGTGGCCAGGCCGAACGTTTCGATGCCTTCGCCGAGCTGCCGCACTACCCGTTCCCAGGTGGCCAACTGCTGCGCGTACCGTTCAGCGCCCTGGGCGCCTGGTACTACAGCCTGCGCGATCGTCTGGGCTTCTAATCGCCCTGCCCGGCCTGCGCCGTCACTGCCCCAGGGCGCTGACGGCCTGCCGGGCCGCTTGTTCCTGGCCCGCCTGGGCCAGGTCATTGGCCGCTTTCAGCCAGCGCTGACGGTCGACCTCGGCCGGCAACTGGCCCGGCTGCTGGACCAACACCGCCCAGCTCCCCTGCTTCTGCCAGGCTGATTCGAAGTCATCGAACTCCATCAGCAGGCGCCGGTTCATCCCCGCCCGCAACAATACCCGCTGCTTGTAGCGGTCGTAGCCGACCAGCAAGGCATAGCGCGGCTCGCTCCAGAACGCCGAACCTTCCTGAAAGCGCAGCAATACCGGATTACCCGCCGCGACTTGCGCCAGCAAGGCCTCCAGACGCGGGTCGAGCGGATAGACCACCATGCCGTATTCGCGGCCAACCCGCTGGATCGAGCCTTCAAGTTTGTCGACGTTCTCCGGCAGGCCCAACGACTCGTCGAGCAATCCTGGGGTGATGCGTACACCCTGTTGCGACAGCAATGCCGCCAGGGCCATCGATGCGCTCTGGTTGGCTTCGCCACGGTAGAACGGTACCGAGCCGATCTCGACCCGTTGCGGCAGGTTTTTAAGCTGGGACGGCGGCTGGCTGGCGCAACCGGCCAGGGCCAGGCCTACCGCGCAGGCCGCCAGCAGGCGGCGTGGGGTGAAGCCGATTAGGGAAGTCAGTGGAGGCATGAACACTCGCTCGATGACGGCCGGCAGCCACTGCCCGGCCCTGAGCGCTGATCATAGGCTGGCGCGCGCCTCGGGTATAGCCCGCCGCAGGCTTAGAACAAAGCGGCCCAAGCCTCTAGACCATCGGTCAATAGCCTGCAACATGCAACGGGCTAGACTGAAGACGTGTCCGCGTTGGCGAGCCTTGTTGCCTTGCCGCGGACCTAAGGAGGCACACATGAGCCTGACAATGGCAATTTTGATGCTGGTCGGCGCCTGGTTGAGCGTCGCCGCCGCCATGCTCTGGGGGGTGTTGCGCATCGCCCGGCGTCATCATCCGCATCATCGTATTCAGCCCGAAGGCAAGGACGCGGTACCTGCGCGGCGTAGTCGCCGGCATGCCGGGGCGCATTAGGAATCGTTTGAAAGCATCGCGGGGCAAGCCCGCTCCCACAGGAACTGTAGGAGCGGGCTTGCCCCGCGATGAGCTTTATCAGCCCTCAACCGCCTCGCGCTTCAAGCGTGCCCGGCGCGACATGATGTTGAGCACCTCGATCGCCGTCGAGAAGGCCATCGCCGCATACACATAACCCTTGGGTACATGAGCACCGAAACCTTCGGCGATCAGGGTCATGCCGATCATGATCAGGAAGCCCAGGGCCAGCATCACCACGGTCGGGTTATCGTTGATGAACCGGGCCAGCGGGTCGGCTGCCACCAGCATCACGATCACGGCACTGATCACGGCGATGATCATGATCGGCAGGTGCTCGGTCATGCCCACGGCGGTGATGATGCTGTCGATCGAGAAGACGATGTCCAGCACCAGGATCTGCCCGATCGCCGCAGCAAAGCCCAGGGTGATGGTCGACGACGCCTTGGCTTCAGCCTGGGCGCGCGGGTCGACGCTCTCGTGGATTTCCTTGGTCGCTTTCCACAGCAGGAACAGGCCACCGGCGATGAGGATCATGTCCTTCCAGGAGAAGGTATGACCAAACACATCGACAACCGGCTCGGTGAGCTGGACGATCCAGGCCACGGTGCTGAGCAGGCCCAGGCGCATCACCAGCGCCATGCTGATACCAATGCGCCGCGCCTTGGAGCGAAATTCTTCAGGCAACTTGTTGGTCAGGATCGAGATGAAGATCAGGTTGTCGATACCGAGGACGATCTCCATGGCCACCAGGGTGGCCAGGGCGACCCAGGCGGTCGGGCTTGCAGCGAGTTCCAACAAGTATTCCATGAATCAAATCCTGCATCGGGGTAAGGGGTGGGTCAGATGTCCTGGGCGCTGTCGTCGCGCTCGGGTTTGCCAGCCTTGTCGCTGCCTTCGGAGCCGGTGGCTTCGCTCAGGGCCTGCTGGGCGGCTTCGTTGGTTTTATCGATGGCTTCCTTGGCCGACTCCGCCGCCTGGTTGAGCATCTGCTGGGCGGACTTTTCCGCCTGCTCGCAACCGCTCATGGCCAGCAGGGCCAGCAGCAACACCAGGGGTGTACCGATGGATTTGAAGTGAAGCATCTGTGGATCTCCGTGCAATTAAATCGGTGCTCATTCAGGGGCACCGTGATGGCAAGGGATTCTAAAGAGCTGAATACATCAGGAAAATTCGTATTTTCAGCGGTTATACTTCGGTTTTTACGAATCGGGAATCAGCATGCTCAATTACCGGCAACTGCATTACTTCTGGGTGGTGGCCAAGACCGGCAGCATCGTGCGGGCCTGCGAGCAGTTGAACCTGACCCCGCAGACCATCAGCGGGCAGATCACCCTACTCGAACAAACCTATGGCATCGAGTTGTTCCGCCGGGTCGGGCGGCAGCTGGAGCTGACCGAGAGCGGCCGGCAAACCCTGACCTACGCCGAACAGATGTTCCAGATTGGCGGCGAGCTCGAAGCCATGCTGCGGGCCCGGCCTGATGAGCAGCAGATCCTGTTTCGGGTCGGGGTGGCGGACGTGGTGCCCAAATCCATCGTCTATCGCCTGCTGGCACCGACCATGCACATGGAAGACGCCCTGCGCCTGAGCTGCCGCGAAGACAAACTCGAACGGCTGCTGGCGGACCTGGCGATCCAGCGCCTGGACCTGGTGATTTCCGACAGCCCCATGCCCAGTCACCTGGACATCAAGGGCTACAGCCAGAAGCTCGGTGAATGCGGCATCAGCTTTTTTGCAACGCCCGTGTTGGCCGAGCAGTACGGGCGCAACTTCCCGGCCTGCCTGCAACACGCGCCGCTGCTGATCCCCGGCCAGGAAACCGTGGTGCGCAGCCGCCTGCTGCGTTGGTTTGCCGAGCAGCAACTGCAACCTCGGATCGTTGGCGAGTTCGACGACAGCGCCTTGATGCAGGCCTTCGGCCAATCCGGCAGCGGTATCTTCATCGCCCCCAGCGTAATTGCCGACGAGGTGTGCAAGCAGTATGGCGTCGAACTGATCGGCCAGACCGACGCGGTCAACGAGTCGTTCTACGCCATCTCGGTGGAGCGCAAGGTCAAGCACCCGGGCATTGTCGCCATCACCGAAGGCGCCCGACGCCAGTTGTTCAATTGGTAGCCGGTTGCAGGCGCGGGCTTGTCAGCCCCAGCGCCAGCAGCACCGACAGGCCGATAAGGATGGCGGCGGCGTAACCGAGGTTGGCCAGGCCCAGGGTATCGATCACCCGCCCGCCAATCACCGCGCCCAGGCCTATGCCCAGGTTGGCCCCGGCGATGTTCAGCGAAGCGGCAAAGGCCGGTGCCTGGGGCGCGGCCTTGATCAGCCGTACATGGCTGACCAGAAACAGCGCCGCCTGGGTCATGCCCCAGATCGCCAGGGCCAGGCCCAAGCCGTACACCGTATGGATCGCTGGCACCACGGCGATCATGCCGACCATCATCAGGGCACAGAAGGCAGCCGAGGCTTTCAACGGATGCCGATCGACCGCGCGACCACCCAGGCTGTTGCCGATCAGGCCGACCGCACCAAAGCCCATCAGGCACCAGCCGACCAGCGCGCCGTCAAAGCCGGCCAGGCGCTCGAGCATGTCGGCCAGGTAGGTGTAGGCGGTGAACATGCCGCTGAACACCAGCACCGAGAGCAGCACATGGCCTTGCAACAGGCGGCTGCGCAGGATGCCGAACTGGCCAAGCAGCGAGGTGGCCTGGTTATGCCGGGGCGTGCGTGGCAGGTACAGGAACAGCAGCAAGGCCTTGGCCAGGGCCAGCAACGCCAGCACCGCAAAGGCCGCGCGCCAACCCAGGGCGTCGCCGATCAGGGTACCGACCGGAATGCCGAACACCGTGGCGCACACTACGCCGAAGCTGATCTTGGAAATGGCCCGGCCGGCATAGGCCGGGCCGACGATGTCGACTGCCGTTTCACTGGCCAGGGCCCAGAACACCGGCAAACCCAAGGCCGGGATCAAGCGCGCCACGCCCATCACATAGAGGTTGTCGGCCATGGCCGCCAGGGCGTTGGACGCGGCGAACACCAGCAAAATGCCGACGAACAGGCGCTTGCGCTCGAAGCGCGCCGCCCAGGCGGTGAGGAATGGGCCGAAGCAAGCCACGGTGAAGGCGAACAGGGTCACCAACAGGCCCGCCTGGGACACGCTGACCTCAAGGTCGCGGGCAATGCCCGGCAGCAGGCCGACGATGACGAACTCGGTGGTCAGTACAGTGAAGCCGGCCGCAGCCAGCAACAAAATAGGCAGTAACATCTACACTCCGCAGCTAAACAAAAAACGGCCAGGGCCGTTTGCAAAGGGCGCGCATACTACACGCCCGCCCTACCGTCTGACACAGCGCAATCACTAAATGTGCCCTGCTGTGCTAAAGTCGCGCCCTTTTTCTCGGCCCTGCCCCGCCAGGTGCCCCATGCTCCAGCGCCGTGGTTCGCCCGCCGCCCCTGAACAAGACAGAGAAACACCTGACATGACCCCTGTTCTAAACCTGTTGAACCGCACCAGCCTGGTGGTCCAGATCATGATCGGCCTCGTCGCCGGTATCGCCATGGCGGTGTTCGCCCCCGACACCGCCGCCAGCCTCGGCTTTGTCGGCAAGGTGTTCGTTTCCGCACTGAAGGCGGTGGCGCCGATCCTGGTGTTCATCCTGGTCATGGCTTCCATCGCCAACCACCGTCACGGCACGGAAACCCATATCCGCCCGATCCTGGTGCTGTACCTGTTCGGCACCTTCGCTGCCGCTGTGGTCGCGGTGATCGCCAGCATGGCCTTCCCTTCGAACCTGGCGCTGAGCACCTCGGACGTTGCCCTGAGCGCACCCGGCGGTATCACTGAAGTGCTGCAGAGTTTGCTGCTGAGCGTGGTCGACAACCCGGTGAGCGCGTTGATGAACGCCAACTTCATCGGCGTGCTGGCCTGGGCCATCGGCCTCGGCGTGGCGATTCGTCATGCTGGGGAAACCACGCGGACGGTGGTTGCCGACCTGTCCAACGGGGTGACGCTGATCGTGCGCGTGGTGATTCGCTTCGCGCCGCTGGGGATTTTCGGCCTGGTCGCCTCGACCCTGGCGCAGTCCGGGCTGGACGCCCTGCTCGGTTACCTGCACCTGCTGGCCGTGCTGATCGGTTGCATGCTGTTCGTGGCGCTGGTGGTCAACCCGATCATCGTCTTCTGGAAGATTCGCCGCAACCCCTTCCCGCTGGTACTGCTGTGCCTGCGTGAAAGCGGCATCACCGCCTTCTTCACCCGCAGCTCGGCGGCCAACATCCCGGTGAACATGGCCCTGAGCGAAAAACTCGGCCTGCACGAAGACACCTACTCGGTGTCGATCCCGCTGGGCGCGACGATCAACATGGCCGGCGCAGCCATCACCATCACCGTGCTGACCCTGGCCGCCGTGCATACCCTGGGCATTGCCGTCGACATCCCTACCGCGATCCTGCTCAGCGTCGTCGCCGCCGTGTGTGCCTGCGGCGCCTCGGGCGTAGCCGGTGGTTCGCTGCTGCTGATCCCGCTGGCCTGCAGCCTGTTCGGCATCCCCAGCGAGATCGCCATGCAGGTGGTGGCCGTTGGCTTCATTATTGGTGTGCTGCAGGACTCGGCGGAAACCGCGCTGAACTCCTCCACCGACGTCCTGTTTACCGCCGCGGCCTGCCTGGCCGAGGAACGCCAGGCCGCCTGAGCCTGACCGGCAGCCGGTGCGTCCTGCACCGGCTGCTTGTGTTTTACCCTGTTGCGCACCTAGGCTAGAGGCCTTTCTTCGCATAGAGACAGGGCCATGTCCGCCGAACACGAAACCCCTTCCGACGCCCGCTTCACCAGCACCGAGATTCGCGTGCTCGGTTCGCTGATCGAAAAACAGGCCACCAGCCCGGAAACCTACCCCCTGACCCTCAACGCCCTGGTGCTGGCCTGCAACCAGAAGACCAGCCGTGAGCCGGTGATGAACCTTAGCCAGGGCCAGGTCGGTCAAGCCCTGCGCGCGCTGGAAGGCCAGGGCCTGACCCGCCTGCAGATGGGCAGCCGCGCCGACCGCTGGGAGCAACGCGTGGACAAGGCCCTGGAGCTGGTACCGGCGCAGGTGATCCTGCTCGGGCTGATGTTCCTGCGCGGGCCGCAGACCGTTAACGAACTGCTGACCCGCAGCAGCCGCATGCATGAGTTCGAAGATGCCGAGCAGGTCGTGCACCAGCTCGAGCGCCTGATCGCCCGCGGCTTTGCCCTGCACCTGCCGCGTCAGGCCGGGCAGCGAGAGGATCGCTATACCCATGCACTGGGGGATCCGGCCGAGATCGAGGCGATTCTGGCGGCGCGTCAGCAAGGGCCGGAGCGCTCGGCCGGCGGCGCAGTGTCGGTAGAGCGGATTGAAGCGCTGGAAGCACGGATCGCGGCGCTGGAAGAGCGCTTGGCGCAGTTCGAGTAAACCCGGGGCTGCTTTGCAGCCCATCGCTGGCAAAGCCAGCTCCCACAGGGTTTGGTGCCAACAGATCCATTGTGGCAAACCAGCTCCCACAGGGTTTGGTGTACACAGATCCACTGTGGGAGCCGGCCTTGCCGGCGATGGGGCCTACGCACTACCCGCGGGCAAACGCCACCGCCCGCGCCACCTGCTCCGCCGTCGGCCGCACCCCGGTGTACAGCACAAACTGCTCCAGCGCCTGCAAGGCAATCACCTCAAGCCCGGTAATCACCGGCTTGCCCAAGCGCTGGGCCTCGACGATCAACGGTGTCTGCGCCGGCATCGCCACCACATCGAACACCTGCTGGGCCGCCGCAATCGCCTCGGGCGCGAACGCCAACTGTTCTGCCTCGACCCCACCGGCCATGCCAATCGGCGTGACATTCACCAGCATCGGCGGGCACAGGTCGCCCAGCTGCGCCTGCCAGCGATACCCGCAGCTATCGGCCAACTGGCGGCCTGCCTGTTCATTGCGGGCGACGATAATGCCCTGGGTGAAACCGGCATCACGCAAGGCACTGGCCACCGCCTTGGCCATACCGCCACTGCCGCGCAGGGCGAAGGCCGTGGATGGATCGATCCGGTGCTGCGCCAGCAGCTGACGTACAGCCAGGTAATCGGTGTTGTAGGCCTTGAGATGACCGTCGGTGTTGACGATGGTGTTGATCGACTCGATGGCCGCCGCCGACGGGTCGATTTCATCGACCAGGGCCATGCAGGCTTCCTTGTACGGCATCGACACGCCGCAACCGCGAATACCCAGCGCGCGAATACCCGCGACCGCCGCCGGCAGGTCCTGGGTGGTCATGGCCTTGTAGTAGTAATCCAGCCCCAACTGCTGATACAGATGGTTATGAAAGCGCACGCCAAAGGTGCCCGGACGCCCGGCCAGCGAGATGCACAGCACGGTGTCTTTGCCTGGAACAGTTGCCATTTGATTCTCCCCCTCAAGCGAATCGGCATTATGCCCAAACGCCAAGCATGGCGATGATGTTCACTATCACTCAGGTTGATTTCAACAGCCAGGCACTGGCCGTTAAGGTAGGCCCATGATTCGCAGGAGGAACCCACAATGGCCCCTATCAACATCATGTCCGTCATCGGCAGCGCCGTCCCCACCTCGCTCAGGGAGCTGGGCTTGCTGGCCTGCTGGTACCTGGTGCGCAATGGCGAAGCGATCTCCGGGCCATTAACCTCGCTGCCCGCCGCCCAGGCCCTCGCCGACCGGCTCGAAGGCCCCGGCCTGCAAGCCTGAGGCTAGCCACCGTTTTATCGTGCGTTGCTCCGCACAGCCCCTTGCCCCGCCCTTTGGCGGGGCTTTTTATGGGCGGTCGATCCGTTTGGCGGGGATTGCTATCGTGTCTTACTACCGGCGTTCATTACCGCGCTTTGAGCAAGTCCGCCAATGGCTGCAGGACGGCCGGATTGGCGAAGTCCGGCACCTGAGCTGGACCCTGACCAAACCACCTACCGATGGCGACCGTAGCGCCAGCCCCAACTGGCGCACCGATCCGCAAATCGCCGGTGGCGGCTACTTTGCCGACTTTGCCAGCCATGACCTGGACCGGCGTTTCGCCAGTGGCGCGTTGGGCATGGGCTGCTGGAACTTCGTTGCCGACCGACGCGAAGACCGCGTGGATATCATCGGCAGCAAAGGCCGGATAGGCTTCTCGGTATTCGACGAATACCCGGTACGCCTGGACGCCGACCAACAGCTCAGCCTGCAGATCGCCAACCCCGAGCACATCCAGTGGCATCATGTACTGGGCATGAATGCGCATATTCGCGGTGAGGCCAGGCACCCGGCAGTCGCAGCACAAGCGCTGAAGACCGACTGGGTGATGGATCGGATTCTGGGCCGCCAATGATCGTTTTTCACCGGTCTCAGAGCAGCTTTCGCATGAAGTAGCGGGTATGCCCCGACGGATAGTCGGCGAGCTCACCGAAGACGGTAAAACCGAGCTTGCGGTAAAACGCCGGTGCCTGGAAGCTGAAGGTATCCAGCCAGATACCGGTACAGCCCGTGCTTCGTGCCTGCGCCTCGGCCTGGATCATCAACTGGCGTCCTACACCCTGGCCGCGCAAGGATTCGGGCACGCTGAGCAGCTCGATGAACATCCACCCGGCAGAAATCTTGCCGTACAACCCGCCAATGACTTCGCCACCCTGAGGGTCGCGCAGCAACCAGGCGATGGTTTGCAAACGAGGCTCACCGGCCTGGCTGATGTTATAGGCCCGCAACGGTTGGAGGATGGCTTCGCGGTGCTGCTCGGTGGGGCTTTGAGTGAACTCGATGCTGACTGTCATGAGGAGGTCGTCCGGTTGACCAAAGAAGGTCACGACAGTAACAAATACGCATCAGTGCCAGCCATCCTCGACATCATCGAAACCTGAACAGCACTGAGCAACGACTCCGGAGCAAACCTTCAAAGCCCTGGGAACGATGCCCGCGAAATGGCCTCGCGCGCTTGCAGGGCGCGTTCCGAAATGACATGCCAGGATGCCTCAAGCGCGATCGCTTCCATCGCCGAGGACCACTTGAGGTAAGCATGGCTGACCGTCAGGTACCCTGCCGGTGGTTTCTTGCTGGAAGTGTAGTAATGGTCAAAGTAGTAGTTGTCGACGATGGGCACCGAGCGCTTGCTGCAGCCGACCGGAGAGGTTTCGACGTATCTGTCCAGACACCTTTCAAGCGACCTGGACATCAATTGCACCACGTTCTGTTCTGCCGAGCGGCTGGAGCTGATCTGCCCACTGAGCCACTCTTCATAGCTGGGGTTTTTGGCCCTGTCCTTGGCCCATAACGCTTCGGCAAACTCGCGCTGCTGCTTGACCTCCTCTTCTGTCATCTCCTTCCATTTCGGCTGGCACGCAGAAAGCGCCATTGCCACGAGCACTAATGCAGCAGAACGTTTGAACATTTGATCTTCCCTGTGTCGCAAGTTGATTGATGATAGTGAAAATCGGGAAGCTGGAATACTCAACTGGTGGGTACAAAATGGGTACGGGATTAAATCTTTTTCATGATCCGCCCAACGGATGCAGGGCAATCGACAGGATCTGGGCCATACTCCAGAATGCAGCGGTTTTTTGGGGGAAAACCCTTGCACAGCCAACGACATAACAACTTTTAGTGAGCCTCAACGTGAAAACTTCCCTTTCGATTCTTAGCCTGCTCCTGTTGCTCACAGGTACTGCGACCCTCACGTCGACCGCTGCTGCTCAACCCCCGGCCCAGCAACAACGCGATCCAGCGAAATTGCACCTGGCCTCCGGCAGCGCCCTGCTGATCGATCTGCAAACCAACAAGGTGCTCTACGCCAACAATCCCGACCGGGTGGTGCCGATTGCTTCGGTGACCAAGCTGATGACCGGTATGGTGGTGCTCGACGCCAAGCAGAACATGGACGAGATGCTCACGGTCACCATCGCCCAGAACAAGGAAATGAAAGGGGTGTATTCGCGGGTCAAGCTGGGCAGCCAGCTCAACCGCAAGGACATGCTGCTGATCACCCTGATGTCGTCGGAAAACCGCGCCGCCTCGACCCTGGCGCACAACTACCCGGGCGGTTACCACGCATTCATCAAGGCGATGAACGCCAAGGCCAGGGCCCTGGGCATGAGCCACACCCGCTATGTGGAGCCCACTGGCCTGTCGACCAGCAACGTCTCCACCGCCCGCGACCTCAGCAAGCTGCTGATGGCGGCGCGCAACTACCCGCTGCTGAGCAGTTTGAGCACCACCCGCGAGCAGACCGTGGCGTTCAAAAAACCCAACTACACCCTGGGCTTTCGCAACACCGACCACCTGGTCAACAAGAGCAACTGGGATATCAAGCTGACCAAGACCGGCTTCACCAACGATGCCGGCCACTGCCTGGTGCTGTTGACCAAGATGGACAACCGCCCGGTGGCCATGGTGATCCTCGATGCCTTCGGCAAGTACACCCACTTTGCCGATGCCAGCCGCATGCGCCAGTGGCTGGAGACCGGCAGTACCAAGCCGGCGCCGGCGGTGGCCATGCGCTACAAGTCCGAGCGCACGCAGAACCGCCAGATGGCTGACTGAAAACGACAGGGCCTGTGCATGCACAGGCCCTGTTTCAAACGTCAGGCGTTGGTACTGACCAGCGAGCCCGAGCTGCTGCCACCGGCTTCGGTCAGCGCTTTGAGCAGCGCCGCCGTGGCGTTTGCGATCGACGCCGTGGTCGCGCCCACTGCCGATTGCGCGGCAGCGACAGCCGTAGCCTTGAGGACCGGCTCCATGTCGCTGGCCATGGCCTCCTGCAAGCGTTTCTGCTGCTCGGCCAATTGTTTTTGCATTTTCTTGATCATCTCGCGCAATTGCTTGATGTGTGCCGGTTCTTCGCCGGCACCGGCGTCTTCCTTTTCCTTGGCCTCTTCGGCCTTGCCGCTATCACGCACCTTGGACAGGTCGACGCTAACCACGCCCGCCGCTTCCATCCCGGCCTGCCTTTCCTGGCCGGTGACGGTGATGCCGGTGTTGATGCCGCTGTTCAGTGGGGTCCCGTTGATTGATACGGCGCTAAAACCTGCCATGTTTCTATCGTCCTGATGGTATTGGGGTTAACCCGGCTATCGGCCGCGCAGGCTGAAACTTGAGCCAGGCGGGCCTCTGGATAAATTTGCCCTGCCGCCATTCGTCCCTCCTGATACCCGAGCTTTGCCCCCGGCACGCCAGTGCACCGGGCAAACCGTTCCGATCAGCCCAGTGTCGAGATGGCAATGACCAAATCCCGTTTCCGCAAAGTCCTCTACATCGGCCTGCCCCTGGCCCTGGCAGTGGCCGCTGCAACCGCCGGCTACCTGTACTTCAAGCCGCAGCACGGCTACCCGCGCCAGATCGTCGAGCAAGCCAATGCCCTGCATGAACACATGCTGTCATTCGACAGCCATGTCACTGTGCCGCTGAACCTGGGCAGCGCCGGCAATGAAATCGACAAGAACGGGCACGGCCAGTTCGACCTGGTCAAGGCCGGGCAAGGACGCTTGTCCGGCGCGGCCCTGACCATCTTCGGCTGGCCGGAACTGTGGAACGGCCCGAATGCCCCGCACCGCCCTACCCCGGGTTTTGTCGACGAAGCCCGGCACCAGCAGGAAGTGCGCTACAAGATCATCAGCAACATGGTCCGCGACTTCCCCAACCAGGTCGGCATCGCTTACACCCCGGATGATTTCCGCCGCCTGAACGGCGAAGGCAAGTTCGCCGTGTTCATCAGCATGCTCAATGCCTATCCGCTGGGCCACGACCTGTCGCAGCTGGACCTGTGGGCCCAGCGCGGCATGCGCATGTTCGGCTTCAGCTACACCGGCAACAACGACTGGGCCGACTCGTCGCGCCCGCTGCCGTTCTTCAATGACACCGCCGACGCCCTCGGCGGCCTGTCGCCATTGGGCGAGCAGGCGGTCAAACGCCTCAACGAGCTGGGGGTGATCATCGATGTGTCACAGATGTCGACCCTGGCCCTGGAAGACGTCGCGCGCCTGAGCCATGCACCGATCGTCGCCTCGCACTCGGCGCCGCGCGCCCTGGTGGATATTCCGCGCAACCTCAGCGACAAAGAGATGCAACTGATCAAGGACAGCGGCGGGGTGATCCAGGTGGTCGGTTTCGGCCAGTACCTCAAGCCCCTGACCAAGCCGACCCTGGACAAGCTCGAAGCCCTGCGCGTGCGCTTCGACCTGCAACCGCTGCAGGGCCTGGCCAACGCCCTGATGCCCGGCGACGCGGTAATTGCCATCTGGCCGGAGGCGCGCTTTGGTGAGTATGCCAGCAGCCTCTACGGCATCCTCGAGCAAGAGCCCAAAGCCACGCTCAAGGACTTCGTCGACGCCATCGACTACACGGTGAAAAAGGTCGGCATCGACCACGTCGGCATCAGCTCCGACTTCAACGACGGCGGCGGCCTGGATGGCTTCAAGGATGTCAGCGAGATCCGCAACGTCACCGCCGAACTGCTGACCCGCGGGTACTCCGAGGCCGATATCGGCAAGCTCTGGGCCGGCAACTTCCTGCGCGTGTGGGAACAGGTGCAAAAAAGCGCCCAGCCCGTTGCCACCACTGCCACCCCTTGAGCCGGAAAGCGCCTGACATGACTGACCGCCGTACCTTTCTCAAGCAGGCCGGGGTACTCGCCGCCAGCCTGCCACTCGCCGGCTCGCTGCTGCCCGATGCCCTGGCTGCGGGCGCACCGCCGCTGAGCGGCAAGGACAAATGGCAGCAACTGCGCCAGCTGTTTCCGCTGGACCCGAGCTATGCCCACTTTGCCAACTTCCTGGTTACCGCCCACCCCAAGCCGGTGCAGGACGCCATCGATTACTACCGCGCGCAGATCGACCGCCATCCCGCCAGCTGGGTCGACTGGGAGACGCAAAGCGAGTGGAAGCGCGAAGGCGAAGTGCGCGACTGGGCTGCGCGTTACCTGCAGGTCAAACCCCGGCAGATCGCCCTGACCGGCAGCACCACCGAAGGCCTGGGGATGATCTACGGCGGCCTGAAGGTGCGCGCCGACCAGGAGATCCTGACCACCGAGCACGAGCACTACTCGACCAACAGGATCCTCGGCTTTCGCCAGCAGCGCCAGGGCACCCAGGTGCGCAAGCTGCGCCTGTTCAACCAGCCGCGGGAGCTGTCCACCGACCAGTTGCTGAGCACGCTCGACCAGGCCATCAAGCCCAACACCCGGGTGCTCGGCATGACCTGGGTGCACTCTGGCAGCGGGGTCAAGTTGCCGGTCGGCGAGATTGGCAAGCTGGTCCGCCAGCACAACCGTGATCGTGATGAAAACGAGCGCATTCTGTATGTGATCGATGGTGTGCACGGCTTCGGCGTAGAGAACCAGAACTTCGCCGACTTCAACTGCGACTACTTTATCGCCGGCACCCACAAGTGGATGTTCGGCCCGCGCGGCACCGGGATCATCTGCGCCGCCTCAGAGAAAATGCAGCACCTGGTGCCAACCTTCGCGACCTTCTCCGAAGACGAAGACTTCGCCACCATCATGACCCCCGGCGGCTACCACGCCTTCGAACACCGCTGGGCGCTGGGCAAGGCCTTCGAGTTGCACCTGCAACTGGGCAAGGCCGATGTCGAGCAACGCATCCATCAACTCAACGACTACCTCAAGGCGCAGCTCAAGGAGCACAGCGCCATCGAACTGGTGACGCCGCAGAGCCGCGAATTTTCTGCCGGCTTCACCTTCCTGCGCATCAAGGATCGCGACCCGGACGCCATCGCCGCCTACCTCAACGAACAACGCGTTGTCGTCGATGCCGTGCACCGCGATGTCGGCCCGGTGCTGCGCATGGCGCCGGGCCTGCTCAACAACGAGCAGGAAATCGATCGGGCCATGGCCCTGCTGGTTAAAAAACTCTGAAAAGGCTTTCCCATGTCCTCATCCCTGCGCTTCCCGTTATCCCTGCTCGCCCTGGTGGCCAGCATCGCTACCGCACACGCCGCCGAGGCGCCACAACCTGGCAAGGTGTTTCGCGACTGCAAAAGTAGCTGCCCGGAAATGCTCGTACTGCCGGCCGGCAGCTTCACCATGGGCACCCCGGAAAACGAACCCGGCCGCCAGGCCGATGAAGGCCCGCAACACCGCGTGACCTTCGCCAAGCCGTTCGCCATCAGCCGCTACCAGGTCACGGCCGGTGAATGGGACGCCTACCTGCGCGAGTCCGGCGTCAAGATCGCCGACGGCGACAGCCGTCCGGGTCGCGAGTGCAAGGCCAGCAAGCCGCGCTACCAACAAGGCCCGCGGCAACCGGCGGTGTGCATGAGCTACCACGACGTCCAGGCCTATGCCGACTGGCTGACGAAAAAGACCGGCAAGCACTACCGGATGATCAGCGAAGCCGAGCGCGAGTACGCCGCCCGCGCCGGCAGCAGCGGGCCGTTCCCGTTCGAGCTGGACCCGAATGGCGACTACCAGATCAGCCGTAACGCCAACGTGTACGGGCCCAAGGACGGCTTCAGTTTCAGCTCGCCAGTGGGCAGTTACCCGGCCAATGCGTTGGGTGTGTATGACATGCACGGCAACGTCTACGAGTGGGTCGCCGACTGTTATCACGACAGCTACGAAGGCGCCCCGAATGACGGCAGCGCCTGGCAACAAGCCGAGTGCAAGGTGGTGGTGATCCGCGGCAACGACTGGGGCGAGGCGCCGATTTTCTCGCGCTCGGGGAACCGTAACGCCAGTGTCCCGGACAACCGTGGCGACTGGATCGGGGTACGCCTGGTACGCGAACTCTAAGCCGCCGCGCTGGCTAAATTGTGCCCCGCCCTGCTCGTCCTATCGATGTACTCCCGCAGGCCCTGGGGCCGCCTCCTCGATGCGCCCGCCTCGACACTTCAAGGAATCACAGCATGAGCCAGACCCTTACCTCCAAGAAGGTCCACGACCTCATCGGCGTGGGCTTCGGCCCTTCCAACCTGGCCCTGGCCATTGCCCTGGAAGAGCTCGCCGAGACCAATGGCTACGCCCTCGATGCGCTGTTCATCGACAAACAGGTCGATTACCGCTGGCACGGCAATACCCTGGCGACCCAGAGCGAACTGCAGATCTCTTTCCTCAAGGACCTGGTGTCGCTGCGCAACCCCACCAGCCCCTACAGCTTCGTCAATTACCTGCACCAGAAGCAGCGCCTGGTCGATTTCATCAACCTGGGCACCTTCTATCCTTGCCGCCTGGAGTACAACGACTACTTGCGCTGGGCCGCCGAGCACTTTGCCAACCAGGCGCAGTACGGCGAGGAAGTGGCGCGGATCGAACCGGTGCTGGAGGCCGGCAAGGTGCAACACCTGAACGTGATTTCCCGCGATGCCCACGGCCACGAACACAGCCGCCTGGCGCACGCCGTGGTGGTCGGCACCGGCGGTACGCCGAAGGTGCCGGCAACCTTCACCTCGTTCAAGGATGACCCGCGGGTGTTTCACCATTCGCGCTACCTGAGCAGCCTTGAGGCACTGCCCTGCGCCCAGGGCAAGCCGATGCGCATCGCCATCATCGGTTCGGGACAAAGCGCCGCCGAAGCCTTCATCGACCTCAATGACAGCTACCCGTCGGTCAAGGTCGATATGATCGTGCGCGCCTCGGCCCTCAAGCCGGCCGACGACAGTCCGTTCGTCAACGAGATCTTCGCGCCGATGTACACCGACCTGGTGTTCAACCAGAGCCACCCCGAGCGCAAGAAGCTCATCGACGAGTATCACAACACCAACTATTCGGTGGTCGATGTCGATCTGCTCGAGCGCATCTACGGCATCCTCTACCGGCAGAAAGTCGCGCACCAGTTCCGCCATGCCGTGCTGTGCCGGCGCCAGGTTGAGTGCGCCACCGCCACCGCCGAGGGCATCGAGCTGACCCTGCAGGACCTGGCCACCCACCAGCAACAGACCCACCGCTATGACGCAGTGATCCTGGCGACCGGCTACGAGCGCCGCTCTCATCGCGAACTGCTGGCGCCACTGCAAGGTTACCTGGAGGACTTCAGCGTCGATCGCGACTATCGCGCCCTGGCCAGCCCCGACCTGCAGGCGGCGGTCTACCTGCAGGGTTTCTGCGAAGCGTCCCATGGCTTGAGCGATACCTTGCTTTCGGTGCTGCCTGCCCGTGCAGCGGAAATCGGCCAGTCGCTGTATCACAGCCTGGCGCACAAAGCGCAGCCCGTCCCCCTGCAGGCCGACATCGTCGCCCTCTCCCGCGCCTGAAACAGGAACCGCGTCATGAGCAATCACCCACCCGGCGCGATCCGCCAACTCTTTGCCCTGCTCAAGCCATTCTGGCCGACCGTTGGCCTTGCCACCTTGCTGGGAATGCTCGGCGGCCTGTCGGTCACGGCCCTGCTGGCGACCATCAACAATGGCCTGCACGCCGAGAACGGCCTCAGCCAGGGCGTGGTGCTGGCTTTTTGCGGACTCTGCGTGGTGGCGTTGCTGAGTAGTATCTGTTCGGACATCGGCACCAACTATGTCGGTCAGCATGTCATTGCCGCGCTGCGCAAGAGCCTCGGTGAGAAGGTCTTGTCGGCGCCCATCGAGCAAATTGAGCGCTACCGCAGCCACCGCCTGATCCCGGTGCTGACTCATGACGTCGACACTGTCAGCGATTTTGCCTATGCCTTTGCCCCGCTGGCCATTTCCCTGACGGTAACCCTGGGTTGCCTGGGCTATCTGGCCTGGCTGTCGCTGCCGATGTTCCTGCTGATCCTGGTTGCCATCGGCCTGGGCACGGCCATCCAGTACGTGGCCCGGGCACGCGGCATCCGTGGCTTCGTGGCGGCGCGCGAAGCCGAGGACCAGTTGCAGAAGCATTATCATGCGGTTGCCGAGGGCGCCAAGGAACTGCGCATGCACCGCCCCCGGCGCCAACGCATGCTGATCGATGGCATTCGTCGCACCGCTGACAGCATCTGCAATACCCAGGTGCGTTCGATCAACACCTTTGTCATCGCCAAGAGCCTTGGCTCGATGCTGTTCTTTGTCGTGATCGGCCTGGCGCTGACGCTGCAATCCCTCTGGCCGAGCAACGACAAGACGGTGATGAGCGGTTTCGTGCTGGTATTGCTGTACATGAAAGGCCCGCTGGAACACTTGATCACCACCCTGCCGATTGTCAGCCGCGCACAGATTGCCTTCAGGCGCATCGCCGAGCTGTCCGAGCAGTTCTCGTCGCCCGAGCCGCACCTGCTGCTCGATGCTGCAGCACCTGCCGCAACGACGTTGCACAGCCTGGAACTGGTCGATGTGCGTTACACCTACCCCGCCAGCCCTGGCGTCGAACCGTTCAGTGTCGGCCCGGTAAACCTGCAGTTGGCGCCCGGGGAGATCGTGTTCATCGTCGGCGAAAACGGCTGCGGCAAGACAACCCTGATCAAGCTGCTGCTGGGCTTGTACGAACCGCAACAAGGGCATATCGCGGTCAACGGCGAGGCCGTGGTGGCGGCAACCCGGGATGACTACCGCCAGTTGTTCACGACCATCTTCGCCGACTACTACCTGTTCGACGAGCTGGTCGAGGGCACGCAGAGCGTCCCCAAGGATGCCGACAAGTACCTTCAGCGGCTTGAAATTGCCCACAAGGTCAGTATCCACAATGGCGCCTTCAGCACCACCGACCTGTCCACCGGACAACGCAAGCGCCTGGCCCTGCTCAATGCCTGGCTGGAGGGGCGGCCCGTCCTGGTGTTCGACGAATGGGCCGCCGACCAGGACCCGACCTTCCGCCGCATCTTCTATACCGAGCTGCTGCCCGACCTCAAGCGTCTGGGTAAAACCATCATCGTCATCTCCCACGACGATCGCTATTTCGGCGTTGCCGACCAACTGGTGCGCATGGAACGCGGCCACGTCAGCACGGCGCTCGAGCCCGTCTGACCGGAGCGGGGCAAACTCCCGGAAAAATATTTGTACGGTTTTGCCCCGCTCGTGCGTTTCATTGAAAGTTAATAAAAATTATTACCACTTGCCACCTTGGGAGCATTCATTCGTGCAGGTTCGCCATTCACTTACACCCCTCACCCACGCCTTGCTGCTGAGGCATTACCTCAAGGCGCCGGTTGCCGCAGTGGTCCTGGGGATGACCGTCGCTGCACCGGTACAAGCTCAGGCGCAGACCCAGCAATACGATTTCAACATTGCTGCCCAGTCGATGACGGCGGCGCTCAACCAACTGGCCGAACAGACCAACCTGCAGGTGCTCTACAGCCCTGATTCGGTCCAGGGCCTGCGTACCCAGGGGGTACAGGGGCGCTTGAGCGTGGCCCAGGCAGTCCAGCAACTGTTCAACGGCACGTCGCTGCGCTACTCCCTCGATGGCAACACCCTGACCCTGCTGGCCAAGACCGACGATGGCGCGCTGAACCTGGATGCCAGTGTCATCTCCTCGACCCTGGTCTCCGACTCACCCTACGGTGAAACTCCCGGCTATATCGCCCGCCGCACCCTGACCGGCACCAAGACCGATACGCCGATCCTGGAAAACCCGCAGGCCATCTCGGTCATTACCCGCGAGCGCATGGACGACCTCGGTGCCCAGCGCCTGTCCCAGGCCCTGAGCTACACCTCCGGCGTGCGTGCCGACTCCGGTGGTGCGAGCAACGCAGCCGACAACATTTTCCTGCGCGGCTATGCCATCTCGTTCACCTACCGCGATGGCTTGCGCCTGCGCCCCCTGGGTTTCTTCGGCATGATCGGCGAAGAGCCCTACGGCATGGAGCGGGTCGAGGTACTCAAGGGCCCGACCTCGATCCTCTTCGGGCAGAACGAGCCCGGCGGCATGGTCAACTCGATCTCCAAGCGCCCGACCGACTATGAGCGTGGCGAAGTCGCCATTTCCGGCGGTAGCGGTCATCGTCGCCAGGCCAACTTTGACATCAGCGGCCCGCTCAACGAAGACAAGACCCTGTCGTATCGCCTGGTCGGCCTTGGCCGCGAAGCCGATGGCGTCTACGACCATACCGACGACGACCGTGCCTACGTGGCGCCGAGCCTGACCTGGCGGCCGAACGAGCAGACCAGCCTGACCGTGCTCACGGCCTACCAGAAGAACAAGGCCCTGGCCCCGACCACCATTCCCTGGGCCGCCGTCAACGGCAGCAGCCCGTACGGCAAGGTGCCCATGGATCGCTTCATCGGTGAACCCGGCTTTGACACCGAAGAAGTCGAAAGCACCTCGCTGGGCTACGAGTTCAGCCACGAGTTCAACGACACCTGGACGGTCCGCCAGAACCTGCGCTGGAGTACCTTCGACAACCAGGAAAACTACCTGGCCCGGGTCAGCGGGCTGGTCACCGGCCCCGACGGCGTACCCAACGCTTCGGTAAACCGCGACTACCAGATCCGCCATGCCTATGGCGATCTGTTCACGGTCGACAACCAGCTGCAGGCACGCTTCGACACCGGCCCGATCGCGCACACCACCCTGATGGGCGTGGACTACAGCTGGAGCAAGTCGATCCGTAACGAACGCTGGGGACGCGCGACGCCGATCAACGTGTTCGATCCCAGCTACGGTGCCCCGGTCGACACCTCGGTCTACACCGCCTGGGTCAATACCGTGCAGCGCAATACCCAGGTCGGTTACTACTTCCAGGACCAGATGAAATGGGATCGCTGGGTGCTGACCCTCGGCGGTCGCCAGGACTACGCACGCAACCGCACCGAAGACCGCTTCACCGACGTCGAAACTGCTGACCAGGACTGGGATGCCTTCACCGGCCGCGCCGGCCTGGTGTACCTGTTCGACAACGGTTTCGCCCCCTATGTGAGCTATTCCGAATCGTTCAATCCGATCGCCGGTACCGGAGCGCCGCAACGCGGCAGCAAGACCTTCGAACCGGAAACCGGCAAGCAGTACGAAGCGGGCATTCGTTACCAGCCACCGGGCACCGAGACGCAACTGACCTTGTCGGTGTACGACCTGACCAAACAGAATGCCCTGACGCCGGACGCCGAGTTCATCGGCTACAGCATCCAGACCGGCGAAGTGCGTTCCAAAGGTGTCGAGTTCGAAGCCATCACCACCGTCGCCGAGGACCTCAAGCTCACCGGCTCGTTCTCCTACAGCGACGTGGAAGTGACCAAGAGCAACAGCGGCAACGAAGGCAAGCAGCCGTTCAAGGTGCCGGCCAAGCTGGCCTCGGTCTGGGCCGACTACAGCTTCCCCTTCGATCCGCTGCAAGGCCTGAGCATCGGTGTCGGCGCCCGGTACACCGGTTCCACCTACGGCGATGCCATGAACACCTTCAAGGTGCCCTCCTACACCTTGTATGACGCCGCCGTGCGTTACGATCTGGGCAAGCTCGACCCGAGCCTGCGCGGGGCCCAGGCCAGCGTCAACGTCAACAACCTGACCGACAAGTACTATGTCGCTTCGTGCTTCTTCTCGCTGGCGTGCAACATGGGTGAAGGCCGTTCGGTCGTCGCCGAAGTCAGCTACAAGTGGTGAAGTCCTGACAGACAAAAGCCCCCTGTACAGGGGGCTTTTTTTTGGGTTCTTCACGGGTTGCCGGGGGCTATGATCCTTGGGTTGGGTTGGGTTGGGTTGTTGAGGCTACGGCTGTGGGCTTATCCATTCGATGTGGCGCCGCTACCGGCCCCTTCCGCCCTTACGGCGGGTCCCTTTTGTCTTGGCAAAAGGAACCAAAACCGCTCGCTCCAGCATACGGCCCTACGCTGCGCTCCGGGTTCCTTCGCTACGGTGCCTTCCAGGGGCATCGCGGCCTACGACTTGCTACGCCAAGTCTACGTCTCGCGTCTTCGGCCTGGGCCGAAGGGTGCTACGCACCAGCCCCCTCCAGACACCTACGCTCAGCCTCCTGAAGTCGCGAAGTTACGGGCGGCGCCTGCACTGGCGTATCTGCGAAAGCAGATGTTGGCGAAGCCATGCTGACGCAGGAGCGGGACAAGCCCGCTGGTAAAACGAGTACCAACTTGCTTGGTCTTGATCTTGATGTTCATGCACGTACTTCCAGGCGCCGCGAAAGACGACTTCAGGAGGCCGAGCGAAGGTGCCGTAGCGAGGGGACCCGAAGCGCAGCGTAGGGCCGTATGCAGGAGCAAGCGGTTTTGCCTACCTTTTCCCAAGAGAAAAGTAGGCCGCCGTAAAGGCGGAAGGGGCCAGCAGCAGCGCCACAGCGAATGGATAAGCTCGCGCCCCCCAACCCCGGATTCAGTGAAGAGCCCTTTTTATGGCCCTCAATCGAACGTGCGACCGGCGCGCCAGTAGCCCATCAGGGTCAGGGCGCTACGGTCCAGCCCGCGCTCGGTGATCAGGTAGCGACGGATGTTCATCACAGCGGCAGACTCGCCGGCGATCCAGGCATAGAAATCACCGCTGCCGGGTTTGGCCAGTTCCCAGAGGATCTGCCGGTCGATATCGACCTCCTCCAGTTTGACCTTCAGGCCTGCTCCGGCCACGGTGGGTGGAAGGCGTGCCAGTTCGCGGCTGGCGTGAATCATCGCTTCGCCATGGGTGCAGTGCAGTACATCGCGTGGCAACCAGCTGAGCTCGGTCGCCGGGCTGCAAGCCAGATCAAGGCAATCGGCTTCGCCAGGCATTTCGATAAAGGCCTGGACTGCCACCTCGGGCAGGTCCCTGGCGATTTGTTCGAGTATGCCGGCAATTGCCGGCAGGGCAGTTTCATCGCCGATCAGCAACAGGTTGCGCAGAGCCTTGGGCGGGCGCCATTCATAGCCGCCCGGATCACCATCGAAGGCCAGGTTCGGGGCCACCATCTGCAAGCGATCGCCGATCCTGGCCTGGGTCGCCCAGGTCGAGGCGGGGCCATTGACGCCGTGCAGGACAAACTCGACATCCACCTCCTGCGCTTCGCGGCGCAGCGCCCGAATGGTGTAGGTGCGCATCGGTGGGCTCTGCTCGGCGCTCAGGCCACGGCGGGCATCCTGCCAGGAGCCGTGCTTGGGCAACTGCGGTGGCTGGCCATTCGCAGAGGGGAAGAAAATCTTGATGCGCTGATCGGCGGCCAGGCTGTGCATTTGCGCGACATCCTCACCGCTGAAGACGAAACGCGTGAGCGACGGGCTGAGCGCGATGATGGCTTTGAGCTGAACATCGAACAGGCGGTAGGCGCTGGCTTTGGCGGGTTTGCCGGCCAGCTTGCGCAGACCATTGCCCAGGGCGTTGGTCAGTGAAGTGGAGGCGGACATGGGCGGTACCTCTGGCAAGGGGGGTACCTGGAAAACGAAACGCCTGGCTGCTGAATTAGCCGACGGCCGCCGCGGTTAAATTTCCCTCGCCAGCATACGTCCTAGCTTGGATAAGGCCTGCTTCATGGCTGATACGGGTAGGACGATGACGATTTCGCGACGAGGATTCATAGCAGGCCTGGCAGTGGCGGGCGCGACCGTGCCAGCCGCCTATTACGCGCACAAGCAACTGACCCATGATCCAGAAGACGACATCGTTACCCCGGGTGAGGCCAGTGTCGAACTGGCCGATGCTGCCGGCCAGCAATTGGCCGATCAGTTGCGCGGGGTCTGGGAGCTGCGTTTCGCGGGTGCCGATGGCGGCTTGGCAGGCGTCCCCCGGGAAGGCGTGCTGATGTACCTGGACGTCGCTGCCAAGGGCCGCGGCCTGCGTGGGTACGTGGACAGCGAAAGCGTCCTGGGCAGTGATGCGCCGGCAGCCTACCGGGTGCTGGGTGATCTGGTCGGTGCCTCCACGGCCTCGGTGCGCTGGCGGCTGATGAGCACTCAGGGTGGGCCTGGCTACGAATGTTCAGCCAGCCTGGACGAGGTCTGGGGCAGTTTCGGCAATGCCGGCAGCGGCACGCTCAGCGGCCGCTTGCAGCCGCTGGATCGCTCGATGGCCTTGCCCCTGGCCGACAGCCATTTCGTCGCGGTCAAGCGCCTGTTCCCCGAAGCCCGTGAACGCTTGCCCTACACGCCGCAGTTGCAGGCTTGGCTGATCAGCGCCGAGCACCGTTTGTTCCATCAGCTCTGGCATGCAACCCGTGACAAGTGGCACCGGCTGTCTGAAGAAAAGCACGGTGCCTTGCGCGGCCTGGGCTGGCAGCCCGGCCCGCGTGACAAGGAGCGTGATGCCCGTGGCCCGCGCAAGCACCGCAATGGCTCGGGCGTGGACTTTCTGTTCATGCACCGGCACATGCTCGGTACCGCCCGGTCAATGCAGGACCTGCCGTCGTGGACACATTTCCCCTTGCCGCAACCGAGCGTCGAGCTCGACCGCCAGGGCTTTGCGCGCTACTACGACAATCACGACGGCTACTGCGTACCGCCAAGCTGGCGGGCGCCGGGCGACAATGCCTACGGGCAGTGGGTGTCGGCGATCAAGGCCGGCGAGACGTTCTGCAGCAACTTCCAGGTCTGGGAGTCGCAGTACCAGGACCCGCTGTACCTGTCGAGACTGACCCTCGGGGCGTTCGGCTCGGAGCTGGAAATGAACCTGCACGATTGGCTGCACATGTGCTGGGCCTCGGTGCCGCGCGATCCGGTCAACGGCGCGCCGGTGCCTTTTGCCCGTGATCCGGCCGATTTTGCCGGGCGCTGGTACGGAGCAGAAAACGACTTTCTCGGCGACCCGTTCTCGTCCCATGTGAATCCGGTGTTCTGGGGCTTTCACGGCTGGATCGATGACCGCATCGAGGACTGGTACCGCGCCCATGAGCGCTATAACCCGGGGCAGGTGCGGCGCCTTGAGGTCAATGGGGTGCAGTGGTTTGCCCCGGGACGCTGGGTCGAAGTCGATGACCCGTGGTTGGGGCCGGTGACCCATGGTTGCAGCACTACGCCAGGGATGTTCCCGGGCAAATCGGTGGAAATGGATGTCGAGACCATGAAGCTGGCCCTGCGCATTACCTTTGGCGACGACGACAAGATTGGCGACCTGGTACGCCGGGTACCGCAACGGCCCTGGTATGCGCGGCATCTGTCATTGCGCGGGATTGTTTCCTGATTCCTTGTGTTGGGCCTGCTTTGCAGGCCATCGCCGGCAAGGCCGGCTCCCACAGGGTTTGTGCAGGCAGGTCAATGATTTAGCGAACCACCTGCCATCCGCCACCTAATGCCTTGTACAGCGCCACGCTGCCTTGCAACCGGGCCAGGCGCAGTTGTACCTGCTGGTCCTGGGCTTGATACAGCGTGCGTTGGGTTTCCAGTACTGTCAGCAGGGTCTCGGCACCCGCCTGGTAGCGTCGCTCAGACAGTCTGAAAGCGATCTGCGCCTGCTCCACTTCCTCATCCTGCGACTGGCGCTGCTGGTCGACGCCACTGATGCCATTGATGGCCCTTTCGACATCGGCAAAGCCGTTGATGATGCTGCTGCGGTAATTCTCCAGCAGTTCATCCTGCTTGGCGCGGGCTTTGTCGCGTTCGGCGCGCAAGCGGCCGTTGTTGAAGATCGGCGCAGCCAACCCGGCACTCAAGGTGTAGTAGGGGCTACGCATCACCTGGGCAAAGGTATCGGCGCCTGAACCCAGGTCGGCGCCCAGGGTCAGGCTCGGCAGCATCGCCGCGCGGGCCACCCGCACGTCTGCCTGGGCGGCGGCCAGGCTGGCTTCGGCGGTGGCAATATCCGGACGGCGGCTAAGCAGCTCGCTGGGCACCCCGCTGCCGATTTGCGGCCAGTTCAGGCGGGTGATCGATTCTTCAAGGGCGGGCAGCGCCTGCACCGGCTCGCCGAGCAAGGTCGCCAGGGTGATGCGCGCCTCCTGCAACTGCTGCTCGAACAGTGGTACCTGGCGTTGCTGGCCGGCAACCAGGCTGCGTTGCTGGGCCAGTTCCAGGGCGGTGGCCGAGCCGGATTGATAGCGGGTTTCGACCAGGCGCAGGACATCCTCGGCATTACTCAGATTGAGGCGGGCAATATGCACCTGCTCTCGCAGAGCCAGGCTCTGCAGGTAGCTGTTGGCGACGCCGCTGAGCAGGGTCAGTTCGACGGTCTGGCGATCGAAACGGCTGGCATCCAGGTTGAACAGGGCGCTGTCGCGTGCGGCAGTCTTGCCGCCCCAGAAGTCCACTTCGTAGCTGGCGCTCAAGCGGGTGCCGAACGAGGTGCTGGTGCGTTCGCGACTGCTGGCATCGAGCTGGTCGAAGCCGTTGCCATGCAGCAGGCGTTGGCGTCTGGCATCGAGGCCGAACTTGAGCTCGGGCAACAACGGCGCGCCGGCAATGACCGCCGAAGCCTGGGCCTGGCGAATACGCGCTGCGGCAGCGGCCAGGTCGAAGCTGTTGCGCCTGGCCTGTTCGATCAGTTGATCAAGCGCGGGGCTGGAGAACTGCCGCCACCAGTTCTCGTGGGGCAGCGGGGTGCTGGTCGCCTGGCCTTGCCACTGCGCTGGCGCCTGCAGGCCGCTCGAAAGTGTAGGGGCGGTCGACGTGCAGGCGGCAAGCACCAAACTGATCGACAGGAAACTGAGACGGCTGGGCAGGTTCATGGATTATTCGCTGGTTAGGGCTTTGACCGGGTCGAGGCGGGCGGCTTTGCGGGCCGGCATGAAACCAAACACCACGCCGGTGATCACTGCACAGGCAAAGGCGCCGAGCACGGCGGGCAAGGAGAAGGCCACGGCAATATCGGCCAGGAGCAACACGCCGCCAATCAACAGCGCCAGGGCAATGCCGGTGACGCCGCCGACCATCGACAGCAGCACCGCTTCACTGAGGAACTGGCGCAGTATGTCGCGCTGGCGCGCACCGGTGGCCATGCGGATACCGATCTCGCGGGTGCGCTCGCGCACGGTCATCAACATGATGTTCATCACCCCGATGCCGCCGACCAGCAACGAGATCGCGGCGATCGAGCCAAGCATCAGTGACAGGCTGTTCTGGGTGCGCGCTTCAGCCTGGATCAGTGCGGCATCGTTGGTCAGTTCGTAGTCGTGCTTGCCGTGGTGGAGCTTGCGCATCAAGCGGTCGATGGCCGCTTCGGTGTCGGCAACCCGGCGTGAATCGGCGGCGGCGATGGTCACGTACTCCGGGTCGCGGCTGCCGAACAGGCGGATGGCGGCGGCCGAGTAGGGCACCACGATACGCTCGTCGCTGTCCTGATCGCCCGAGCTTGCGCCTTTGCCGGCGAGAATGCCTACCACCTGGAAGGGCACGTTCTCGACCAGGATGTACTGGCCGATGGGATCAATACCGGCACCGAAGAGTTTCTCGCGCACTTTCTGGCCGATGACCGCCACGGCCGCCGCGCTCTGTTCGTCGGCTTCGGTGAAGAAGCTGCCCTCGACCACCGGCCAGTTGAAGATCTCGGAGAAGTAGGTGTTGTTGCCGCCGACATAGAACTGCTGGTTGTTGTTGCCGTAGCGCACCATCAACGAGTTGCCGATCACCGGCATGATCATCTTCACCTGGGGCAGGCTGGACACCGCGGCAACGTCATTGAGGGTGATGACGCCAGCCGGTTCGCGCAAGGTGGGCGCGCTGCCGCTGAGATAAAGGATGTTCGAGCCGAAGGCGGCCATCTGCGCCATGACCTGGCGCTTGCTGCCTTCGCCGACCGCCAGCATGACCACCACCGAGGCTACGCCGATGACGATTCCGAGCAGGGTCAGGGCAGTACGGAAGCGGTTGATCCACATGATCCGCCACGCCGCCTGCAGGGCTTCGACCAGCTCGCCTTTCCAGGCGCCGCTTGCGGTTGCGCCCTGATCCAGGCGCTGGCGCAGGTCTTCGGCCTGCAAGCCAGGGGCGGTGGGGGCAGGGCTGTTTTGCGATGCCGCCGAGTCACTGAGCACCAGGCCGTCACGAATCTCGATGACCCGGTTGGCCCGCGCTGCAACTTCGCGGTCGTGGGTAATCAGGATCACCACATGACCCTGACTGGCCAGTTCGTCAAGCAGAGCCATGACCTCGGCACCGCTCTGGCTGTCCAGCGCGCCGGTCGGTTCGTCGGCAAGGATGATGTGTCCGCCGTTCATCAGCGCACGGGCAATCGACACCCGTTGCTGCTGGCCGCCGGATAATTGGTGCGGACGGTTGCCGGTACGGCTGGCCAGGCCCAGGCGGTCGAGCAAGGCAGCGGCGCGGGCATGGCGCTCGACGGCGGGCGTGCCGGCGTAGATCGCCGGCATCTCGACGTTCTCCTGCGCCGAACCCGAGGCAATCAGGTGATAACCCTGGAAGACGAAACCGAAAGCTTCGCGGCGCAGCCAGGCCAGCTCATCGCTGTCGAGCTCGGCGACGTCCTTGCCGGCGAAGTAATAGTTGCCCGAAGTGGGGCGGTCCAGGCAGCCGAGGATGTTCATCAGTGTCGACTTGCCGGAGCCGGAGGCGCCGACAATGGCAACGAACTCGCCGGGGTGGATGGCCAGGCTGATGCCGCGGACCACCTCAACCTTGGGCGTATCGACGCCGCCATAGGACTTGCGGATATCGCGCAGTTCAATCAGGGGTGTGGACATTCAACCCCCGCTCGCGGCAGGTGCGCCGATCAGCAGGCGCTCGCCTTCGGCCAGGCCGTCGAGCACCTGCACCCGCAGGCGGTCGCTCAATCCGGTGCGCACCTGGCGCTGGTTGACCTTGCCGTTGCTGTCGAGCACCTGGGCGATGCGCAGGTCATTGCCATCGGCGTGTTCATCCAGTGCCGCTACCGGCACCGTCAGGACCTTGCTGGCCTGCCCGGCGACAAAGAACACCTGGGTGGTCATCTCCGCCATCAGGGCGTTGTCCGGGTTGTCGACATCAAGCAACACGGTGTACAGCACCACTTTGCTGCTGGCGCCACTGCCACTGGAACTGTTCGGACTGCCGCCGCCCTGGCTGGACTGGTCCAGGGGTTTTGGCGGCACCGGCAGGATTTGCCGCACGTTGCTGGTCCAGCGGCGCTTGCCGCCGGCCAGGGTGGTGAAGTAGGCCGGCATGCCAGGTTTGACATGACCGATATCGGCTTCGGAGACCTGAGCCCATACGGTCATCGGCGATAACTTGGCAATGCGCAGGATCAGCGGAGTTTGCTGCTGGGCGTTGAGGGTCTGGCCTTCGCGGGCATCAACGGCGACCACGGTGCCGGACATCGGTGCGTAGATCCGCGTGTACCCCAGTTCGGCTTCGTCGCTACGCAGGTTGGCCTGTGCCTGGCGGATCTGTGCGCGGTACATGTCGATGCGCGCCTGGGTCACCTTGAGCTGGGCTTGGGCGCTTTGCACGTCTTCATTGCGGGTCGCGCCCCCGGCAGCCAGGTGGCGTTGGCGCTGGTACTGTTGCTCGGCCAGTTGGTACTGGGCTTTCTGCTCATCGAGCTGGGCCTTGAGGTTGTCGATCGAGAAACGCCCGGCATCGAGTTTTGCCTGCTGGGTCGAGGGATCGATTTCCACCAGCAATTGACCTTCCTTGACCTGATCGCCCACTTCTACATGCAGCTTGCGGATTTGTCCGGACGCTTGCGCACCGACATCTACGTAGCGCCTGGGTTGCAGAGTGCCCAGGGCGGTGACACTGCTTTCGATATCGCCGCGGGTCACTGCTACCGTGCTGTGCGGGTCGCCGCCAGTGGGCAGGGTTTTCCAGGCGAGCAGGGCGCCCAGGCTGAGCAGGCCCAGGCCGCAGAGCAACAGGCGACGGGTGTTGGAGAAGCGTCTCATGCGGGGTTTCCAGCCAGAAAGAGTGGCCCGTGGTTACAGCCTGTCGCCCTATCACGACAGGCACGGGAAGCTCCCAGATAAACGAGGTGATTAGCGCAGAATTTACCGGGAATGGTTCTGAGCTTGCTGAGAATAATTATAATTTGTATTATTGCATACTGCCATCATCCTTATCCGCTCACCCTTGAGTCAGAGAATTCCCTTCGATGTCGCGGTCAGGTGCTGTGTTGGAAAACTACTATCGCGAACTGGTGAGTTTCCTTTGTGCTCGTCTGGGAAATCGGCAGGCAGCCGAAGACATTGCTCACGATGCCTACATCCGCGTGCTTGAACGCAGCGGTGGCAGTGAAATCGAACACCCGCGGGCGTTTCTCTACCGCACAGCCCTGAACCTGGTGATCGATGGCCATCGGCGTGGCCTGCTGCGTCAGGTCGAGCCGCTTGAAGTGCTCGACAGCGATGAACGTTTCTTTTCCCCCGCGCCGTCCCAGAGCATGGACCTGAACCAGCGCCTGGAGTTGATGCAGCGTGCCCTGGCCGAACTCAGCCAGCCTTGCCGAGAAAGTTTCCTGTTGCGCAAGCTCGATGGCTTGTCGCATCCGCAGATCGCCGAGCGCCTGGGTATTTCGCGCAGTGTGGTGGAAAAGCATATTGTTAACGCCATGAAACACTGCCGGCTGCGCATGCGCGATTGGGAGTCGCAGTAGGCGATGTGCGTGGGAATTTGTGAAAATTCCGTAGGGGCGCTGCTTGATTTATGTCGATTTCCCGACAACTATCAGTAAAGACCCTTTATCTGGCGAAGTGCCCGCCAATAGCCTGCAATTGATGATCTGGCGCAGTATGGTCAAGGAACGTCGTTAACGCTCTCAGCCTTGGTCATAAACGATGCCGAACAAATCGCTGCGGATCCTGATTGCCGACGAGCACCCGATCCAGTTGCTGCAACTGGAGCGGATGCTCAATGGCATGGGCTATTACCGCATCGCTCCGGTCGAGAGCTTCGAAGATTTGCAGCGTCTGGTGCAGAGCGCACTGCAACCGTTCAATCTGCTGCTGGGCAATATCGACCTGGCCAGCCATGCCGGGGTCGACCTGGAGCGGTTTTGCCGGGTCAATCCACAGATCCAGCACGCCTTGTTGTACGAGTCGCAACATTTGAAGATCCCCTCGATTCCCGATAACCAGCGCCGGGCGGTGAATATCAGCCTGCCCAAGGTCCCGGACAACGAGACCATTCAGTCCTTCATGAACATCATCGACTCGCCCCAAGTGATCGGGCGCCTGCCCGGCATCCCCGAGCACGCCCCCCTCCAGGGCTATGCCCCGCGGCGGATGAACTTCGCCCAGACCGCGTTTTCCCGTCAATCCTGAGCCTGGACCGGCCTTTGCGCTGGGTATGGCCGGGCGGCTTTTGCTATCCTCTGGCGTTTGCCCTGACGCGTGCGATCGCGCAGGCTCCGATCACTTGCGGATACCTCTATGACTGCCACTGACCCTGCGCGCCCGCTGCGGCTGTCGCGCAGCGACCACAAGACCCTGGGCCTGGCAGCCCTGGGCGGGGCGCTGGAGATCTACGATTTCATCATCTTCGTGTTCTTCGCCCTGACCTTGAGCCAGTTGTTTTTCCCACCGCAGATGCCCGAATGGCTGCGTTTGTTGCAGAGCTTCGGCATCTTCGTCACCGGTTACCTGGCGCGGCCGCTGGGCGGCATCCTGATGGCCCATTTTGCCGACCACCTGGGACGCAAGCGGGTGTTCAGCCTGAGTATCCTGATGATGGCCTTGCCGTGCCTGCTGATCGGTGTGATGCCCACCTACGCCGATATCGGCTACGCGGCGCCGCTGATCCTTTTGGCCTTGCGCATCCTTCAGGGCGCGGCGGTAGGGGGCGAGGTGCCAAGCGCCTGGACCTTCGTCGCCGAGCATGCGCCAGCCGGGCGGCGCGGTTATGCCCTGGGCTTCCTGCAGGCGGGGCTGACCTTCGGCTACCTGCTCGGCGCCCTGACCGCCACGGCGCTGGCGCAACTGTTCAGCCCGCAGGAAATCCTCGATTACGCCTGGCGTTATCCATTTCTGCTCGGCGGCGTGTTTGGCGTGATCGGTGTGTGGCTGCGCCGCTGGTTGAGCGAAACACCGGTGTTCCTGGCCTTGCGCGAGCGGCGTGAGCAGCCGCCCGCTTTTCCCTTGCGTACCGTCTTGCGTGAACATCGCCGCGCCTTGATCCCCGCGGCGCTGCTGACCTGCGTGCTGACCTCGGCCGTAGTGGTGCTGGTAGTCATCACCCCGACGGTGATGCAACAGCGCTTTGGCATGAGCGCCGGGCACACCTTCGCCTTGAGCAGCATGGGCATCGTCTTCCTCAATATCGGCTGCGTGCTGGCAGGCTTGCTGGTCGACCGTATCGGCGCCTGGCGTGCCTTGATGATCTACAGCCTGCTGCTGCCACTGGGTATTGCCGGCCTCTATGCCAGTCTGGTCGGTGGTTGGGGCTGGACCGGCGCGGCCTACGCCTTGGCCGGCCTGGCCTGTGGGGTAGTCGGGGTAGTGCCGTCGGTGATGGTCGGGCTGTTTCCGGCGCAGATTCGGGTGTCGGGCATTTCCTTCACCTACAACATTGCCTACGCCTTGTGGGCGAGTACCACTCCGTTGCTGCTGATTGCCCTGATGCCGTGGAGCCCATGGGTGTGCGTGGGCTTCTGTCTGATCATGGGGGCGGTGGGCTTGCTGACGGCGATGTACTTCGGTGCGCGAGAAGCGACTACCTTCGAGGACGAAGCTGTACGCTGCTGAATTGCGGCCATTGAAAAGCCCCCTGGCCACAACGGCGAGGGGGCTTTTTTATTTACCGGCAGACTTACATGTTCGGGTAAGTCGGGCCGCCGGCACCTTCCGGGGTGACCCAGGTGATGTTCTGCGAAGGGTCCTTGATGTCACAGGTCTTGCAGTGCACGCAGTTCTGGGCGTTGATCTGGAAGCGCTTGCTGCCGTCTTCCTGAGTGACCACTTCGTACACGCCCGCTGGGCAGTAACGCTGGGCCGGCTCGTCGTACAGCGGCAGGTTGGTGCCGATCGGGATGCTCGCATCGGCCAGTTTCAGGTGGCACGGCTGCTCTTCTTCATGGTTGGTGCTGGAGAGGAACACCGAGCTCAGCTTGTCGAAGCTCAGCTTGCCATCCGGTTTTGGATAGTCGATTTTTTTCGAGTCGGCGGCCAGCTTCAGGCACGCGTAGTCCGGCTTGGTGTCGCGCAGGGTGAACGGCAGCTTGCCGCCGAACCAGTTCTGGTCGACGTAGTTGAACGCCGCACCGAAGATCGGGCCGAACTTGTGCATGGCCGGGCCGAAGTTACGGCTGGCGAACAACTCTTCATGCAGCCAGCTGGCCTTGAACGCTTCGACGTAGCTGTTGAGCTGGTCGCCGCCTTCGCTGCCGGCCAGCAGGGCGTCGGCCACCGCTTCGGCGGCGAGCATGCCGGACTTCATCGCGGTGTGGCTGCCCTTGATCTTGGCGAAGTTCAGGGTACCCAGGTCACAACCGATCAGCGCGCCACCGTTGAAGACCATCTTCGGCAGCGAGTTCAGGCCGCCTTTGCTGATGGCGCGGGCGCCATAGCTGATGCGTTTGCCGCCATCGAGGTACTTGCTGATCACCGGGTGGTGCTTGAGGCGCTGGAACTCATCGAACGGCGACAGGTAGGCGTTGCTGTAGGACAGGTCGACGATCAGGCCGACCACCACCTGGTTGTTTTCCAGGTGATAGAGGAACGAGCCGCCGGTGTTCTCGGCGCTTATCACGTCCAGCGGCCAGCCGGCGGTGTGCACCACCAGGCCTTGCTCGTGCTTGGACGGGTCGACTTCCCAGATTTCCTTGAGGCCGATACCGTAGTGCTGAACGTCGGACTCACTGTCGAGGTTGAAGCGCTTGATCAGTTGCTTGCCGATATGGCCCCGGCAGCCTTCGGCGAACAGGGTGTACTTGCCGCGCAGCTCCATGCCCGGGGTGTACAGGCCTTCTTTGGGATTGCCTTCACGGTCGACACCCAGGTCGCCGGTGATGATCCCGCGGACCACGCCGTTTTCGTCGAACAGTGCTTCCTGGGCGGCGAAGCCCGGGTAGATTTCCACGCCCAGGTTCTCGGCCTGCTGGGCCAGCCAGCGGCACAGGTTGCCCAGGGAGATGATGTAGTTGCCCTCGTTGTGCATGGTCTTGGGCACGAACAGGTCAGGGACCTTGATCGAGCTGCCAGCATCCTTGAGCACATAGATGTCGTCGCGTTTGACTTCGGTGTTGAGCGGGGCGCCGAGCTCTTTCCAGTCCGGGAACAGTTCGTTCAGGGCGCGCGGTTCGAACACCGCACCGGAGAGGATGTGGGCGCCGACTTCCGAGCCTTTCTCGACCACGCAGACGCTGATTTCGTTACCGGCTTCGGCGGCCTTCTGCTTCAGTCGGCAGGCGGCGGACAGGCCAGCCGGGCCAGCGCCGACAATGACCACGTCGAATTCCATGTATTCGCGTTCCACAGGTTCTCTCCTACTCAAGGCTCATCGGTTTTTCTTTGTTGGCGGGTGTCAGGCGGTCATTTTTCAGACGCTCGGGCTGTAGCTCGAGCGATGACGGACTACACCGCTTTCTCTTGGCCGCGCATTATATCTACACCACTCGCGGGGTCCAATACAAACGTTTGTTTGAATTTGCCGCAGGCCAGTAAAATCAAAGAAGCGCGGCTTGAAGCTGACCGGTTTGCCGTATTGACCGGATTGGGCGTTACGGTCAAGATACGAGCGGTTTTGCGCTCGCCGTAGGCTGACCGTCGGATGCAGGAGCACCCCTAAAAACCAGGCGAAAAGCAGGGCAGTTACGCCACAACCCGCTTTGTAGTGGAGTTTACACGCCACGACAAATAATGCCCCACGGGTTTTGCAACTGACAGGCCGAATCGAGACTGCTGGGTCAGGGTTAAATTCGTCCACCTGTGATCGTTTTTAGAGGTGCCCTTGTACCCACGCGCAATCGCCGGGTTTGCCCCAGGCGACATTCTTTTCACCGGAGAGTAACGAGGAATCCATGAAGGTTCTTGTAGCTGTCAAACGAGTGGTCGACTATAACGTCAAGGTTCGCGTCAAGGCGGACAACTCCGGCGTCGACCTTGCTAACGTCAAGATGTCCATGAACCCCTTCTGCGAAATCGCCGTAGAAGAAGCCGTACGCCTGAAAGAGAAGGGTGTTGCGAGCGAGATCGTCGTCGTTACCGTCGGCCCGGCCACTGCCCAGGAGCAACTGCGTACTGCCCTGGCACTGGGTGCCGACCGCGCCATCCTGGTCGAATCGGCTGAAGAGCTGACTTCGCTGGCCGTGGCCAAGCTGCTCAAGGCAGTGGTCGACAAAGAGCAACCGCAGCTGGTAATCCTTGGCAAGCAAGCCATCGACAGCGACAACAACCAGACCGGCCAGATGCTGGCTGCGCTGAGCGGTTACGCCCAGGGCACCTTCGCCTCCAAGGTCGAGGTTGCTGGCGACAAGGTCAACGTCACCCGTGAAATTGACGGCGGTCTGCAGACCGTTGCGCTGAACCTGCCAGCCATCGTCACCACCGACCTGCGCCTGAACGAGCCACGCTACGCGTCGCTGCCGAACATCATGAAGGCCAAGAAGAAGCCGCTGGAGACCGTTACTCCAGACGCGCTGGGCGTTTCTACCGCCTCCACCAACAAGACCCTGAAAGTCGAAGCGCCGGCTGCCCGCAGCGCCGGTATCAAGGTCAAGTCGGTTGCTGAACTGGTCGAGAAACTGAAGAACGAGGCGAAGGTAATCTAAATGACTATCCTGGTTATCGCTGAACACGAAAAAGGTGCCGTTGCCCCGGCCACCCTGAACACTGTTGCTGCTGCCGCCAAGATCGGTGGCGACATCCACGTGCTGGTCGCTGGCCAGAACGTCGGTGGCGTCGCTGAAGCTGCCGCCAAGATCGCCGGCGTTGCCAAGGTCCTGGTTGCCGACAACGCCGCCTACGCTCACCAGCTGCCAGAGAACGTCGCGCCGCTGGTAGCCGAGCTGGGCAAGGGCTACAGCCACGTGCTGGCACCTGCCACCTCCAACGGCAAGAACATCCTGCCACGCGTTGCCGCGCTGCTGGACGTCGACCAGATCTCCGAGATCATCTCGGTTGAATCGGCTGACACCTTCAAGCGTCCGATCTACGCCGGTAACGCCATTGCCACCGTGCAATCGAACGCTGCCGTCAAGGTCATCACCGTGCGTTCCACCGGCTTCGACGCCGTTGCCGCCGAAGGTGGTTCGGCTGCTGTTGAAGCCGTCGCTGCTGCCCACGACGCTGGCAAATCGGCGTTCGTTGGCGAAGAGCTGGCCAAGTCCGACCGTCCTGAGCTGACCGCTGCCAAAATCGTCGTTTCCGGCGGTCGCGGCATGCAGAACGGTGAAAACTTCAAGCACCTGTACGCCCTGGCCGACAAGCTCGGCGCAGCCGTTGGCGCTTCGCGCGCTGCGGTCGACGCAGGTTTCGTACCCAACGACATGCAGGTCGGTCAGACCGGCAAGATCGTTGCACCACAGCTGTACATCGCCGTCGGTATCTCCGGCGCGATCCAGCACCTGGCCGGCATGAAAGACTCCAAAGTGATCGTTGCGATCAACAAGGATGAAGAAGCGCCGATCTTCCAGGTGGCCGACTACGGCCTGGTGGCTGACCTGTTCGAAGCCATCCCTGAGCTGGAGAAGCTGGTTTAATCCAGCCGCTTCACTTATAAAAGAGCCCGGTCCGTTCGGGCTGTGCAGGCCAGCCTTGCACAGCCCGGCGGACCGGGCTTTTTCATTCGGGCTAAAAAGATCAGGGAGTCGTTGCATGGGATGGCGTGGCCGGATAAACACGGCGCTGGTGGCTGCTGCGGTGCTGATGCCATTGCAGGCCTGGGCGGTGGGTAAATGCGAGCGGCTGGTGGCCACCGGAAGCCCCGATGCCCCGCCGTATTCATGGCGCGACCCGCAGGATCCCAAGCACCTGATTGGCGCCAACGTCGACCTGTTCAGGCAGGTTGCCGGCGAGTTGGGCCTGAAGATTGAAGTCCTCGACAGCGGTACCCGCAGTCAGGCGTTGGAAGAGGTGCGCAGCGGGCGCGTCGATCTGTTGATCGATTCACCCTTCGCGGTGGCCGAACTGACCACCGTCGACTATGTTCACCCGTCGTTGCTGAGCAATGAATACGTGGTCTGGACTCGTCACGATTCGCCACTGGTTTACAACACCTTGTCCGATTTGCACGAGCATCAAGGCAGTGTGTCGGAGAAAGCCCGGCTGACACCCGAATTTTCCGCCTACGCCAAGAGTCAGTTGAAGCTGGCGCCGGCGCAGAACCTGACCCAGGCATTTCAGAAACTGCTGCTCGGCCAGGTCGACTATGTGCTGGCCGGTCGCTACGCCGGCATGGCCATGGCCCAGACCCTGGGCATGAGCAACGAGCTGATTGCCCGCGGCTTGCCCCTGGACCGCCCTGGGCTGTACCTGGCGCTGTCGCATAATTCGGCATGCAATGACGCCTGGTTACGCGGACAACTGGCAAAAAAACTGACAGAATTGCCGGCCTCCGGCGTGTCCCAAGCGGTACTGCAACGTAATGTCGAGCGCTGGAAAGCGCAGATGCAGGCACCGCTGGATGCCCCTAAACAGTAGGAAGATTGCGTGAGAACTCATTCACTATTCGCCGCCCTGGCGCTGCTGGCACTGGCCGGATGCGCCAATGACCCGGCCCCCAATGAACAGCTACGCCTGTCCGAACAGGCGCTGGAGCAGGCCAAGGCCGTTGGTGCCACCGATGAAGTGGCAGAGCTGAAGCTGGCTGAAGACAAACTGGCCCGCGCCCGCGCCAACATGACCAGCGAATCCTATCGCGACGCGCGCATGCGCGCCGAGCAGGCCGAGCTCGATGCACGCCTGGCCGAGGCCCAGGTGCTGACGGTCAAGAGCAAGGAGCAGCTGGACTTGCTGCAGTCGCGGGTCAATCGCCTGCGTAAACAGTTGGGAGAGCAGCGGTGAGTTCGATCAAACCTTTGGCGGCATTATTGTTGGTCGGGGTAGTGGGCCTGCAGGGCTGCGCCAGCCAGCGCAGCGAGACGGCGCTGGATGAGGCCACGGCCAAGTTCCAGACGGTCAAGGACGATTCCGACGTGTTGCGCAGTGCGCCGCGTGACGTGATCCGTGCCGGTGAATCGCTGGCCCGTGCCGAGCGCCTGTCCAGTTATCTGGGGACCGGTGCCGATGTGCGCCACTATGCCTACCTGAGCCAGCGCTACAGCGACATTGCCCGCGAGCACAGCAACCTGGTCCTCAATCAGGAGCGCCTGGCCAAACTTGAGCTCGAGCGTCAGCGCCTGCAGTTGGCCCTGCGCGAAGCCAAGCTTGCCAGCGTACAGCAGCAGGGCAAGTGGCTGGAGGCGCAGATCGTCAGCCTGGCCACTGAGCAGAGCGACCGTGGTCTGGTCATGACCCTGGGCGACGTGCTGTTCGATACCGGCCATGCGGAGCTGAAGAACTCCGCCAGCCGTACCGTGCTCAAGCTGGTGCAGTTCCTCCAGCTCAACCCCAAGCGGGTCGTGCGTATCGAGGGTTACACCGACAGTACCGGTGCGCCGGAAGACAATCTCAAGCTCTCCCGTGATCGGGCTCAGGCAGTGGCCGACATGCTGATCGATCTGGGTGTCGATGAAAAGCGCATCCAGGTCGAAGGGTACGGCGACCAGTATCCGGTCGAGGCTAACGCCTCGGAGCGGGGCAGGGCGCAGAACCGTCGGGTCGAGATCGTCTTCTCCGACGAAAAAGGCAAGCTCGGCGCCGCACGCTGAGTAATAGATGAAGAAACCCGGTGAGTGTCCCTCTCCGGGTTTTTTATGGCTCTTCAGGAGCTTGGGTTGGGTTTTTGAAACTGCGGGCTTATCCATTCGGTGTGGTGCGGCTGCCGGCCCCTTCCGCCTTTACGGCGGCCTACTTTTCTCTTGGGAAAAGGTAGGCAAAACCGCTTGCTCCTGCATACGGCCCTACGCTGCGCTTCGGGTCCCCTCGCTACGGCACCTTCCGGGGCATCGCGGCCTACGACTTGCTACGCCAAGTCTACGTCTCGCGTCTTCGGCTGACGCCGAAGGTGCTGCGCACCGCCCCTACAGGCACCTACGCTCGGCCTCCTGAAGTCGCTTTTCGCGGCGCCTGGAAATGCGTGCATGAACATCAAGATCAAGATCAAGATCAAGCAAGTTGGTACTCGTTTTACCAGCGGGCTTGTCCCGCTCCTGCGTCAGCCTGGCTGCGCCAACATCTGCTTTCGCAGATACGCCAGTGCAGGCGCCGCCCGTAACTTCGCGACTTCAGGAGGCACCGTAGCGAAGGAACCCGGAGCGCAGCGTAGGGCCGTATGCGGGAGCGAGCGGTTTTGGTTCCTTTTGCCAAGAACAAAAGGGACCCGCCGTAAGGGCGGAAGGGGCCAGCAGCGGCGCCACATCGAATGGATAAGCTCGCAGCCTCAACATCCCCACCCTGGTTGTGACAAATGGCACACCCCTGCCTCTGTCACGCAACTGTATTGTCGACTATTCTGCAATCTGTCCCAGTACACTTCGCAACTGTTCCGGTATTCTTGCTCGAAACAGCCGTACAAAAACAACTACATTGCCTGCGTGTCGAGAACTGATCATGACCAACCTGTTGCTCTACCAGCGCATCGCCCAGCAACTGGCCGAAGATATTCGCCGCGGTGTGTATCAGCCAGGTGAGCGTGTGCCGTCGGTGCGCAAGATGAGCTCGCAGCTCAATGTCAGTCATGCCACCGTGCTGCAGGCCTATGCCAACCTCGAAGACCAGGGCCTGATTCGCGCGCGGCCGCAGTCCGGCTACTACGTACACCAGACACCCGCCCTGACTGCGCAGACGCCGGACATCGCCCGGGTCGAGCGCCCCGGCCTGGTGACGCGCAGCAGCATCATCCAGCAGGTTCTGACCGAAGCTCGGCGCGACGGGGTGTTCCCCTTCGGCGCGGCGGTACCCCATGTCGATTATTTGCCCGTGCGGGCGCTGCACCAGCAGTTGGCCAAGGTCACCCGCTTTCATAGCCCGCGGGCCTTCAGCTACATGTTCAGCCCGGGTTTCGAGCCGTTGCGTCGGCAGATCGCCATACGCATGCGCGATGCCGGCGTGGTGGTCGACCCCAGTGAAGTGGTGGTCACCCATGGCTGCGTCGATGCCCTGCAGATGTCGCTGCGGGTGCTGACCCGGCCGGGCGACCTGATCGCCGCCGAGTCGCCGACCTACTACGGCTTGCTGCAGCTGGCCGACCTGCTCGGGCTGAAAGTGATCGAAATCCCCAGTGATCCGTCCACCGGTATCAGCCTCGAGGCGCTGCAGCTGGCGGCCAACCAGTGGTCGATCAAGGCGCTGGTGTTGACCGCGCGCCTGAGCAATCCGCTGGGCGGCACCATTCCGGAAGACCGGCAGAAACAGTTGCTGCGCCTGGCCTCGGATTTCGACATTCAGATCGTTGAAGACGACATTTATGGCGAACTGATGTTCGAGCAGGGCAAGACCAAGTCGCTCAAGGCCTTTGATCGGTTGGGGCGGGTGATCTATTGCTCCAGCTTTTCCAAGACCCTGTCGCCAGGTGTGCGGATCGGTTGGATGGTCGCTGGCAAGTATCAGGCGGAAATCCAGCGTTTGCAGACCTTCACCACCCATTCAGCCTGCAGCGTGACGCAGATGGGGGTGGCGTCCTACCTGGAGAATGGCGGTTACGACCGGCACTTGCGCTACATCCGTCAGGAGTACCGGAAGAATCTCAGTGCCTACCAATTGGCGGTACAGCAGCACTTCCCGGAAGGCACGCAGATGACCCGGCCAACTGGCGGCTTCATTCTCTGGGTCAGCCTGCCGGGGCGGGTCAATACCCAGGAGTTGCATGTGCGCGCGCTGCAGCAGGGCATCAGTATCGCCCCGGGGTTGATCTTCAGTAACACCGAGCAGTTCAACCACTGCATTCGCCTGAACTGTGGCATCCCGTGGAGCCGTGAAGCGGAGCGGGCGGTGATGACCCTGGGCATGCTGGCCAGCCAACTGTGCCAGGAGTCCGCCTCGGGCGCTTTTTTCTAGGCTTGCCAGTCGTGTCAGGAACGGGGAGCATAAGCATTTTCAGGGATAATCGTCGGTGCCTATGAAAGCGTTGCGTTGTATCGGGTTGTCCCTGTGCCTGCTCGGTGGCTTGGCTTGCTCTTCGGCAGCTGTGGCCGAAACTGCGCCAGCCGGCAAAGCCCCTGCAACGAAAAGCGCCAAGCCTGCGGTCAAGCCAAAGCAGGCAAAAGCGCCACCGGTACGCAAGAAGGCAACCACCAAGGCCACCAAGCGTACCCCGCGTAAAAACGCCAAAGCGGCACCGGCACCCTTGCCCAAGGCCAAGCTCGACCTGAGCCTGCCCTCCAGCATGGTCAAGGAACTCAAGCCCGACACCCAGGAGCAGGCGCCGCTGCCCAAGCCCTTGCTGCCCTACCTGTTCGGTGAAAAGCCGCCGTCCGATAGCCCGTTCCAGCTCAATGGCCGGCTGATCAGCAACGAAATGCAACTGCAACTGCGCAACGAAAGTCGCAAGGATGTCGAGGGTGCGGCAATCGAGTTCGAGTTCAAGCAGTAGCGTGGAACTGACTGTTCGGTCATCACGTTCAAGCTGATATTTCATCCTGCGAGCAATTTCAAACACCTGTTTAAGCGGTTACTATCCGGGTTCATTCATCATTTGTTACTCCGAGGATTCTGTTGTCATGAATTGCCGTGAAGGTTGTGGCGCCTGCTGCATTGCGCCCTCCATCAGCTCGCCGATACCGGGCATGCCCAAGGGCAAGCCTGCCGGTGAGCGCTGCCTGCATCTGTCGGTTGCCAATCTCTGTGGCTTGTTCGGCAAGCCCGAGCGTCCGGCGGTGTGCGGTGGTTTCAAGGCGGAGGCCGACACCTGCGGCAACGACCGCGACGAGGCAATCAGGATCCTGGGATGGCTGGAGCAAATGACGGCAGCTTGAAACGCGGGTCTTCGACAATAAGGAACAAGAGAATGGGATCGTTTAAGCAAGTGGCACTGGTTTTGGGTCTTGGTGCGGTGCTGGTGCCGCTGGCTCATGCCGAGGACTGGAAGCAAGCCAAGAACGAAGGCGGGATCAAGGTCGAGCTCAGTGAGGTGGCCGGTTCCGATTACAAGGCCTATCGCGGGGTAACCTTTATCAAGGCGCCGCTGGCGAAGGTCAGGGCCCTGCAGGAAGATGTCGCCGGTGCCTGCGCCTGGATCCATGAGTGCAAGTCGCAGAAGCTGCTGAAATCCGAGGGTGACCAGAGCTGGACCTACACTCAGTTCAATACCCCGTGGCCGGTCACTGCGCGTGATTCGGTCATGCATGTCACCACTACCGAGGCCGCCGATGGCAGCCTGACCCGCAAGCTTGAAGGTGTGCCGAAATACCTGCCGGAAGAGAAGGGCTTCGTGCGGGTGGCCAAGGTTGATGGCTTCTGGAAGCTGCAGCCAAAAGACGGTGGTACCGAGGTGACTTACCAGGTGCATACCGAGCCGGGCGGCAGCGTGCCGTCGATGGTGGCCAACAAGTTTGTGGTGGATGCGCCGTTCAATACTTTGAAGGCGTTGAAGGCGAAGGCTGAGAAATAGTAAGTACAGTTGTGGCGAGCAGGGGCTATTGGTTAACTGTTGGATAATCGCTGGGTAAGCCCGCTCCTGCAGGGGCGTTAACCGCGATGAAAGCGCAATAAAAAAGGCTGCCCGAAGGCAGCCTTTTTTCGTTTTCGGCCCAAGGGCTTACTTGCGGTCTTCCAGCTTGACGATGTCGCGCGACTCGTAGCCGGTGTACAGCTGGCGAGGGCGGCCGATCTTGTAAGGGCTGGAGAGCATTTCTTTCCAGTGCGAAATCCAGCCGACGGTCCGCGCCAGGGCGAAGATCACGGTGAACATGCTGGTTGGAATGCCGATCGCCTTGAGGATGATCCCCGAGTAGAAGTCGACGTTCGGGTACAGCGAGCGCTCGATGAAGTAAGGATCGGTGAGGGCGATCTCTTCCAGGCGCATGGCCAGTTCCAGCTGCGGATCGTTCTTGATGCCCAGCTCGCGCAGGACTTCGTCGCAGGTCTGTTTCATCACGGTGGCGCGCGGGTCGCGGTTCTTGTAAACGCGGTGACCGAAGCCCATCAGCTTGAACGGATCGTTCTTGTCCTTGGCCTTGGCGATGAACTTGTCGATGTTCGAGACATCGCCGATTTCATCGAGCATGGTCAGCACGGCTTCGTTGGCGCCGCCGTGGGCAGGGCCCCACAGTGCAGCGATACCGGCAGCGATACAGGCGAACGGGTTGGCGCCCGACGAGCCGGCCAGACGGACGGTGGAGGTCGATGCGTTCTGCTCGTGGTCGGCGTGGAGGATGAAGATCCGGTCCATTGCCTTGGCCAGTACCGGGCTGATCGGTTTGATCTCGCACGGGGTGTTGAACATCATGTGCAGGAAGTTTTCCGCGTACGACAGGTCGTTGCGCGGGTACATCATGGGCTGGCCCATGGAGTACTTGTACACCATCGCCGCCAGGGTCGGCATCTTGGCGACCAGGCGAACCGCGGAGATTTCGCGGTGCTGCGGGTTATTGATGTCCAGAGAGTCGTGGTAGAACGCCGACAGGGCGCCAACCACGCCGCACATGACGGCCATCGGGTGGGCGTCGCGGCGGAAGCCGTTGAAGAAGGACTTCAACTGCTCGTGAACCATGGTGTGGTTCTTCACGGTGCTGACGAACTGGGCCTTCTGCTCGGCATTCGGCAATTCGCCGTTGAGCAGCAGGTAGCAGGTCTCGAGGTAGTCGGATTTTTCGGCCAGTTGCTCGATCGGATAGCCGCGGTGCAGCAGGATACCCTTGTCGCCGTCGATATAAGTGATCTTCGACTCGCAGGATGCGGTCGCCATGAAACCAGGGTCGAAAGTGAAGTGACCCGTGGCCCCCAACCCTCTAACGTCGATAACATCGGGACCAACGGTGCCGGTTAAAATGGGCAGCTCGACGGGGGCTGCGCCCTCGATGACCAACTGCGCTTTTTTGTCAGCCATGTGGCCTCCTATTAATGCTTGAAATCATCAGACAGACCCCCCACGCAGGGCCCGCACCACTATAGTGAGATAAATTCGAATGTCAATTTGCCTAAAGCACGGTTGTAAAGGGCTTTGGGCGCTGTTTTTCCTCGAAATTACCGCCCGTTTACGCCTTTTGTTGGCTAAAGGCAATGCGCTATTTGGGCTAGGTGTCTGCGTTGTCATTAGTAGCCTAACTGTCTATAATCGGCCCCCGACCGCCAGGGGCTTGCAAGCCCGTGTTGCTGGGGTCGTCACTCCCTGGGTGGTGGGTACCTGACCAGTACACTTACCAACAACTTTGCCCTGCTTGCTAGGGGCTCTTCAGTGTGAAAAAAGCCGTGAAAAGCCAACGACCTGTAAACCTAGACCTAAGGACCATCAAACTCCCCATTACCGGCGTTACGTCATTTCTTCACCGTGTTTCCGGCATCATCCTCTTCCTGGGCCTTGGCTTCATGCTTTATGCATTGGGCAAATCCCTGGGTTCGGAGGAAGGTTTCGCCGAGGTGAAGGCATGCTTGACCAGTCCGCTGGCCAAGTTCGTGGCATGGGGCCTCCTGTCCGCCTTGCTGTATCACTTGGTAGCCGGTGTGCGCCACTTGATCATGGACATGGGCATCGGTGAAACGCTGGAAGGCGGCCGACTGGGCTCGAAAATTATCATCGCCGTCTCCGTGGTGGTGATCGTGCTGGCAGGAGTTTGGATATGGTAACCAACGTCACGAACCTCTCGCGTTCGGGCCTCTATGACTGGATGGCGCAGCGCGTTTCTGCGGTCGTTCTCGCGGCTTATTTCATTTTCCTGATCGGATACCTGGTCGCGCACCCGGGCATCGAGTTTGCCCAGTGGCACGCTCTGTTCTCCAACAACGCGATGCGTATCTTCAGTCTGCTGGCCCTTGTAGCCCTGGGCGCTCACGCCTGGGTCGGCATGTGGACCATTGCCACCGACTACCTGACGCCGATGGCGCTGGGCAAGTCGGCGACTGCCGTACGTTTCCTGTTCCAGGCGGTATGTGGTGTCGCGATGTTCGCGTACTTCGTCTGGGGTGTGCAGATTCTCTGGGGTATCTGATTCATGGCTAACATTCCTACGATTACATTCGACGCCATCATCATTGGTGGTGGCGGTGCCGGCATGCGCGCTGCGCTGCAGCTGGCTCAGGGCGGTCACAAGACTGCCGTGATCACCAAGGTCTTCCCGACCCGTTCGCACACTGTATCGGCCCAGGGTGGCATCACCTGTGCCATCGCTTCGGCCGACCCGAACGATGACTGGCGCTGGCACATGTACGATACCGTCAAGGGTTCCGACTACATCGGTGACCAGGACGCTATCGAATACATGTGTCAGGAAGGCCCTGCTGCCGTGTTCGAGCTGGACCACATGGGTCTGCCGTTCTCGCGTACCGAACAAGGCCGTATCTACCAGCGTCCGTTCGGCGGTCAGTCCAAGGACTTCGGTAAAGGTGGCCAGGCCGCCCGTACCTGCGCCGCTTCCGACCGTACCGGTCACGCGCTGCTGCACACCCTGTACCAGGGCAACTTGAAGGCAGGTACCACCTTCCTCAACGAGTACTACGCAGTTGACCTGGTGAAGAACCAGGAAGGCGCGTTCGTCGGTGTGATCGCAATCTGCATCGAGACCGGCGAAACCCTGTACATCAAGGCCAAGGCCACCGTTCTGGCCACTGGCGGTGCAGGCCGTATCTACTCCTCCACCACCAACGCCCTGATCAATACCGGTGACGGTATCGGCATGGCCCTGCGTGCAGGCGTTCCGGTCCAGGATATCGAGATGTGGCAGTTCCACCCGACCGGCATCGCCGGCGCTGGTGTACTGGTCACTGAAGGTTGCCGTGGTGAAGGCGGTTACCTGATCAACAAGCACGGCGAGCGTTTCATGGAACGTTACGCGCCTAACGCCAAAGACCTTGCTGGTCGTGACGTTGTGGCCCGTTCCATGGTTAAAGAGATCATCGCCGGCAACGGCTGTGGCCCTAACGGCGACCACGTGATGCTCAAGCTTGACCACCTGGGTGAAGAAGTACTGCACAGCCGCCTGCCAGGTATCTGTGAACTGTCCAAGACCTTCGCTCACGTCGACCCTGTGGTCGCGCCGGTTCCTGTTGTTCCAACCTGCCACTACATGATGGGCGGCGTTGCCACCAACATCCATGGCCAGGCGATGACCCAGGACGCCGATGGCGTTGATCACATCATCCCGGGTCTGTTCGCGGTAGGTGAAGTGGCGTGCGTATCGGTTCACGGTGCCAACCGCCTGGGCGGCAACTCGCTGCTCGACCTGGTGGTCTTCGGTCGTGCTGCCGGCCTGCACCTGGAAAAAGCGCTGAGCGACGGTATCGAATACCTCGACGCCAGCGACACCGACATCGATGTTGCCCTGAGCCGCCTGAACAAGCTCAACGAGCGCAACACCGGTGAAGACGTGGCTACCCTGCGTCGCGAGCTGCAGAGCTGCATGCAGAACTACTTCGGTGTATTCCGCACTGGCGAATACATGCAGAAGGGTATCGAGCAATTGGCCGGTCTGCGCGAGCGTATCGCCAACGTCAAGATCAACGACAAGTCCCAGGCCTTCAACACCGCGCGTATCGAAGCGCTGGAGCTGCAGAACCTGCTGGAAGTCGCTGAAGCCACTGCAATCGCTGCAGAAGTCCGTAAAGAGTCCCGCGGTGCGCACGCCCGTGAAGACTTCGAAGACCGTGACGACGAAAACTGGCTGTGCCACACCCTGTACTTCCCGGGTGAGAAGCGCGTCGCCAAGCGCGCCGTCAACTTCGCGCCGAAAACCGTTCCGGCGTTCGAGCCTAAAGTCCGGACTTACTAAGGGTGGCCACAATGTTGCAAGTCGAAGTTTATCGTTACAACCCCGATACCGACTCGGCACCCAAGATGCAGGTGTTCCAGGTCGATACCGGCGGCAAGGACCTGATGGTTCTCGATGTATTGGCACTGATCAAAGAGCAGGACGAAGGTTTCTCGTATCGTCGCTCCTGCCGTGAAGGTGTTTGCGGTTCCGATGGCATGAACATCAACGGCAAGAACGGTCTGGCCTGCATCACGCCGCTTTCGGCTGTGGTCAAGCGCAACAAGCTGATCGTCCGCCCTTTGCCTGGATTGCCGGTCATTCGTGACCTGGTCGTCGATATGAGCATCTTCTACAAGCAGTACGAGAAGGTGAAGCCATTCCTACAGAACGACACGCCGGCTCCGGCCATCGAGCGCCTGCAGTCGCCGGAAGAGCGTGAAAAGCTGGACGGTCTGTACGAGTGCATTCTGTGCGCTTGCTGCTCGACTTCCTGCCCGTCGTTCTGGTGGAACCCGGACAAGTTCCTCGGTCCAGCTGCACTGCTGCAGGCCTATCGTTTCCTGGCCGACAGTCGTGACACCAAGACCCAGGAGCGTCTGGCTTCGCTGGATGACCCGTTCAGCGTGTTCCGTTGCCGCGGCATCATGAACTGCGTAAACGTTTGCCCTAAAGGTCTGAATCCGACCAAGGCCATCGGTCACGTACGTAACATGCTGCTGCAAAGCGGTACCTGATTTTAAAAGTGTTGTACCCGTAGTACGCCAAGGTGCGGGCCCTTGCCCGCACCAAGGTGAAACCCGAGCTCGGGCCCACAAAGCCCAAGCTTTTACCTATGAAGATATGAGACCAGCAGGGGCTTCCGGGCTGGTACCCGGAAAATCTGTAGGATCCTTGGTGGCTTGGTTGGGTCGCTGCATTAGGACTTTTCCAGGCGTGCTGTGGCTCTTGCCGATCCGTCCCCTAACCGAGGGTGACCAAGCATGCAAGAAAGCGTGATGCAGCGCATGTGGGATAGCGCCCACCTTTCAGGTGGTAACGCTGCATATGTGGAAGAGCTCTACGAGCTTTACCTGCACGACCCTAACGCTGTGCCAGAAGAGTGGCGCACTTACTTCCAGAAGTTGCCCGCCGAAGGCAGCACCGCTACCGATGTATCGCACTCTACAATCCGCGACCATTTCGTACTGCTGGCAAAGAACCAGCGCCGCGCCCAACCGGTTTCCGCCGGGAGCGTGAGCAGTGAACACGAGAAGAAGCAGGTTGAAGTTCTGCGACTGATCCAGGCCTACCGTATGCGCGGCCACCAAGCCGCGAAGCTCGACCCCCTGGGGTTGTGGCAGCGCCCTGCGCCAGTAGACCTGTCGATCAATCATTACGGCTTGACCAATGCCGATCTTGATACGACCTTCCGTGCCGGCGACCTGTTCATCGGCAAAGAGGAAGCGAGCCTACGCGAAATCTTCGACGCTTTGCAGCAGACATATTGCCGCACCATTGGCGCCGAATTCACCCACATCGTCGACTCCGAGCAGCGCAGCTGGTTCCAGCAGCGTCTGGAGAGCGTGCGTGGGCGTCCAGTCTTCTCCGCGGATATTCAGAGCCACCTGCTCGAGCGCGTCACCGCCGCTGAGGGTCTGGAAAAATACCTGGGTACCAAATACCCGGGCACCAAGCGTTTCGGCCTGGAAGGCGGCGAGAGCCTGATTCCGATGCTGGACGAGCTGATCCAGCGCTCCGGTTCCTACGGTACCAAGGAAGTTGTCATCGGCATGGCCCACCGCGGCCGTCTCAACGTGCTGGTCAACACTTTCGGCAAGAACCCGCGCGATCTGTTCGACGAGTTCGAAGGCAAGAAGAAGGTCGAGCTGGGCTCCGGTGACGTGAAATACCACCAGGGCTTCTCGTCCAACGTGATGACCGCCGGTGGCGAAGTTCACCTGGCCATGGCGTTCAACCCTTCGCACCTGGAAATCGTCTCGCCAGTGGTTGAAGGTTCGGTACGTGCCCGTCAGGACCGTCGCAACGACACCGTTGGCGACAAGGTACTGCCGATTTCCATCCACGGTGACGCGGCATTCGCCGGTCAAGGCGTGGTCATGGAAACCTTCCAGATGTCGCAGACCCGCGGTTTCAAGACCGGCGGTACCGTGCACATCGTGATCAACAACCAGGTTGGTTTCACCATCAGCAACCCGCTGGACTCGCGTTCCACCGAGTACGCCACCGACGTCGCCAAGATGATTCAGGCGCCGATCCTGCACGTCAACGGTGATGATCCGGAAGCGGTGCTGTTCGTGACCCAGCTGGCCGTCGATTACCGCATGCAGTTCAAGCGTGACGTGGTCATCGACCTGGTCTGCTACCGTCGTCGCGGCCACAACGAGGCCGACGAGCCGAACGGCACCCAGCCGCTGATGTACCAGCAGATCGCCAAGCAGCGCACCACCCGCGAGCTGTACGCCGACGCCCTGACCCAATCGGGTCGTCTTGACGCCGAGCGCGTCCAGGCCAAGGTCGACGAGTACCGCAACGCGCTGGACAACGGCCTGCATGTGGTAAAAAGCCTGGTCAAAGAGCCGAACAAAGAGCTGTTCGTTGACTGGCGTCCGTATCTGGGCCACGCCTGGACCGCGCGTCACGACACCCGCTTCGACCTCAAGACCCTGCAGGAACTGTCGGCCAAGCTGCTGGAACTGCCGGAAGGCTTCGTGGTTCAGCGCCAGGTTTCGAAGATCTACGAAGACCGCCAGAAGATGCAGGCCGGTGGCTTGCCGATCAACTGGGGCTACGCCGAAACCATGGCCTACGCCACCCTGGCATTCGAAGGTCACCCGATCCGCATGACCGGTCAGGATATCGGCCGCGGCACCTTCTCTCACCGCCACGCGGTGTTGCACAACCAGAAGGACGCCAGCACCTATATCCCGCTGCAGAACCTCTACAAAGGCCAGCCACGTTTCGACCTGTACGATTCGTTCCTGTCCGAAGAAGCGGTCCTGGCATTCGAATACGGCTACTCGACCACCCAGCCAAACGCACTGGTAATCTGGGAAGCGCAGTTCGGCGACTTCGCCAACGGGGCCCAGGTAGTTGTCGACCAGTTCATCACCAGCGGCGAGCACAAGTGGGGTCGTCTTTGCGGTCTGACCATGCTGCTGCCACACGGTTATGAAGGGCAGGGGCCTGAGCACTCCTCGGCACGTCTGGAGCGTTACCTGCAGCTGTGCGCCGAGCACAACGTCCAGGTTTGCGTACCGACTACTCCGGCTCAGATCTACCACCTGCTGCGTCGTCAGGTCATCCGTCCGCTGCGCAAGCCGCTGATCGTGCTGACGCCGAAGTCGCTGCTGCGCCACAAGCTGGCCATCTCGACCCTGGAAGAACTGGCCGAAGGCTCGTTCCAGACCGTGATCCCGGAAATCGATACCCTCGATCCGAAAAACGTCACTCGTCTGGTCCTGTGCAGCGGCAAGGTCTACTACGATCTGCTGGAAAAACGCCGTGCCGAAGGCCGCGAAGATATCGCCATCGTGCGTATCGAGCAGCTGTATCCGTTCCCTGAAGACGACCTGGTCGAAATCCTCGCGCCGTACACCAATCTCAAGGATGTGGTGTGGTGCCAGGAAGAGCCGATGAACCAGGGCGCCTGGTACAGCAGCCAACACCACATGCGTCGTATCCTGACCCGTCACAACAAGGACCTGGTCCTCGAGTACGCCGGTCGTGATGCTTCGGCAGCACCCGCTTGTGGTTACGCTTCGATGCACGCCGAGCAGCAGGAAAAACTGCTGCAAGATGCCTTCACCGTTTAATGCCATCGCGCACTAGAAACCGAATTTAAGGAACCACTGATAATGGCTATCGAGATCAAAGCCCCTACTTTCCCGGAATCGGTTGCCGATGGCACCGTTGCCACCTGGCACAAGCAGCCGGGCGAAGCCGTCAAGCGTGACGAGCTGATCGTCGACATCGAAACCGACAAGGTTGTCCTGGAAGTACTGGCTACCGCTGACGGCGTACTGGGTGCAATCGTCAAGGGCGAGGGCGAGACCGTCCTGTCCGACGAAGTCCTGGGTTCGATCCAGGAAGGTGGCGTTGCAGCTGCCGCGCCTGCCGCTGCTGCAGCTCCTGCTGCCGCCGCTGCTCCTGCCGCCGCTGCTGGCGACGAAGACGCCATCGGCGCGCCAGCTGCTCGCAAGCTGGCCGAAGAGAACGGCATCGCCCTGAACAGCATCAAGGGCACCGGCAAAGACGGTCGCATCACCAAGGAAGACGTGGTTGCTGCCATCGAAGCGAAGAAATCCGCTCCGGCTGCCGCACCTGCCGCCAAGCCAGCCGCTGCTGCCGCTGCCCCGGTTGTCGCCACTGGCGACCGTACCGAGAAGCGCGTGCCGATGACCCGCGTGCGCGCTACCGTGGCCAAGCGCCTGGTAGAAGCACAGTCGAACATGGCCATGCTGACCACCTTCAACGAAGTCGACATGACCGAAGTCATGGCCCTGCGTTCGAAGTACAAGGACCTGTTCGAGAAGACCCACAACGGCGTCCGCCTGGGCTTCATGTCGTTCTTCGTCAAGGCTGCCACCGAAGCGCTGAAACGCTTCCCGGCGGTCAACGCCTCGATCGACGGTTCCGACATCGTCTACCACGGTTATGCGGACATCGGCGTTGCCGTTTCCAGCGACCGCGGCCTGGTGGTACCGGTACTGCGCAACGCCGAGCAGATGAGCCTGGCTGAAATCGAGAACGGCATCGCCACCTTCGGCAAGAAAGCCCGTGATGGCAAACTGTCGATCGACGAAATGACCGGTGGTACCTTCACCATCACCAACGGTGGTACCTTTGGTTCGATGATGTCGACCCCGATCGTCAACCCGCCACAGGCCGCGATCCTGGGCATGCACAACATCATCCAGCGTCCTATGGCCGTCAACGGTCAGGTCGTGATCCGTCCGATGATGTACCTGGCACTGTCCTACGACCACCGTCTGATCGACGGTAAAGAAGCCGTGACCTTCCTGGTGACCATCAAGAACCTGCTGGAAGACCCGGCTCGTCTGCTGCTGGATATCTGATTGAGCAGCTGCAAGCTGCAAGCTTCAAGCGGCAAGCCTGAACGGTTTGCGCTTGAACTTGTGGCTTGCAGCTTATCGCTTGCAGCTTTAAAGAGGATTTTCTGAATGTCGCAAAAATTTGATGTGGTAGTGATTGGCGCAGGTCCTGGCGGCTACGTAGCTGCCATCAAGGCCGCGCAACTCGGTCTGAGCACTGCCTGTATCGAGAAGTACACTGACGGCGAAGGCAAGCTGGCCCTCGGCGGTACCTGCCTGAACGTGGGTTGCATTCCTTCCAAGGCGCTGCTGGACAGCTCCTGGAAGTACAAGGAAGCCAAAGAGAGCTTCAACGTCCACGGTATCTCCACCGGTGAAGTGAAGATGGACGTCGCCGCGATGGTTGGCCGCAAGGCCGGCATCGTCAAGAACCTGACCGGCGGTGTTGCCACCCTGTTCAAGGCCAACGGCGTAACTTCGATCCAGGGCCACGGCAAGCTGCTGGCTGGCAAGAAGGTCGAAGTCACCAAGGCTGACGGCACCACCGAAATCATCGAAGCCGAGAACGTCATCCTGGCCTCCGGTTCGCGTCCGATCGACATTCCACCGGCTCCGGTCGACCAGAACGTCATCGTCGACTCCACCGGCGCCCTGGAATTCCAGGCCGTACCGAAGCGCCTGGGCGTTATCGGTGCCGGCGTAATCGGTCTGGAACTGGGTTCGGTCTGGGCTCGCCTGGGTGCTGAAGTCACCGTCCTGGAAGCCCTGGACACCTTCCTGATGGCCGCTGACGCCGCTGTCTCCAAGGAAGCGCTGAAAACCCTGACCAAGCAAGGTCTGGACATCAAGCTGGGCGCTCGCGTGACCGGCTCCAAGGTCAACGGCGCTGAGGTCGAAGTGACCTACACCGACGCCAATGGCGAGCAGAAAATCACTTTCGACAAGCTGATCGTTGCGGTCGGCCGTCGCCCGGTGACCACCGATCTGCTGGCTGCCGACAGCGGCGTGACCATCGACGAGCGTGGGTTCATCTTCGTCGACGATCACTGCGCGACCAGCGTACCGGGCGTCTACGCCATTGGTGACGTGGTTCGTGGCATGATGCTGGCGCACAAGGCCTCGGAAGAGGGCATCATGGTTGTCGAGCGCATCAAGGGCCACAAAGCCCAGATGAACTACGACCTGATCCCGTCGGTTATCTACACCCACCCGGAAATCGCATGGGTCGGTAAAACCGAACAGACCTTGAAGGCCGAAGGCGTTGAGGTTAACGTGGGCACCTTCCCGTTCGCGGCCAGCGGCCGTGCGATGGCTGCCAACGACACCGGTGGTTTCGTCAAGGTCATCGCCGATGCCAAGACCGACCGCGTTCTGGGTGTACACGTGATTGGCCCATCGGCTGCCGAACTGGTGCAGCAGGGTGCAATCGCAATGGAATTCGGCACCAGCGCCGAAGACCTGGGCATGATGGTTTTCTCCCATCCGACCCTGTCCGAAGCGCTGCATGAAGCCGCGCTGGCTGTGAATGGCGGTGCCATTCACGTCGCCAACCGTAAGAAGCGTTAAACAATAAGAAACCACGGCGGGTGGCCCGTCGTGAGTCTTGCGTGCATGACTCACCGCGGAAAGTCCGCCGGACTCGAACTCCCGGAGCATACCGGGGGCAAGTGGTCACAGGTGGCGCGGCACTCCCACGGAGCGCAGCGCCGAAGCGCAGTACCTAACGAAGACGGTAAAAAGCATGAATCTTCACGAGTATCAGGGTAAGCAGCTGTTCGCTGAATACGGCCTGCCAGTTTCCAAGGGTTTCGCAGTCGACACCCCTGAAGCTGCCGCAGAAGCCTGCGACAAGATCGGTGGCACCGAGTGGGTTGTCAAAGCCCAGGTCCACGCCGGTGGTCGCGGTAAAGCGGGCGGCGTCAAGCTGGTTCGCAGCAAGGAAGACGCCAAGGCGTTCGCTGCGCAATGGTTGGGCAAGCGTCTGGTGACCTACCAGACCGACGCCAACGGTCAGCCAGTGACCAAGATCCTGGTCGAATCCTGCACTGACATCGCCAAAGAGCTGTACCTGGGCGCTGTAGTCGACCGTTCGAGCCGCCGTATCGTGTTCATGGCCTCCACCGAAGGTGGCGTGGACATCGAGAAAGTCGCTCACGAGACTCCTGAGAAGATCATCAAGGCTACTATCGATCCACTGGTTGGCGCTCAGCCATTCCAGGGTCGTGAACTGGCATTCCAGCTGGGTCTGGAAGGCAAGCAAGTTGCTCAGTTCGCCAAGATTTTCGTAGGCCTGGCCAAGCTGTTCAAAGAACACGACCTGGCCCTGCTGGAAGTAAACCCGCTGGTCATCAAGGCCGACGGCGACCTGCACTGCCTCGATGCCAAGATCAACATCGACGCAAACGCCATGTACCGTCAGCCTAAGCTGAAAACCTTCCACGACCCGTCGCAAGACGACCCTCGTGAAGCCCACGCTGCCAGCTTCGAGCTGAACTACGTGGCCCTGGAAGGCAACATCGGCTGCATGGTCAACGGTGCTGGCCTGGCCATGGGTACCATGGACATCGTCAACCTGCACGGCGGCAAGCCAGCCAACTTCCTCGACGTAGGTGGTGGTGCTACCAAAGAGCGCGTTACCGAAGCCTTCAAGATCATTCTGTCCGACAGCAATGTCGCGGCCGTTCTGGTCAACATCTTCGGCGGCATCGTTCGCTGCGACATGATTGCCGAAGGCATCATCGGCGCTGTGAAAGAAGTCGGCGTTAAAGTACCGGTTGTTGTTCGCCTGGAAGGTAACAACGCTGAACTGGGTGCTAAAGTACTGGCAGAAAGCGGTTTGAACATCATTGCGGCAACCAGCCTGACCGACGCTGCTCAACAAGTTGTCAAAGCTGCGGAGGGCAAGTAATGAGCGTCCTGATCAATAAAGACACCAAAGTCATCTGCCAGGGCTTCACCGGCTCGCAAGGTACTTTCCACTCCGAGCAAGCCATCGCCTACGGCACCAAGATGGTCGGCGGCGTGACCCCAGGCAAGGGTGGTACCACCCACCTGGGCCTGCCAGTGTTCAACACTGTGAAAGAAGCCGTAGAAGCTACCGGCGCTGACGCGTCGGTCATCTACGTTCCGGCTCCTTTCTGCAAGGACTCGATCCTGGAAGCTGCCTTCGGCGGCATCAAGCTGATCGTCTGCATCACCGAAGGCATTCCTACCCTGGACATGCTCGATGCCAAGGTCAAGTGCGACGAGCTGGGTGTTACCCTGATCGGCCCTAACTGCCCAGGCGTCATCACTCCGGGCGAGTGCAAGATCGGCATCATGCCAGGTCACATTCACTTGCCAGGCAAGGTCGGTATCGTTTCGCGTTCCGGCACCCTGACCTACGAAGCGGTCAAGCAGACCACTGACGCCGGTTTCGGTCAGTCCACCTGCGTCGGTATCGGTGGCGACCCGATTCCGGGCTCCAACTTCATCGACATCCTGAAGCTGTTCCAGGAAGACCCGAAGACCGAAGCGATCGTTATGATCGGCGAGATCGGCGGTTCGGCTGAAGAAGAAGCGGCTGCCTACATCAAGGCTCACGTGACCAAGCCTGTAGTTTCCTACATCGCTGGTGTTACCGCTCCTGCGGGCAAGCGTATGGGCCACGCTGGCGCCATCATCTCCGGCGGCAAAGGCACTGCAGACGAGAAATTCGCTGCGCTGCAGGACGCTGGTGTGAAAACCGTGCGTTCGCTGGCAGACATCGGCAAGGCCCTGGCCGAGCTGACTGGCTGGGAAGTGAAGAAGTAATCACTGCCCAGTAAACAAGAAAGGCCACCTTCGGGTGGCCTTTTTTGTTTACTGGGCAGCAGCTTCAAGCGACAAGCTTCAAGCTGCAAGAGGGTGTTGCGGCAAGCTTGCGGCTTGTAACTTGCGGCTTGGAGCTGTCGCGCAAGCGACACGCATATTCACACATCGGACAAGCAGCCCTGCAGCAGTGCGTTTCTGTGTCAAATTCGTTAACCTATGCACTCATTTTGTGCCCGCTCCCCAAAAGGGAACGACACGCTAAACGGGTCTGGCTCATCCAGCCAGGCAGCATTTCCCTCACCCAAGGGGAAATCCCTCTCTAAATCCCGATTTCAGCAGTGTGGTATTTCCTTAATGAAAGTTTTGAAAGGCCAGGACATCCTGGCACTTGGTTTTATGACGTTCGCTTTGTTCGTCGGCGCGGGCAATATCATTTTCCCACCTATCGTCGGTCTGCAATCCGGTCCACACGTGTGGATGGCGGCGCTGGGTTTCCTGATCACTGCTGTGGGCCTGCCGGTCATCACTGTCATTGCCCTGGCCAAGGTCGGCGGCGGCATGGATGCCCTGAGCAGCCCGATCGGCAAGGTCGCCGGCGGCCTGCTGGCGGCGGTGTGCTACCTCTCGGTAGGCCCGCTGTTCGCCACCCCGCGTACCGCCACCGTATCCTTCGAAGTAGGTGTTGCACCGCTGACCGGTGAAAGCCCGCTGGCCCTGTTCATCTACAGCCTGGTGTACTTCCTGGTGGTACTGGCGGTGTCCATGTACCCGGGCAAGCTGCTCGACACCGTCGGCCGCTTCCTCGCACCGCTGAAGATCATCGCCCTGGCCGCGCTCGGTATCGCCGCGTTCATGCTGCCAGCCGGTGGTATCGGTGAAGCGCAGCCTGCTTACGTCGCCGCGCCGTTCTCCCAGGGCTTCATCAATGGTTACCTGACCATGGATACCCTCGGTGCGCTGGTGTTCGGTATCGTCATCGTCAACGCCATCCGTTCGCGCGGCGTCGAGTCGCCGCGGCTGATCACCCGCTACGCGATCATCGCCGGCCTGATCGCCGGTGTCGGCCTGGCCCTGGTGTATATCAGCCTGTTCCGCCTGGGTGCCAGCAGCCATGAAATCGCCGCCGGTGCCAGCAACGGCGCGGCGGTGTTGCATGCCTATGTGCAGCACACCTTCGGCTCGCTGGGCAGCGGCTTCCTTGCCGTGCTGATTGCCCTGGCCTGCCTGGTGACCGCAGTCGGCCTGACCTGCGCTTGCGCCGAGTACTTCAGCCAGGTGCTGCCGCTGTCGTACCGCACCCTGGTGGTGATCCTCGCCGGCTTCTCGCTGCTGATCTCCAACCTTGGCCTGACCAAGCTGATCATGTTCTCGATCCCGGTGCTGACGGCAATCTACCCACCGTGCATCGTGGTCGTGGGCCTGAGCTTCTGCAAAGAGCTGTGGAACTCCCAGGTACGCATTCTGGCGCCGGTGATGCTGGTGTCGCTGCTGTTCGGCATGATCGATGCCATCAAGGGCACCGCGCTGGCCAGTGAACTGCCAGAAATCCTCGCTCACCTGCCGCTGAGCGAGCAGGGCCTGGCCTGGCTGGTGCCTTCGGTGATTACCCTGGGTGTTGCGGTGCTGTGCGACCGCATGCTGGGCAAGCCACGCGAAGTGCTGGCCTGAGAATTGGCCATCTGACGGGCACCGGCCACAAGCCAGCAGGGTGACCGTACGGCAGATTCCGAGCCCCGTGTCCGAAAGGATGCGGGGCTTTTTCGTTTCTGCACGGCAGACGTGTCTTTTTCTGCGGCAAAGCGTCGAAAGCCGGTCAATGGGATTTACTGTGCTCGAAACTTAATCAGGACCTTGCATGAGCTTCATTCAAAGCAATCTGATCCACCTGCTGGCCGCCTGCTGGTTTGCCGTGTGCTGGGGCGGTTATACCCGCTACGCCACCTGGAAGGGCCGCGATACCGCCTGCCTGGCCAGCGTGCTGCACCTGTACCGGGAAGACTGGATGCGCCGCATGTTGCTGCGTGACAATCGCATCGCCGATGCCAGCGTGATCGGCAACCTTGAGCGCAATGCGTCGTTCTTCGCCTCCAGCACCCTGATCATTCTCGCCGGCATTCTCACCGTGCTCGGTGCTTCGGACCGCGCAGTATCGCTACTGGCCGACCTGCCGCTGGTGCAGCAAGCGTCCCAGGGGATGTCGGAAATCAAGTTGTTGTGCCTGGCAATGGTGTTTGTTTACGCCTTCTTCACCTTCAGCTGGTGCATGCGCCAATACAACTTCGCCGCGGTACTGGTGGGCTCGGCGCCGATGATCGGTGAGCGTCATGTCAGCGAACTTGAACGCAAGGCGTTTGCCCTTAGAGCCGCCAGGGTTATTTCACTGGCCGCCAACCAGTTCAACTTTGGCCTGCGCTCCTATTACTTTGGTATGGCCATGCTCTGCTGGTTTATCAGCCCGTGGTTGTTCATGTTGATGAGTACCGGGGTGGTACTGGTGCTGTATCGTCGCGAATTCCATTCGGATGTGCTCGATGTGATGGTTTACACCCCTACCGAGGCACCTGCGCCGGAGCCGGCTAAAGAGAACCTTGCCTGAAGAGTGACGACTGAATCGTTTAATCCAGTTTTGGCAGCCATAAAAAAACCCGACAGTGTCGGGTTTTTTTTATTCCGGCAGGCTTGCTTACTGTTTAGCAGGCTCAGCAGGAGTAACTGGGGCAGCAGGAGCGGCTTCTTTCGCAGCTTCTTCAGCGGCTTTTTGTTGCGCTTCGGCCTGATCTTTGGCGGCTTCGACGTTTTCTTTCGCTGCCTCGTTCACTTTATCCTGAGCTTCGTTCATTTTCTCTTGAGCGTTCTCGGAATGTTGCGCAGCGTCTTGGGCTTTGTCTTCGCTGGCTTTATCGCAAGCGGCAAGACCCAGGGCAGCGGCGAGCATAACGGCAAAAGCAAAAGGTTTACGCATGGGGTGTTTCTCCTTGTGGAATAAGTTACTTGTTCCTTCGAGTTCAAGTAACCGGTAGAAGTTCCGCGCACCATACAGATATATAACAAATGGATCTATATGGACATTTGCCAGACTGTGTGCATGTTCTCAATGGCCTGAGAGTTTTTTCAAATGACCGACACTTCCTTGCTGGCAATGGCCGAGCGCTTTCTCTCGGCGTTACGCCATTGTCAGGTACTCCAGATGCGCGTGCATCACGCTGACGCCCAGGGCATGACCCTGGTGCTGCCATACTCCGCGAGGATCGTCGGCAACCCTCAGACCGGCGCGGTGCACGGCGGGGCGATCACCACCCTGATGGACACCACCTGCGGCATGGCCACCCTTTGCGCGCTGCCTGAGTTCGAGGTCTGCCCGACCCTGGACCTGCGCATCGACTACATGCACCCGGCCGAGGCCGGTAAGGATATTTTCGGTCACGCGTACTGTTACCGCGTTTCCCGCGATGTGATTTTCACCCGCGGGGTGGCTTACCAGGATGACCCCGAGCAGCCAATCGCGCAGGTGGTTGGCACTTTCATGCGTCTGGGCAAGGGCATCAAGGGCGGCCTCAATTTCGCCAACAAGCTCAAGGGGAGTGGCCAATGATCCCGCCAGAAGTGCACCAGCAACTGCGCCAGGCGCATGCCGAAGGCAATTACGAACCGCTGCTGCAGTTGATCCCTTATGCCGGATTGATTGGTATCCAGTGCAGCCGTCAGGGCGATGACCTGCTGTTCTGCCTGCCGGCCAGCCAGGACAATATCGGCAATCCGTTGCTGCCAGCGATCCACGGCGGGGTGATTGCCGGCTTCATGGAGTTGTCGGCTGCGCTGTACTTGCTGATTTTCAGTGAAAGTGCGGCAATTCCGAAAATCATCGACTTTTCCATCGACTACCTGCGTGCCGGCCATTATCGCGACACCCACGCCCAGTGCCAGCTGTGGCGCCAGGGCCGGCGGGTGACCAATGTGGCGATCACGGCCTGGCAAGGCAACCCGGATGAGCCGATTGCCACGGCGCGAGCACATTTCAAGATCGAAGAAATGACCTCGCCCTTGAAATAGCCCCAGCCACCCCCATCTGTTGTGCATCCCGCCGTGAAAGCAGGCCGCTGGCCTGCTTTCACGGCGGGATGCAC